>NZ_JAVDUA010000034.1:0-72850 GCF_031456105.1 Pseudomonas sp. BE134 | reverse complement strand
CACCCTCATGCAGTTGCGCTTCGCTTCATTCGCTGTGGCCAGCTCAAGAGAGGACTTTCACCTCTAGGATGGCGCCCATGCTGGGCGCACAAGTGCCTCGCCGTAAGGGCGAAACCGCCAGCCGCCGTTACCGCAGAAATGGATATGTACCCGACAAGCAAGAACCTGGTCGGCTGTCAGGCCGCCAAGGTAAAGACCAAAAAACCGTCAGTAACCGCTCGAACCGTAATCAACCTGAAAATCGAACCCGGTGACCCGCTCGACACCCGTTTCGAGCTGGCCATCAGGCAGGAGCCGCAACCAGCGATACCCCGGAGCCTGCCCCCCGACCTTGAAATCATCGCTGCCCGGCTCAAACTGAATACAGGTCGAAGGCGAGGCAATCAGGCGCACCCCCTTGCGCAGCTGATCAATCTCCTGATGCACATGCCCCCATAAAACAGCCCGCACCTGCGGAAAACGATCGAGCACCGCAAACAACGCCTCAGGGTTGCGCAACCCGATCGGCTCCATCCACGCACAGCCAATCGACACCGGATGATGGTGAAAACACACCAGATGATGCCGCTCCGGCGCTTCACTCAGCGACCGAGCCAACAACTGCAACTGCTCATCCTGCAAATACCCCGGCACCGAACCCGGCACGGCCGAATCGAGCAACGTGACCCGCCAGTTAGCCACATCCACCACCGGCTCCAGCAACGCGCTCTGCACCGCCGCCTCGGCCATGATCTGTGGTTCATCGTGATTGCCCGGAATCCAGCGCGCCGGCGCATCGAGCTGTTGGGTGAGCTCGCGAAACTGCTGGTAAGACTCCAGCGTCCCGTCCTGAGACAAATCGCCACTGGCGATGACCAAGTCGATATGCGGTTGCTGAAGCTGCACCAACTCGATGACTTTTTGCAGGCTGTCCCGGGTGTTCATGCCCAGCAACGTTCCGTCCGCTTCGGCGAACAAATGGCTGTCGGAGAGTTGCACCAGCAACGCCGGATCGGCGGTGGTCAATGTGGATACGCTCGGCAAGGCGTTCTCCCAGGGCTGAATCACGGGTGTGGATGGGTACCGCAATTATGCTGGGGGACGCTCAAAAGGGGAAATCCGTGAGCCAGACGCAGTTCACAACTACTACCGAACGACGGCGTACTCATGCCCGCAGGCCAGACAATGGCTCAGCCATTCCCCCAGAAACATATTCAGCTGGGCCTTTTCGTCCGGCTGGTGCATCGACGCATTCGGGTAAGGATAGATGCTGCGAAAACGCCGTGCATGTTCGGCGCTGACGACTTCGGCCATGCAGGCGTCGTGATAGACCTGCACTTCCAATTGCGGTATCGGCAGCCAGGGCAGGCTGTGCTCCTGGCGCACTTGCAGGGTCGTGGTGTACGGACAGACCTGCAACACTTCCAGCGCCAGCACGCCGAGCATCTGTTCGCCGTGGGTCACGGCAATGCGCCGCGCCGCCGGCTCGTCACGCATGTCTGGCAGCAGTCGCATCAAGCGCGCGTAGTTCGCCTCGCAGGAAGCTTGCAGCCCCACAAGGTCCACCCTATAACGATCGCGCAGCTTGTTTACGACCATAACCCCCTCACTTCAGCGCGGTTTAAAGCTAACCATTGCAAGGCAATGATGCTGGCCGCGTTGGCAATTCGTCCGTCACGTACGGCTTGCAGGGCATCTTCGAACGCCCAGACCGTGACGCGGATATCTTCAGCTTCTTCCTCCAGCCCATGCAGGCCGCCAACCCCGTTCGTGTCGCAACGCCCCAGGAACAGGTGCACAAATTCATTGCTGCCGCCCGGCGACGGGAAATATTTGATCATCGGCCAGAGCGCCCCGAACACAAGCCCAGCTTCCTCCTGCCCTTCGCGGTGAGCAACTTCTTCCGGCACTTCTTCCTTGTCGATCAGACCAGCGACCAGCTCGATCAGCCAAGGGTTGTCGGTCTTGCCCATGGCACCGACACGAAATTGCTCGATCAGCACCACTTCGTCGCGTTGCGGGTCGTAAGGCAGCACGCACACCGCATCGTGACGAACGAACACTTCACGATTGATCTCGCGACTCATACCACCGGCGAACAGTTCGTGGCGCAAGTGCACACGGTCGAGCTTATAAAAGCCCTCGTAGCACTTTTCGCGCCGAACGATATCAACGGCGGTCGGAATGGCGTTGGCAAAATCAGTCATGACTATCCTCTTTACTGCAAATCCATTACGAGGCTCCTTTTTGTTACTTGCAACCTCGACTTCGCGCCATCCTAACGCGCCTGCGACATTTGATGCAGCCCCTTTCCCGTCAGCGGGATAGACGGTGAGGGCGAAACCAACTCTAATTAGCTTAGTGGCGAACTGACTGCTTCGTTGATAGTCGAAGCGGATAACTTTTTGCCTTTCCCTTTTTTGCAAAGGACGCCCATGTCGCTTTTTAAAATTGCCTCCGTGGCCGCAATCGCCCTGACGCTGGGCGCCTGCCAGAGCCTGTTTCAGCCGAGCTACCGGGCGCCGCTGGAAACCACTCGCGACGCCACCGAAACCCTGAAACCGGGGTGCACCACATCGGAATGCCCGCTGGTAAACATCGATACGATACGCTTCCCCGCCGAACCGCAGCTGGACGCCATCGTCGAAAAGCGCCTGCTGCAATTGACCCGCACGTCACCGGACGCCCCAGCGGCACCCACGCTGACGGCCTATCGTGACGAGTTTTTGCGCACGGCCGCTCCGCGCTCCAGCAGTTACCTGCAAGCCAAAGTACGTGAGCAGCATGACGGCTTGGTGATCGTCGAATTTTCCAGCTACCTGGATACCGGCGGCGCTCATGGCACACCGGGTCGCGGCTTTATCAACTATTCACGCCAGCAGCACAAAGTCCTGGCCCTGTCGGACATGTTGATGCCAGGCCAGGAAGAAGCCTTCTGGAAGGCAGCACAGGTCGCGCACAACAGCTGGCTGATCAGCACCAAGCTCGATCAGGAACCGGAGTTCGTGAAGAGCTGGCCTTTCCAGAAGACCCAGAACGTGGCGCTGACCTACGGCGGGGTGATCCTCAAATATGAAACCAGCACCATCGCGCCTTACGCGCTGGGCCATATCGAACTGAAGATCCCCTACCCACGCCTGAATGGCATCATCAAGCCCGAGCTGTTTCCCGGCCGTAGCTGAAGGCCCGGCCCAGCACCAACTGCAGCAGCCCTGCCAGAATCAACGACGGCAGGGTTGCACCGATATCCGGATACAGATTGGCCAGCAAATGATAGGTGCTCACCCCGCCCAACCAGGCGAGCAACGCCGGCCAGCGCAAGGCGGCTGACACCACTAGAGCCGAGCGTTTGCGCAAGATGAAGTGATCCACCAGCACCACGCCGAACAGCGGCGCAAACACCGAACCGATCAACAGCAGAAAGTTCTGGTACTGCGCCAGTGGCGCCAGGCACGCGATCAGTGTGCAGATCACGCCGATGGCCAGCGCCAGATGCTCGACTTTCAAGCGCAACAAAATCCCGCTGGAAACGGCGGCCGAGTGAATATCGGCGAAGGCGTTTTCCGACTCGTCCAACAGGATCAGCAGCAGCGGAATGCCAAGGCCGGCACCGGCCAGCGCCAGCAGCAAGGCATTCACTTCACCGCTCGGCGCGAACGCCAGGGTGTAGGCCACGCCCAGGCTCATCAACCAGAAATTGCCGATAAAGAAACCGATGGCCGTGCCGCCGAAGACGTTTTTCGCACGCTTGCCGAAACGCGAGTAGTCGGCAATCAGCGGCAGCCAGGACAGCGGCATCGCGATGGCAATGTCGAAACCCACGGCGAACGGCATCGTTCCATCACCGGCCTGCGCCCACAAGGCGGGCAGATCGGCTTTGGCGAACAGGTTCCAGGTCAGCCAGATGCACGCGGCCAGCAACAGCCAGATGCCCCACTTGCGCAGGATTTGCCGCACGAAGGTCAACGGACCGCTGACGGCCAGCAAAGTCGCCAACGCGCCGAAGAACAAGGTCCAGAGCAGCGGATTCGACAGCAGGCTGCCTTCGCTGAAGGCCCGCGCGCCCAACAGGCTGGCGGCGTCGCGCATGACAATGATTTCGAACGAACCCCAACCGATCAGTTGCAGCAAGTTCAACACGGCCGGCAAGCTCGCACCTCGTTTGCCGAGGCTGAGTTTGAGCGCGGCCATCGACGACAGGCCGGTGTCGCTGCCAATCACGCCGACGGCGGCCAGCAGCAAAACGCCGACCAGGGTGCCGAGAAAGATCGCCAGCAACGAACCGGACAGGCCCAGGCCTGGCGCGAGCAGTGCGCCGGTCTGCAGCACCATCAAGCCGATGCCGAGGGAGAACCACAGGGAAAACAGATCGCGGCCGCCGAACACACGTTTGTCGGTCGGAACCGCGATGTCGGGGGAATACGTACTCGGTTGAATGCTCAAGGGTGTTGACTCATAGAGATGATAGCCACAAGCCGCAAGCTTTAAGCTGCAAGTGAGAAGCAGGCGTTATGCGCGCTTCTAACTTGCAGCTTGCCGCTTGCCGCTTAAACCTTTTTGTAAAGCTGACTGCCTTCCTGCTTGAACCGCTCAGCCTGTTCCGCCAATCCTTGGGCAACCTCGGCATCCACGGTTTCGATCCGCTGGTTGGCCGCGTATTCGCGGACTTCCTGGGTGATCTTCATCGAGCAGAATTTCGGACCGCACATGGAGCAGAAGTGCGCGACCTTGGCCGAGTCCTTCGGCAGGGTTTCATCGTGATACGAACGGGCGGTGTCCGGATCCAGACCGAGGTTGAACTGGTCTTCCCAACGGAATTCGAACCGCGCCTTGCTCAAGGCATTGTCGCGAATCTGCGCACCCGGATGCCCTTTGGCCAGATCGGCGGCATGCGCGGCGATCTTGTAGGTGATGATCCCGGTCTTCACGTCATCCTTGTTCGGCAGGCCCAGGTGTTCCTTCGGCGTCACGTAGCACAGCATGGCGCAACCGAACCAGCCGATCATTGCCGCACCGATCCCCGAGGTGATGTGGTCGTAACCCGGCGCGATGTCGGTGGTCAGCGGGCCAAGGGTGTAGAACGGTGCCTCGTCACAGCATTCCAGCTGCTTGTCCATGTTCTCTTTGATCAACTGCATCGGCACGTGGCCCGGGCCTTCGATCATGCACTGCACGTCGTGTTTCCAGGCGATCTTGGTCAGCTCGCCGAGGGTTTCCAGCTCACCGAATTGCGCGGCGTCGTTGGCGTCGGCAATCGAGCCCGGACGCAGGCCATCGCCCAGCGAGAAGCTGACGTCGTAGGCCTTCATGATTTCGCAGATGTCTTCGAAATGGGTGTAGAGGAAGTTTTCCTTGTGGTGCGCCAGGCACCACTTGGCCATGATCGAGCCGCCACGGGAAACGATACCGGTCACGCGCTTGGCGGTCAGCGGCACGTAGCGCAGCAGAACGCCGGCATGGATGGTGAAGTAGTCGACGCCCTGCTCGGCCTGCTCGATCAGCGTGTCGCGGAACAACTCCCAGGTCAGGTCTTCTGCGGCGCCACCGACTTTTTCCAGGGCCTGGTAGATCGGCACGGTACCGATCGGCACCGGCGAGTTACGGATGATCCACTCGCGGGTTTCGTGAATGTGTTTGCCGGTGGACAGGTCCATGACCGTGTCCGAACCCCAGCGAATGCCCCAGGTCAGCTTCGCCACTTCTTCTTCGATGGACGAACCCAGCGCGCTGTTGCCGATGTTGCCGTTGATCTTCACCAGGAAGTTACGGCCGATGATCATCGGTTCCAGTTCGGTGTGGTTGATGTTGGCCGGAATAATTGCGCGACCGCGGGCGATTTCTTCACGGACGAATTCGGGGGTGATGATTTTCGGCACGCTGGCGCCGAAGCTGTGACCGGCGTGTTGCTGGTCCAGCAGCCCGGCGGCACGAGCCACTTCAAGCTTCATGTTTTCGCGGATGGCGACGTATTCCATCTCGGCGGTGATGATGCCTTTGCGGGCGTAGTGCATCTGGCTGACGTTGGCCCCGGCCTTGGCGCGGCGTGGGTTATTGACGTGAGCGAAGCGCAGTTTGGTCAGTTCGGCATCAGCGAGGCGCTCCTGGCCGAAGTTCGAGCTCAAGCCCGGCAGGCGCTCGGTGTCGCCGCGGGACTCGATCCACGCTGAACGCACATCGGCCAGGCCTTTGCGCACGTCGATGATGACATTGGGGTCGGTGTACGGGCCCGAGGTGTCGTACACAACCACCGGCGCGTTGATCTCGCCACCAAAATCGGTCGGGGTGACATCAAGGCTGATTTCGCGCATGGGCACGAGAATGTCGGGACGCGAGCCCTGGACATAGATTTTTTGCGAGCGGGTAAACGGTTGAACCGATTGCTGATCGACTTGGGCCGAATCACTCAGGTTCATCGTATTTTTTGGTTTTATCGTCATCACGGGCTCTCCAGACACACATCCAGGCAGTGGATTTTTGTCGGAGCGAACCTGTAAACGAATGGACGCACGGGCGCTGGGGAAACCAGCAGTGCTGTGCTCAGTGCTCGAGGGGTGTTCGATTGTCGAACAACATCCCGGACGAAGCACAAGAGGACTCGCCGGGTGACGAGAAATCTTGTTCCCTACGCAGGCGCTAACCTGATCAGGTTCAACGGGATCCGAAATTATTCGATCTCAGCCTCATAGCAAGGCACCCCGACAAGAACCCGGCCAGTCTAGACACAACTGGCAGAGAACGCCAATACCGCTACAAACACCATGATGAATGGCGCATTCCGGATTGTTCACGCCCTCTGGCGCAACTACACTCGCTACGCCAAGCCACGCATTGACGTGGTACGCGCCGCGCCTTAGCCTTGGCGCTCAAATTATTTGTGTAATATTTATTCTAGGGAACGCCTATGCTGCGCAAACTTTCACTGGTTATTGCCGTGTCTTGTGCGTCCAATGGGATGGCCTGGGCAGCAGAAGCGCCCGTATCAAACAAAAACGATCTGGTGAGCGTCTACCAGGAAGCGAAGGCCAACAATGCCGACCTTGCGGCGGCCATTGCTCAATACGGCGCACAGAAAGAAGTCGTACCCCAGGCCCGTGCCGGCTTGCTGCCCAATCTTTCGGGCGGTGCCGAACTGGCCAACGTGCGCACCTCTATCGATCAGCCTTCATCGACCGCCAATCGCAGCGCAAATTCGTATCAGGCCACCTTGGCGCAGCCACTGTTCCGCGCCGATCGCTGGTTCCAGTTCCAGGCCGCCAAGGACGTCAACGAACAGGCCGCCCTGCAACTCTCGGCCACCGAGCAAAACCTGATCCTGCAGACCGCTGAAAATTACTTCAACGTGTTGCGCACCCAGGACAACCTGGCGTCGACCAAGGCCGAAGAAGCGGCCTTCAAACGCCAGCTCGACCAGTCCAATGAACGTTTCGACGTCGGCCTGTCGGACAAGACCGACGTGCTCAACTCACAAGCCAGCTACGACACCGCACGCGCCAACCGGATCGTTGCGCAGCGTCAGGTCGATGATGCGTTTGAAGCCCTGATCACCCTGACCAACCGTCAGTACAGTTCGATATGGGGCGTCACCCACAGCCTGCCGATCTTGCCCCCGTCTCCGAACGACGCCAAAGCCTGGGTCGATACGGCGGCCAGACAGAACCTGAATTTGCTGGCCAGCAACTACGCGGTCAGTGCCGCAGAACAAACCCTCAAGCAGCGCAAGGCCGGTCATTTACCGACGGTCGACGCTGTGGCGAAATACGAAAAAGGTGACAACGACGCACTGGGTTTCAGCAACCCGAACGGCTTTGGTCAACCGTACAGTGGCAACGTCGAGCAAACGACCCTGGGCCTGCAATTGAACATCCCGATCTACAGCGGTGGCCTGACCACCTCCCAGGTGCGTCAATCGTATGCCCAGCTGGACCAGACCGAGCAGCAACGCGAAGCGCTGCGTCGGCAAATCGTGGAAAGCACCCGCAATCTCCACCGCGCGGTGAACACTGATGTTGATCAGGTTTCGGCGCGCAAGCAGTCGATCATCTCCAACCAGAGTGCGGTGGAAGCGACCGAAATCGGTTATCAGGTAGGGACACGCAATATCGTCGACGTACTGGATGCGCAGCGATCGCTGTACACCTCGGTACGCGACTACAACAACACTCGCTACGACTACATCCTCGACAACCTGCGCTTGAAACAGCAGGCCGGCACTTTAAGCCCGGGTGATCTGGAAGACCTGAAGCGTTACCTCAAGGCCGACTACAACCCCGACAAGGACTTCCTGCCACCGGGTCTGGCGAAGGCAGCGGAAGAGCAATTGAAAGCAAGACCTCCGCAGTAACAGGTCACCGATGTGGTGAGAGGGAATTACCCTCTCACCTCATTTATCAGCGATCGATCAACCGCCCCAGCCCATCCAGCAACCGCTGCAACGCCCCTTGATTGGTGCGCATCACCTTAAGCCCCGCCTCTGCCATCCGCTGCGCATCGCGCGGCAACTCGAACAGCCGCTGCACTGCCAGCGCCAGACCTTCGGCATCCTCCACTTCCTGCAACGCCCCGGCGCTGCGCAATTGCGCGGCGATTTCGAGGAAGTTGAACAGGTGCGGGCCGCTCAGGACAGGCTTGGCCAGCGCGGCCGGTTCCAGCAGGTTATGCCCGCCGTTCGGCACCAGGCTGCCCCCCACGAAAGCGCTGTCGGCCAAGGCGTAGAGAAACAGCAATTCGCCCATGGTGTCCCCCACCAGCACCGAGGTGGCCGAGGTCACCGGCTCGCCCGTGGAACGACGCAGCGTCGCAAAGCCCTGCTGCTGACACAGCTCGAACACTGCGTTGAAACGCTCCGGATGGCGCGGCACCAGAATCAGCAACGCATCGGGATGATTGGCCAGCAACTGGCGATGAGCCGCGAGGACCACTTCGTCTTCGCCTTCATGGGTACTGGCGGCGATCCACACCGGCCGATGGAGCGCCTGCCACTGAGTGCGCAGTTCGACGGCACGTTGCAGCAATTGCGGGTCGATGGTGACGTCGAACTTGATCGAGCCGGTAACCTCCACGGTGTCAGGACGCGCGCCCAACTCCTGGAAGCGCCGGGCTTCAGCCTCGGTCTGTACCGCAAACAGGCTCATCTCGGCAAGCATCGGCTGTGTCAGTTTGCGAAAGCGGCCATAGCCCTTGGCCGAGCGTTCGGACAGTCGCGCGTTGGCCAGTGCCACGGGAATACCGCGTTTGGCGCATTGGTGGATGTGGTTGGGCCAGAGTTCGGTTTCCATGATCACCGCCAGCGTTGGCCGGACCCGATCAAGGAAGCGCGCAGCGGCGCAGGGCAAATCGTAGGGCAAATAGCAGTGCTGGATGCGCGGCTCGTTGGCGAACAAGGCCAGGATGCGCTCGGAGCCGGTCGGGGTCATGCAGGTCACGGTTATCGGTAACTGTGGATAACGTTGCAGCAAGGCACGAATCATCGGCGCCGCGGCAATGCTTTCGCCCACCGACACCGCGTGCACCCAGATACCGCCCGGCTTCATCACCGGCAGTCCAAGGGAGAAACGCTCGCCAATACGCTTGGCGTACGCCGGCGCCTTACGCGCCCGCAGCCACAGCCGAATCGCTACCAGTGGCAGCCCCAGGTAAAACAGCGCGGTATAGAGAGTTCTATTCATGGCGGCGGAGTTTATCGACTTTTCTCGCCGATCGCCTGCAAGTGCACGGCAAAACGTTCCGCCAACCAGCGAGCAGCCGGGCCCAGCGGTTCATCACGACGCCATACCAGTTCCACCACCAGCGCCGGCGGGGTCCATTCGCTGCTCAACTCAACCATCAGGCCTTGATAGGCCGGGTATTGCACTACATGCCGTGGCAACCAGGCCCAACCGAGGCCGCGCACCAGCCATTCGGCCATCACGTAGAAACTGTCCGCGCGCCAGACTTGCGGGCTGGCCGGTTCGCTGCCGGGATAGACACTGGACTGTGTGGACATCAACAGTTGTCGATGCTGCGCCAGACCCTGGCAATCGACTTGAGCCTGTTTCGCCAGTGGATGGCCGACGCCGCAGACTGTGACCATCTCGACGCTCCCCACCACCCGCCGCTCAAGGGCTTCGGGGATCTGGTCGTGATAAAACAGCAATCCCAGATCGGCCCGGCGCTCCACCAGTTTGCGCGCGACGTCGCCTTGGGCGGCGCTGGTCAGTTGCACTTCGAGGCTGGGAAATTTTTCCGCCAGGGCTTCGAAGCTTTCGATGATGGGCTGATAGGGCATGGCCTCATCCTGCGCCACACGCAGACGAGCCTCCTGGCCACGCATCATGGCCAGCGCGCGGCCATTGAGGCGCTCGCACTGACGCAACACTTCCCGCGCCTCTTCCAGCAAGGCATTGCCGGCCTCGGTGAGTTTCGGCTGACGGCCACTGCTGCGGTCGAACAGGCTCACGCCCAAATCTTCTTCCAACAGTGCAATCGAACTGCTGACCGCCGACTGCGCCTTGCGCTGATTACGCGCCACGGCAGAAAAAGAACGCTGCTCCGCTACGCTGACAAACAGTCGCAGTTGCTCAAGATTCCATTGCATAGACCAACCCATCTTCAGGACAGATAGGTAATGACTTTACCGCATCTGAAGAGTCTCTAAAATGCCGATCTCAGAAAGCAACACTTCACCCGAGGATGCCCCCATGACCGCTTACTACTACCTGGCCATCGCCATCTGCGCCGAAGTGATCGCGACCGTTTCGATGAAAGCCGTCAAAGGCTTCAGCACGCCCCTGCCATTGGTTCTGGTGATTGTCGGTTACGGCATTGCCTTCTGGATGCTGACCCTGGTGGTGCGCAGCGTTCCGGTGGGCGTCGCTTATGCGGTATGGGCTGGCATGGGCATCGTGATGGTCAGCGTCGCGGCACTGTTTATCTACGGGCAGAAACTGGATGTGCCGGCGATGCTGGGGATGGCGTTGATTGTGCTGGGCGTTGTCGTCATCCAGTTGTTCTCCAAAACTGCAGGCCACTAAAGCCTGAAACACAAGCCCGCTCCCACAGGTTTTCATCCATCCAGTTGATCACCATCAATCCCCTTTTCTTCGAGTCTGTATACTGCGCCATCGTCTTGAACACTGAGGTCGCCGCCATGCCATCCCCTATTTCCACCGACGTTCTGATTGTCGGCGCTGGTGTCGCCGGCCTCTGGCTGAATGCGCGTCTGCGCCGCCAGGGGTTTTCGACCGTGCTGGTGGAAAACGCCAGCCTCGGCGGCGGGCAGAGTGTGATGTCCCAGGGGATCATTCACGGCGGCGCCAAGTACGCGTTGCATGGCGCTCTCACCGGGGCGTCGGAAGCCATTGCCGACATGCCGCGCCGCTGGCGTGAAGCACTGGCGGGTGATGGTGAGCTGGACCTGTCTGGCGTACGCCTGCTGTCCGAAGCCCACTACCTCTGGTCCCCCGGCACGCTCGCCGGCAACCTCACCAGCTTCTTCGCCAGCAAGGCCGTTCGCGGCCGTGTCGATCAGGTCAAGGGTGAGCAACTGCCACCGGCCCTGCAAGACAAACGCTTCAAGGGCAAGGTCTATCGCCTGGCAGAACTGGTGGTCGATGTGCCAAGCCTGATCCAGCGCCTGGCCGATCTGGCCGGTGATGGCCTGCTCGCCGGACAGAAGATTGAACCCTTGCTGGAAGGCAACGTTCTGGTCGGTCTCAAGGTCGACGAACGCGAGATTCGTGCCCAGCGCATAGTCCTGAGCGCCGGTGCCGGCACGGCGGCGTTGCTCGAAGCGCTGGGTCTGAGTCAGCCCGCCATGCAGCGCCGGCCGTTGCACATGATCATCGCCAAAGGCCCGGGCCTCAAACCGATGTACGCCCATTGCCTGGGTGGCGGCACCAAACCGCGCCTGACCGTGACCACTCACCCGGCAGCCGATGGCCAGTGGGTCTGGTACATGGGAGGCGATATCGCCGAAGCCGAAGGCGTTGCCCGAGAACCCGCCGAGCAAATCGCCACGGCCCAGCAAGAGCTCGCTCATCTGCTGCCATGGATCGACCTGAGCACCGCGCAATGGGCCACCTTGCGCGTGGACCGCGCCGAGCCGCTGCAATCGGGACTTATCCGCCCCGACAACGCCTTTGTTGCCGAGCAGGGGCGGCTGCTGGTCGGCTGGCCAACCAAACTGGCGCTGGCACCGGACTTCGCCGACCGGGTCATCGCCAACCTGACGCGTGACGGCATCCAGCCAGGCCAGACCACGCCGCTGCCACCGCTGCCAAAACCACCGATGGGCGTGCCCGCTTGGGATGAACTGCTGCCATGAGCCAACCGACCCTGCACGATCTGCACCGCCCGCTGGGCAGCACCGGCCTGCTGGTTTCGCCGCTGGGCCTGGGCACGGTCAAACTCGGCCGCGACCAGGGCGTGAAGTATCCCGACGGCTTCCAGATTCCCGACGACGACGATGCCCGCCGACTGCTCAAACTCGCCCGCGATATGGGCATCAACCTGATCGACACCGCACCGGCTTATGGCCGCAGTGAAGAACGCCTCGGCCCCTTACTGCGAGGCCAGCGTCTAGACTGGGTGATTGTCAGCAAGGTCGGCGAAGAGTTTACCGACGGCCAGTCGAGCCATGACTTCAGCGCCGCCCACACTCGGCTGTCGGTGGAGCGCAGCCTGCAACGCCTGGAAACCGACTTTATCGACCTGGTGCTGGTGCACTCCGACGGCAACGATCTGGCAATCCTCAATGACAGCGAGGTCTACGCGACCCTCGCCGAGCTCAAGGCCGAAGGCAAGATTCGCGGCTTCGGTTTTTCCGGCAAAACCGTCGAGGGCGGTTTGAAGGCGCTGGAGCAAGGTGATTGCGCAATGGTCACCTACAATCTGAACGAGCAGAACGAGAAGCCTGTCATTGACTATGCTGCTGCTCACGGCAAAGCCATCCTGATCAAAAAAGCCCTCGCCAGCGGTCATGTATGCCTGGGGCCAGGCGTGGACCCGGTGCGCGCCAGCTTCGAGTTGTTGTTTGAACATCCCGGTGTTGCCAGTGCTATTGTCGGCACCATCAATCCGCTGCACCTCGCCCATAACGTTGCGACCGTTGCCCAGGTCCTGCGTAGAAACTGATGCCGCCCGCGCGGCCTTAAGCAGGAGCCGACATGCCGCGTACGCTCATAAGAAAGAACCCGAACAACTTCAAGACCCTGCCGCTGTACGTCGAAGCGACTCCCGAAGGCTTGTGCTATCAGAGCGTCGGAATGCCGCTCAATTTCTCTCAGACCCTGCAACGTCGCCGCCTCGTGACGGTGGCCAGCACCGAACGATTTGCGTTGGAACTGGCCAATCTCGGCGTCTCGGTGCGCCTGACCCTGCATTGGCAGAATCGTGATTACTGGGTGCTGGTGCGTCAGCGTCGGCAAGACCGTGGCGACGTGGTGCTCAAGTTGATCTCTGGCTACGTACCGGCCCATGAGTTGAACCTGCCGCTGCACACCGCGATCCAGGAAATCGCCGAAGAATGCCTGCTGGAAACCCCGGAAGGCTGGCTCGGCGGGCGTTTCAACGACACGTGGCTGCCGGCACCCTATGCCAGCGCCCTGCATTATCGCGAGGCGCTGCCGTTTCGCCTGACGCCGCTGTCCGGTTCGGCGCGGCCGGTGCGTTGCGCCAGGCTTCAGTTGATCGAACGGCCGCGCGCCTACGTGCATTTGCCCACCGCGTCGTTGCAACTGATCTATGACTTACGCCTGGACGTGCCTAAAGAAGCCAAATCCCTGAGTCTGTTTCATGTCGACGAGCGGCTGGAAGGCGATCAACTGGTGGCCCGGCTCGACCGCAAGCGCCCGGACTTGTACCTGATGCCATTACAGGACGGCCAGCCGATGGCCGAGCTCTATACGCTGAAGAAAGATCAGCTGTACCCGGCGAGTACTCGTGGGTTGTTTCTGGCAGAGAGTTTTGCCCGGCAGGAAGGCTGGGTAGTGCGAGATGAGCGGATTCGCTGGAAGGATTGGGTGAGCCAGCAGGGGCTGAATCCACCGAGGAAGGACTCGGGCCTGGCGCGGTTGCGCGGGAAGGCGAAGCAATTGCTGAAGAAAATCGTGCCGCGCAAAGCGGCACGCCCCTGACCGCCAGATCGTTCCCACGCTCCGCGTCCCAAAGCGGACGCAGAGCGTCCATTGAGGCATTCCCACGCAGAGCATGGGAACGATCAACCAATCAGTTATTGCGGATTTTTTCGACGATCGCCGTGGTTGAGCTGTTTGCCACCAGCCCCAGTACTTTTACCGTGCCGCCGTAAGCCGTCACGATGTCCGCGCCGACCACTTGGTCAATCCCATAGTCGCCACCCTTGACCAACACGTCCGGCTTGACCTCGCGCAGCAGGTTTTCCGGGGTGCCTTCAGGGAAGCTGATGACCCAGTCCACTGCGCCCAATCCAGCCAATACCGCCATGCGACGGTCGACGCTGTTGATCGGACGACCCGGCCCTTTCAGGCGGCTGACCGAAGCATCGTCATTGACCGCAACGATCAGACGATCACCTTGGGCACGCGCCTGCTCAAGATAGGTCACGTGGCCGGCATGCAGAATGTCGAAGCAGCCATTGGTGAAAACGATCTTCTCTTTGTGCGCACGCGCATCGTCGACCGCCAGCAGCAATTGCTCAAGGCCCAGCACACCGCGCTCCGAACCTTCTTCACGCTGGATAGCGCGACGCAGTTCCGGGGCGCTGATGGCCGCCGTACCGAGTTTGCCGACCACGATGCCCGCCGCCAGGTTGGCCAGGGCTACCGCGTGGGGCAATTCTTCGCCCGCCGCAATCGCGGCTGCCAGGGTAGAGATCACGGTATCGCCGGCACCGGTCACGTCGAACACTTCACGGGCGCGAGCTGGCAAGTGCAATGCCGGATGATCAGGGCGCAGCAAAGTCATGCCGTGTTCGCCACGGGTCACGAGTAACGCGCCGAGGTCCAGGTCGTGCATCAACTGCGCGCCTTTGCTCACAAGCTCGTGCTCATCGGCGCAACCACCAACGATGGTTTCGAACTCACTGAGGTTCGGAGTGATCAGGCTGGCGCCACGGTAGATCGAGAAATCCTTGCCCTTGGGATCCGCCAGTACCGGAATGCCACGGGCACGGGCTGCCTGGATCAGCACCTGATGGTTTTTCAGTGCGCCTTTACCGTAGTCGGACAGCACCAGCACCTTGATGCCTTCGAGCAATTCATCAACTTGCACACCAAGCGCCAACGCATCGGTGGCGAAGGGTTCTTCAAAGTCGATACGCAGCAGTTGCTGGTGACGACTCATGACCCGCAGCTTGACGATGGTCGGCTGGTGCGCGATGCGCTGGAATAACGCACGAACCCCGGCACCCTTGAGGCTATTGGCCAGGCTGTCGGCAGCTTCGTCGTCGCCGGTCACGCCGACCAGCGAAGCCGGAGCACCGAGCGCAGCAATGTTCAACGCAACGTTGGCGGCACCACCCGGGCGGTCTTCGATTTGCTCGACCTTGACGACCGGTACTGGCGCCTCGGGGGAAATCCGTGAGGTACCACCATGCCAGTAACGGTCGAGCATGACATCGCCGACCACCAAGACAGGGGCTTGATCGAATCGCGGCATGGACAACTTCATGGAGCAACCCACATACAAAATGAACAGGGGCGCGATATTACCACAGGGTTGGCACTGGCTTGCGCGACGGCTGTAACGGAATGATTTTAAGGGGCGACCTGGTTATTTATTGAGCAGAAAACGCTGAAAACCGGGCGCATTGCGCACCCGGTGAGCAGGGGTCAGGCGATGTCTTCAGCCGGGGCGTCGAGGCCCATGGCGTTCAGGCGGGCGTAGTAACCGTTTTGCGCCAGAAGCTCGGCATGGGTGCCGCGCTCGACAATCCGGCCCTGATCCATCACCAGGATCAGGTCAGCCTTTTCGATGGTCGACAGACGGTGAGCGATCACCAGCGTGGTCCGGCCTTTCATCACTTGGTCCAGCGCCGCCTGAATGTGGCGCTCCGATTCGGTGTCGAGCGCCGAGGTGGCTTCGTCGAGAATCAACAAGGGTGCGTTCTTCAACAGGGCCCGTGCAATGGCCAGGCGTTGACGCTGACCGCCGGACAGCAGCACGCCGTTCTCGCCGACTTGAGTGTCCAGGCCTTGGGGCAACTGCGCGATGAAATCCATTGCGTAGGCATCTTTCGCGGCTCTTTCGATCGCGTCACGAGGTGCGCCAGCCAGATCGCCATAAGCAATGTTATTGGCCACTGTGTCACTGAACAACGTCACATGCTGGGTCACCTGGGCGATGTGCTTGCGCAGGTTCAACAGTTTGTACTGCTCCACTTCGACACCATCGATCAGGATCTCGCCCTTGTCGTGGTGGTAGAAGCGCGGGATCAGGTTGGCCAGAGTCGACTTGCCGCTGCCCGACCGCCCAACCAGCGCCACCATTTGCCCTGGCTCGGCCGAGAAACTGATGTCATTGAGAACCAGGCGATCAGTGTCCGGGTAGGTGAAGCTCAGATGGCGCACGTCCAGGCGACCGCTGACGGCGTCGCGCTCGACGGTACCGGTATCGATTTCAGGCTCGACGTCCAGTTGTTCGAAAATACTCTCGGCCCCCGCCACACCTTTCTGGATGGTCGAGCTGACTTCGGACAACTGGCGGATCGGCTTGGGCAACAGGCCAGCCAAGGTGATATAGGCAACCATGTCACCGGCCGATGCATCGCCACGCAGGAACAGCACCAGGAACATCAACACCGCCATGGCGCTGTAGATCACCAGTTGCAGCAACGGCGTGTATATGGCACCGGTGCGAGTCATGCGCAGTTGTTTGTCGGTGTTGCCCTGACTGGCGGCGTAGAAACGCTTCTCTTCGTAGACTTCGCCGCCAAAGCTGCGCACCACGCGATAGCCCTGGATGGTTTCCGACGCCACGTGGGTCACATCACCCATGGCCACCTGGATTTTCTTGCTCTGCTTGCGGAATTTCTTGCTCGCGGTGCGCACCATGATGGCGATCAGCGGCAGGATGGCGATCATGACCAGCGTCAGGCGCCAGTTCATGTACAGCAGCGAGGCAAACAGGAAGATCACGGTCATGCCTTCACGGATTACGACCTTGATCGCATCTGTGGCCGCCCCGGTGACCATCGTCACGTTGAAGGTGATACGCGAAATCAGATGACCCGAGTTATGCTTGTCGAAATACCGATTGGGCAAAACCAGCAGGTTATTGAACAGCTGTACCCGCAAGTCATGGACGAGCCCGAGGGAAACCTTGGCCAGAAAGTAATTGCCCAGATATGATCCCAGCCCCTGCCATGCGGCGATCAGAATGATCAGCAACGGTACAGCCTGCAACAGTTGCAGGTCGCGCAGGTAAGGCACCGTGGGAAAAAGCACTGCCTCAGGGTTGGACAGGCCATCGACAAAGTATTTGAGGATGTAACCGAGCATCGGCTGGGTCGAAGCGAAAATCAAAAAGCCGACAATGCTGATCAGAAACAAACTGATGTACGGCCGGACATAGCCGAGCAGGCGGAAGTAGATTTTCAAGCTCGATGGGCTTGCGGAGAGACTAGAGTCGGTCATATCACGCGTTTGTCGATAAAAAGGACGCTGACTTTAGCACAGCTTCTTCAGGGTTCTGGCAATCGACTAAAGGCTGTTATTGTTAGGCATTGAATTAAGCATCAATTGGCCATCACCCCGAAATGGCCGATCAACTTCAGGATTGAATCTCTCAGCATGCAACTCAGCGGCTTCAATAGTGTGTCAAATCGAGTTTTCGATTTCATTTGCCTCTGGATTCTTCCACTTGGCTATCTCTTGTTTCTATGCGCACTGTTCTTCTTGCCGGGCCGAAGTCTGCACCACAAACTTTTTTATGGCCTGTTCAGCATTCCGACGCTGATCGCCCTGTGTCTGCGCCCCCGCGAACTCAAGGAATTGGTCCGCGACCCGATCTTCAGTGCCGTACTGATGTTCTCGGGCTGGGCGCTGGTGAGTTTGTGCTGGGGACCGGAAAAAGATGGCTTCGCCAGTCAATTCAAAGCACCGCTGCATACCCTGATGCTGTTCGCTGGCTGCTACATGGTGGTGCGCTATCGCAGCGAAATCGTTCACCCGCTGCTGTTCACTGCGGCACTGGTCGGACTGGTCGGCACCGTCCACAGTCTGTTCATGTTCGCACGCGTGTACGAACCGGGTATGCGCTTGGTCGGGGGGGGTGCGTTCGACAACCCGCTACTGAGTTCTCACATGTATGGTTTTTACGCGACCTACTGGCTGAGCATGAGCATGATCTGCAAGCGCCGACTGATGCTCTGGCTGAGTCTTCCGGCATTGGCAATCATGTTCACCGCTGTAATCGCCACCGGCTCCAGAACGCCTCTGGTTGCACTGACGATGGCGGCGCTCTGGCTGGGTTTTATTTGCTGGAACCGTCGCTCCGTCGTATTGCTGGGCGCGCTGGTTGCCAGCGCAGCCACGGTTTATATGCTCTTTGCTCGAATGATCATCGAGCGAGGTGACTCTTACCGCTTCGAAATCTGGCAACTAGCCATCAATAAAATAGCCGATCACCCCTGGATCGGTCATGGTTATAGCGCCAATCTCGCCATCGATCCCGGCGTCGGCATCAATTTCCAGGAACCCCACAGCTTTGCCTTGGGCGTCCTCTATTACGTCGGGATTGTTGGCTTGCTTCCTTGGATGTTTTTCCAGGCCTGGAGTTTGTTGAGCTGTTGGCGCAATCGTGTGCAACCCCTGTTTATAATCGCATCGACCTGGCTGATATTCGGAATCGGTGCAGGCCTTACCGAGGGTGGCGGAATCATCTCCCGACCCAAGGAGCACTGGTTCCTGCTGTGGATTCCGCTGGCGCTGATCGTCGCTCTTTGCATCAACCAGCGCGCCCGACGCTTGTTGGCGATGCCCATCAAAACGCTGACGCCAACGGCCCAGCAGCAATTGACCGCCAATGCACAAGTGATCGAAGAAGATGGTCTGGGCCCCAAAGTCTTGCGCCTGCTCGATGGCAGCTTCCTCAAGCTGTTTCGCGGCCGTCGTTGGTACACCTCAGGCAGTTTCAACCCCTACTCCGAACGCTTTGCTGTCAACAGCGAGCAACTGCGCAGCATAGGGTTCCCGACCCCGCCGACTCTTGATCTTTATCGCCTCGCGGACGGCAGCAGTGCCGTGCACTATTCGCCGCTGCCCGGCAATACACTGCGCCAGGTCCTGCAAGGCATAACCGCACCCGCAGTGCGCCAGGCGCTGGTGGAGCGTTTTGGCAAGTTCATGGCTCAGCTGCATGAACAAGGTGTCTATTTTCGCTCGCTGCACCTGGGTAACGTGCTGGTACTTGAAGATGGCGAGTTCGGTCTGATCGATGTCGCCGACCTGCGCATTTACCCGTCTTCATTGAGCCTGGCCCTGCGTCAGCGTAATCTGCGCCATATGCAGCGCTACACCGTAGACCGGCGCTGGCTGTTCGAAGAACACTTTGAAGCCCTGCTTCAGGGCTATGCCATGACGGCATCGAAGTCCGCTGTTGATAACCTGCACAGGCAAGTGCTGGCCGGGAGCTCCCCGGTCAAGGCTCATTGATGACTGAAACCAATCCCCTCATTGCGCTAGTAGGTTATCTGCTGGCCATTTTGACCGCCGCCCTGCTGTTGCGCGCCGTGCCGAAAATCGCCCGTCAAATCGAACATTCCAGTGAAAGCCGTTATGCCAGCATTGATGGGCTACGCGGTTATCTGGCGTTCGGAGTGTTCGTGCACCATGCGATCATTACCTTGATTTTCCTGCGCACAGGCGTGTTTGATTTTCCGCCGAGCAATTTCTACTCGCAGCTCGGGCAAGGCAGTGTCGCGCTATTTTTCATGATTACCGGTTTCCTGTTTTGGAGCCGACTACTCACCCAGGGACGTCAGCACGACTGGCTGGCCTTTGCCGTATCGCGATTGTTTCGCCTGTATCCGTTGTATTTGCCGCTGATGCTGATCGTGTTTGTCACGGTGTTCTACCTGCAGAACTGGGAGCTCAAGGACTCCTGGATTCAGTTATTTGGCCAGACTCTGGCCTGGCTGACCTTTGACCGACCAGACGTCAACCAGTACCACCAAACCGGCATGCTGATCTCCAACGTCACCTGGACCTTGAGTTACGAGGTGTTTTTCTATCTGGCATTGCCCCTCGCCGGCATGGTGTTTATCTACCGGGGCAGCTGGCAGCAAACGGTGTTGTGCCTGATCGGCATCTACGGCTTGTATGAATTGATCGGCATGGAGCACTCGCTGAAAAAACACTTTCTGGCGAGCTTTCTCGGCGGCATCGGCGCTGCGTACTGGGTTCGCCGGCCGCAACTGGTGGCCTGGGGTCAGACTCGAATGGCGGGGATTATCGCGCTGCTGGCATTGGCCATTGCCTTCACGGCATTCAACCGTGCTTTCGCCCTGAGGCCATTGCTGCTCATGTCGTTGTTTTTCGTGATTGTTGCGTCCGGAAACACCCTGTTCGGCGCACTGAAACCACGCAGCATCCGCTGGCTCGGCGAAATTAGCTACAGCACCTATTTGCTGCACGGCTTTGTGCTGTGGGTGTTCATCCAGCGCCTGCCGCTGGTGCTTGATCTAGACGTTAGTGACATCTGGACCTTTCTGCCGCTGATGGCCCTGTGCAGCTGTCTGCTGATCATCATCAGCAGCCTGACGTTCCTGTACATCGAGAAACCGGGAATAACGGCGGGCAAAAAGGTCTTGCTGTGGCTGCGCCAAGGCAAAAAAGCCAACAAGAGCCTGGCAGAGGACATCGCTGGCTGAAGCTGCTACAAAACGCATCGAAACTGGATCAGTCTTTTTCCAGCGGCGAGAAGTACAGTCGCCCCAAACCGCGCCAGGTCTTCTTGTTCCAGGCCCTGAACGGAATCTGCGCCAGCAGTTCACGGGCCAGCTTGCGATCACGGTTGGCGGTCTTGAGGAACATCGAGCTGAGGAACTTGTAGCGAACCTCGTCGTACAGTGGATGATCGCTGAACAGCGCGTAGGTACGCAGGATGCTGTCGATCATGAAGCGGTGGTTTTTGTAAGAGTTGGTGGCGTGTTTGCGATAGCGCGCCATCAGCACATTCAGGCCATCGATAAAGTAACCGGCATGGGTCACCTTCAGTTCGATCAGCAAATCTTCCAAGCGAATATTCGGATCGAATCCGCCTACCTTGTCCAGCGCTTCCCGACGGATCATCAGGGTCGGGGCGGGTGGATAGGGTTTACGCTCCAGAAACATGTCATCGAAGTCCAGACGACGAAACGGCACATCACGGCGCTGACGCTTCTCCGGGTACAGATTACCGTCGGCGTCGATCAGCTCGATATTGCCGGCACAGATACCCACCTCGGGCTTGCCATCCATGTGCGCCACCTGAGTGGCGATGCGCTCCGGCAGCATGATGTCATCAGAACCGAACGGCACGATCAGGCTACCGCTTGAGCGAGCAATGGCGCCGTTGAGGGTGTTGGTCAGACCCTGATTCTGCTGAACCCGAAAATCGAATCCATATTGCGCCTGCAGCACCTTGATGCGTTCAACGCTGTCGTCTTTGGAACCGTCGTCCACCACCAACAATTCGATATTCTTATAAGTCTGATTGAGGACGCTGAGAATGCTTTCCTCGATGTAGCGAGCGTGGTTGTACGACGCGATGATGACCGTGACGAGAGGTTGCGCGGCGCTCATGGGTGTTCCTTGCGGGCCTGTTCCAGGCCGGAATCGATCAGGTTCAGGTATTCCTGACGGAACACCTCAATGTCATGTTGTTCCTGCAGATAACGATAGGCCTGCTCACCCTTGGCCTTGAGTTCGTCATCCGACAGGCCGAGGTAATTATCCAGCGCTGCGACCAGGCTCGGCACATCCTTGGGTGTAATCGCCAGCCCGCCCGCTCCTTCAATCAGCGGCAGCATGGCGGGCACGTTGGAGGCGATCACCGGCAGATGCCCGCTCATGCCTTCGAGCAGCGCCAGCCCGAGGCCTTCAGCCAGGGACGGCATGGTCCAGATGTCGAAGGCACGAATGTACTGCAAGGCGATTTCCCTGAAGCCCAGAAGGTGTGCGCGTCCGCTCAGGCCCAGGCGTTCGATCTCGGCGTTCAGGCGCGACTCTTCGCGGCCGGCACCAATGATCGCCAATTGGGTGTCCGGATACTTGTCCTTGAGCGCAGCAAACGCCTGCAACAGGTAGGTATGACCCTTGACCGGCACAAGACGCCCCAGAGCGCCAATCAAGCGCACCGACGGATCGATACCCAACAACTCACGGGCACGCTCGCGGCTGTGCTGCAAACCTTCGGCCTGTTCGATGTCGATGGCGTTAGTGATTGCGTAGGTATTCTGATCGGTAAAACCGCAGTCGCAGTCCAACAGATACTGTTTAACGGCCGGCGACACGCCGACAAAACGCCAGTGTCGATCGATCAGACGCTGGGTCTGGCGGCGCCGGTAAAACCGGTCGTACTCACCGAAACCGTGGGAAATACCGATGCACAGTGGCACTTTCAACCAGCGGTTAAGCGCCAGCATCATGTTCACGGGTTTGAAGCGGTTACAGATCACCACGTCGAATTTTTCCGCGCGGCAAAACTTGTACAGCGTCCACATCGCCCGCAAGCGCATGCCTTTGAGGGATTTGTCGGAAAACTCGAAATACACCGAACGGTCGGCCCGGCTTATAGCCTCACCCGGCCCCGGCTTGCCACGCAGGAACGCCGCCGTCACTTCGAAGCGATCACTGGGCAGCGCCTTGACGATCTGCTCTGCGAGGTCGGCAAAATCATGGGCTTTGACGTTGTAGTCAGGCTGCAATTGCAGAACCTTTAGCCGCTGGCTCATAACTCTCCCCGCTGAGAAGCGTTGATTGGTGTGTGCTTGAGTATCCACAAAAGCTCGTGACGCCGAACGGCCTTGCGAAAGAATTCGTTCTCGCCGTAGGCCGGCGGCTTGCGCCTGGCTAACAGCCGCTGGATGACCCGGCGCAGGCGTCGCTTGACCGGCATCGAGGGTTGCAGGTCATGCATCATGCCCAGCGCCATGGCTTTGTCGCGCTGAAGTTCCAGCGACAGCGGCAGGCAGCAAGGCTGCATCGGCGTCGCCGCGTCGAACGCTGGCGGCAATGCAATGCCATGCCCCGCATCGCCCATTGGCCAGCGGTCGTTGTCGTGCAGATGGTTGGCGTAGCCGAGCAGTGTGGTCGGTTGCCATTCCAGGCCTTTCAAGGCTTCGAGAACCGCTTGTTGAGCACACATATGATCGGGATGCGGATCGAGGGTCGGGTGCGGCAATACGATTACTTCGGGGCGCGCGCGCAGCAGTACTGCACGCAGATCGGCCAGTAAATTGTTCCAGGTGGGTGCACCGTCAGCATCGCCCGGCAAGGCAAACGGGTTCAACTGGCGAAACAGGCGAGTGTCGCTCAAATCCGCTTCCCGCGAAGCGACCGGTTGCGCCGGCGCGGCCTGCATTGCCGCCAGTTGCAGACAGAAGTAACCCAGCTGCACGCAATGAGCCTCCGGCACGCCGGCCCAACGCGGCACCGCGATGCTGTCCCACGCGCGCAAACGGCCCTTGAGCCGCGACGCTTCGACCTTGTTCAAGCCGATCTGTTGGTAGTGTTCGGCTTCGATTTCACCGGCCGTCAGTGTGACGATCCAGGCTTCGTCGGCCTGACTGTACAACCCATAGGCAGCCAGTTCAGCGTCGTCGGCGTGGGGTGCGATCACCATCACCCGTTGCCGGCGGAAGTCGGGTTGCTCCAGCGCCCACAACACCGGCTCGCCGAGCAAGCGGCAGTAGCGTCCACACAGGCGCAACTCACCACGCGAAAGCACTTGCGCCTGACCACTGAGGTTCAGGTAACGCAGGCCATTGACGCCGCGCTCAAACGCCAGTCGGTCCGGGTTATCACCACCCGACAGCTCCACCACCGGGTCGATAAAGCGCCCCAGCCAGGTGCTTTTCACCCGTAGCGCCAACACCAGCGTGGCGTCGTCGACCAGCATCACGCCTTCGTCCAGGCGCAAGCGCTCGCCGTCCAGATGCACCTTGGGCTGCGGGGTGTAGGGCGGGAAGCTGTATTGGTAATCGTCTTTGGGGGAGTAAAACAGGTGGTCGGCGAACCAGGCCTCGTGGGCAATCCAGCCCAGCACCGCCAACACCAGTGGCAACCACCAGGCCACCAGCACGCCGATAGCAATCAACAGCATCAACGCGATCAACAGGCTGATGCGTTTGTTGCGCCGATGGCGCTTGAGCAGTTGCTGTTTGCGGCTCATGGGTTCACTCACACGGTAAAAACCGGCACAGGGTTGCACCAGCGGTCCTTGTATTCCCGGTCGGCACGACCGAAAGAAAACCGCAAAGGCTTGTCCAGGGCGCGCGCGTGCTCCCAGGCACTTTGGGTGTTTAGAAAACTCAGCACGCTGCCGGGGCTGAACTCACGGGTTTCGGGATCGACGCCACCGTTGATGTACTCGACGCTGATCCACTCCGGCGCTTCGACGCGGTACACCAGTTGAATGGCGATCGGGGCATCGTTGAGGAAAATCACCGAGCCGATCAGCAAGTCGCTCAGCAGCTCGATCACCTCACCCATGCGCTCGGCACCCGTGGCCGGAAAGCCCCAACGGCGCTGGAACAGGTCGCAATAAATCGCCGCCAGCTCAGTACTGGAAAACTCGGCCACCGGACGCACAACGCCACCGGCTTCTTCCAGCAGACGCAATTCACGGCGCTGGTTGTAGCGGAATTTTTTCGACAGTTCTTCGGGCGTGCGCGCCATGGCCAGTTGTTCGGCCTGCAGCTTGATATCGGTGAATCGGCCTTCGCTAAGCGCCGACAAATAACGTCCGCGATGGCGCAGCGCTGCTTGTGCATCGGCGGCAGCTGGCAGGATCACCTCGGCATTGCCGAGGTCGAACAGGCCTTTTTTTCCACGGCGCTTGAGCACGTCCTTGGACAGCGCCAGGTCGCGCCCCCAGGTCGGGATGGCGGCTTTCACTTCACCGTTCTGCTCCCAAGCCAGGTAACGGACCGGGATCTCGGCCAACTGTGCCAGGCGCTCAACCACCATGGGATGCGTCGCGACACTACCGCCATAACGCTGCCAGGTCTGTGCATAAGTCGAGGCGTCGACCAGCGTCCAGCCACGTTCGCGCCAGCCTTGAAATCGGTTGAGCATCAGCCCCTCGGTGCCAGTTCTGTAACGTGTGGCAAATGCCAGAAAGCATCGCGCACGGCGCGGTCGGAGAAATGCTCACGCAAACGGTCAAGCATCATCTCGGCGCATTGATGACGTTGCTGATCGTCCATTGCGGCCAGATGTTGCAGTCCTTGAGCCAGACGTTCGGCATCGCCCAACGGGAACAGGATGCCGACCCCTTCAACGACTTCCCTCGCACCACCGCAAGCCGTCGCGAGCAACGGCACGCCAGCGGCCATGGCTTCCAGCAGCACCATGCCGAAAGGTTCGTGATCGGAACTCAAGGCAAACACATTGAAGGCACGGAAGTAACGACGGGCATCCGGCACCTGGCCGAGAAACAGCACCCGGTCCCCAATGCCCAGTTCGCGTGCCAGTTCCTTGAGGTCCTGTTCCAGCCGACCGCTACCGAGAATCACCAGTTGGCTGTTGGCCGGCAGTTGCGGCAATGCCAGGGCAAAACCGTGCAGCAGCGTGGTCTGGTCTTTGTCCGGATGCAACCGCCCGACGTTGCCGACAATCCAGGCATCCGCTGACAGACCCAGGGTTTCCCGGGCCTCCCGAGCCGAAACCTGACTGGTCTGCATGGCCGGCACATCGATTCGGTTATAGAGCGTCTGAATCCGCCCGACCGGCCATTTCGGCAGGCAACTGCGCATGTCGTCACGCACCGCATCGGAGACCCCGAGCAGACTCAGACGCTTGCGGAAAATATGGGCGAACAGTTTGCGGGTGCCGCGTTTGTAATCGCCAAAGGCATGATGCACGCCAATGACCGGCAGCGACGTACCGAGCAAGGCGATGTAGATCGGCTTGAAACGGTGGGCAATGCAGAAACTGAAATTACGCGAGGCAGCGATCTTGCGCAGATCGCCGATGGCGCCCAGCTTCAGGCCACGAATGGCCTTGGAGCTGTATTCCATGAACAGCACTTCATCGGAAGCGCAGCCCGCAGCGACGTCGCTATCGGCGGCCCCGGTCAGAAAGACCGTGGTCACTCGATAGCCAGTCCCCGCGAACAGGCTGGCGTACTGCCGGGCACAGTCCAGAAACGGGCCGTCATAGCCGTGACAGAACTGCAGCACATGGCGTTCAGCCGAGCGAGTCATAAGCGTTGGCGCCCTCTTTAACCACCAGGATGTCTTCCATGATCAAGTACTGTAGATCGGAACCGAAGAACATGTTCAGGGCATCGGTAGGCGAGCAGATCATCGGCTCGCCACGACGGTTCAGCGAGGTGTTCAGCGACACGCCATTGCCAGTCAGCACTTCCAGCGCCTTCATCATGTCGTAGTAGCGCGGGTTGTACTCGCGCTTGAGCACCTGGGCCCGGGACGTACCGTCTTCGTGGACGACTTCTGGCACGCGGGTTTTCCACTCTTCAGCCACTTCAAAGGTGAAGGTCATGAACGGCGCCGGGTGATCGATCTTGATCATCTGCGGAGCAACGGTGTCGAGCATCGACGGGCAGAAAGGCCTCCAGCGCTCGCGGAACTTGATCTGGTGGTTGATGCGGTCAGCCACGCCGACAGCGCTCGGGCAACCGATGATCGAACGACCACCCAAGGCACGCGGACCGAACTCCATGCGCCCCTGGAACCAGGCTACGGGGTTGCCGTCGACCATGATCTTGGCGATGTTTTCCGGCATGTTGTCGAGCTTGCGCCAGACCGGTTTGCTCGGGTGACGGGCGCAGGCTGCGAGCACGTCTTCGTTGGTGTACGAAGGGCCGAGGTAGACGTGTTCCATCTTCTCGACCGGCACGCCACGAGCGTTAGACACATACGCCGCTGCGCCGACCGCCGTGCCGGCATCGCCGGACGCGGGCTGCACGAACAGCTCCTTGACGTCATCGCGGGCGATGATTTTCTGGTTCAGCTTGACGTTCAACGCACAGCCGCCGGCGTAAGCCAGTTTGCCGGTTTCCTTGAGCACGTCGCCCAGGTAGTAGTCGATCATCTGCAGCGAAATCTTTTCGAACAGCGCCTGAATGCTCGCGGCGTAGTGGATGTAGGGTTCGTCGGCGATATCACCTTCGCGCTTCGGACCCAGCCACTCGATCAGCTTCGGCGAGAAGTAGTAACCCTTGCCCTTCTCTTTGTAACGACGCAGGCCGATGACGTTGGCGTATTCGGTGTTGATCACCAGTTCGCCGTTTTCGAACGAAGCCAGGCGTGAGAAATCGTATTTGCTGGCGTCGCCGTACGGCGCCATGCCCATGACCTTGAATTCGCCGTCGAGCATATCGAAACCGAGGAACTCGGTGATCGCGCCATACAGGCCGCCGAGGGAGTCCGGATCGAAGAATTCCTTGATCTTGTGGATCTTGCCGTTTTCGCCGTAACCGAAGAAGGTCGTGGCGTACTCACCCTTGCCGTCGATCCCCAGGATCGCGGTTTTTTCTTTGAAACCGGAACAGTGGTAAGCACTGGAGGCGTGGGCCAGGTGGTGCTCGACGGGTTCGATCTTGATTTTCTTCGGATCGAAGCCCAGTTGCTCGAGGCACCAGACAATTTTGTTGCGATAGCGCTTGTAGCGACGGTTGCCCATCAGGATCGCGTCGAGGGCGCGGTCCGGGGCGTACCAGTAACGCTTGGCGTACTGCCAGCGAGCCTTGCCGAACAGGCTGATCGGGGCGAATGGAATCGCAACCACGTCAACGTCGGATGGCTTGATACCCGCCTGCTCCAGGCAGAACTTCGCCGACTCGTAAGGCATGCGGTTCTTTGCATGTTTATCGCGCACAAAGCGCTCTTCCTCAGCCGCCGCGACCAGCTTGCCGTCGATGTACAAGGCTGCTGAAGGATCATGGCTAAGGGCGCCGGACAGGCCAAGAATCGTCAATGCCACAGGGGTCTAGCCTCTTTAGTCTGCATGCAGGCGACAAGCGCCTCAAAAATTAATGTGCCCTCGCAAGCAGCGAGAGACAGCTAAAGGGCGGGATTATAGCGTAAAAGCAGCGGCAAGCCTCTAGCGTCAAGCGGCAAGCTCACGCGTTGACAGTAGAAAGACCTCGACATAGTTACCTGCGGCCTAACTGACCATAAATACTGAGATTGCCTTCGGTGGTCTGCCGGTAAAGGGTATAGGGCAGGCAAACCGTGTCGAGGGCACCGGACAAGGCCAGGTCCATCAGTACAAAGGATGCGAGGTAACCTCCCGGATCAGGCGGGGCATTCAAGTAGCAGAAATCGTAGGCCAGGCCGCTGTAAATGCGCGGGATGGACTGGCAGTAGGTTTTTTGTTTTCTGAGACGGCGCGCTGCGTCTTCGTCAGATTGCAGCACCGTGGCAGCGGTGCCGCAACCAGCGAGCGCGAGTGAGATGGCGCTGATCGCAATAGCTGTTTTTAACGACAAAATCTGCCCTCCATGAACGTCAGGCAAACTAGCATCGTGGCTAGTCAGGACACAGTTCATGGGTTCAGCGGATCATGTAGGACGATTCTAAAAAACTTGTCCTCTAGATCCAGGGCGGCTGATCTGGCCTCATCGCGAGCAGGCTCGCGATAAGGCCGAAGGTCCGAATCAGTCAGCGCTGGAAACTTCCTTGGGAAGACGCTGATCAATGACCTGATACAGCGCACTGCTCTCAGGCCAGTTGCGCATGAACCGCGCCCGGTCCCGGGCATATGCCGGGGCAAAGCTGCTCACGGAGGCGTGCTGACACATGGAATCCAGATCAATCAGCGCCCAGCGATCTTCATGCCAGAACAGGTTGTGGCCCTTGAAGTCACCATGGCTGATGCGCTCGCCAATCAACTCGGCAAACAAATGATCCAGCGCCAGCAGCTCCGCCTCAGGAGCGTCGCCACTTTCGACGTAAGGCGCAAAGCGCTCGATGATGTCCGGCCCCGGCAAATACTCGGTCACCAGATACGCCCGACTGCGCAGCCAGAGAAACCGCTTTTCCAGCAACGCCAACGGCTTGGGCGTGGCAATGCCGAGGAACGCCAGGCGATTGCCTTCGTGCCACGAGTGCCAGGCACGGCTCGGGCGCCAGAATCGCTTGAGCCAATGCGCAAATCCCTTGATGTTGTAGCGTTTGATCACCAGCGTCCGACCGTCAACCTCGACTTTTCCCACACTCGCCGCGCCCCCCGTCTTGTACAGATGGCCTTGATCGAGCAACGCGTCGGCCTGCTCAAGCACCGGCAGCATCGCAGCCTCTTCCTCGCGACGAAGCGCGCGCAAGGCAAATGCGCCGCGCCGGACGCTGAACAGCGTGCATTCACGGCCGACTTTGACCAGGAAGTCCTTCAAGCGCCAGGCGCGAACTTTGTCGATCTGCTTCTGCAAGGCTTCCATCGGCAGGGCGTGCTCGCCGTTACTCAACAAGTAATACACCAGCAATTCTTCGATGAACGGTTCCAGCGTCTTGGGCAGCTGCGCAAAAAACACGCCGAGGTTTTCCAGGACTTTGTTGCGTGACAGCGCCTGCCCCGGTGTTTCAGCACAGACGCCGCCGCCATCGATCAGGTACAACCGCCCGCGCTGACGCAAGAGGTTGTCCAGATGCAGGTCTTCCTGCCAGAGGCCCTTGCGATGCATTTGGCCGATTGCACCCAACGCCTCAGCCAGCACGGCGCCTTGCATATCCGCCAGCACCGGCAGGTGTTCCACTTTTTTCCAGGTATCCCCCAGGCTCTCGGCATCTTCGAGGAAGTCGAACAACAGCCAGCCACCCTCGCCTTCCTTGAGGCCATCGGCCAGCAATTGCGGCGTGGTCAGGCCTTGATCGGCGAGCAAGCGCACGCCGTTCAGTTCACGCTGAAAATGCCGCGCTGCCTTGCTGCCCACCAACAATTTGGCCAACACCGGCCGGCCGCGCCAGACCCCTGCGCCAACGTACCGTTGTCCCGGCAAGACCCGCAGCAAGCTCAGCAGCTGCAATTCGGCGGGACCGGCGGCATCGGCCAGCGAAATGTTCATCGGCAAGCTCGGGCTGCGGCCGGCGTCTTTCAGTTCGGACAGGCGCATCAGCGCTTCTCCTTGTGGCTGCGACGCGCGGTCAGTCGCGAAACCCAACTGTCCACGAGCGAACTGTTCTGCGACTGATCGACATAGACCGCCAACAACTCGCGCAACTGCGCTTCGGTCCACTGCGGCGCGCGGCGCAGCAACGGTTCCAGGTCCTTGACACGGTCACGTTGACCGAACAGCAGCGGCCGGGTCTTTTCCAGGTCAATCAACTGAGCCTGAAAACCGTCGCCCTTGGCTTGCAGAAAAATATGTTTGGGATAGAAGCAGCCATGCACCTGACGCACGCTATGCAGCCGTCGCGCCAGAACACCACAGGCTTTGAGAATGGCCGAGTGTTGCGCCTCGCTCAGGCTCGACCAACGCTGCAACAACGAATCCAGATCATCCCAACCGTCCAGCGCGCGGGTCAGCAGCACTGCGCGGACTTCACCGTTGACTTTGCGCTCACCAAAAAACACCGCTTGCAGCGCTGGTATGCCCAGCTTTTGATAACGGCTGATGTTGCGAAACTCACGGGCAAAACTCGGCTCGCCGAAGGGCGCGTGAAAGGTGCGCGTCAGGTAGTTGCTCTGGCGCTTGAGGTAAAAACCACGACCTTCCAGATCCAGTCGAAACACGCTGCTCCAGCCACCGCCGACGGTGTTGGGCTCATCCACGGCGTCGAGCTGTTTGGCCCAGAGTGCATCGAACGTGCCGAGGCCATGGCGCTCAAGCAGCGCACGGTCTTCAGCGGCCAGAAAATCAGTCATTCGCGTCCCTCGAAAAATCTCACCACGTGCCGGATCCGTTTCTTGTCGGCGGCATTGAGCCGGTCACGCTGACGATATTGCAGATAAAAGCGCAGGCGCTGGGTGGCCGACAGGTGGTATTTGGCCACCTTGTCGAGGCAGGCCAGGTCTTTGGTGATCCGGTATTTAAGCCAGAAGCCGCGCCAGAAATCACCATTGGGGCAATCGATCAGGAACAACCGGGCTTGATCGTCGATCAGTAGATTGCGCCACTTCAAATCGTTATGCGTGAAACGATGGTCGTGCATGGTCCGGGTATAAGCGGCCAACTGCCGGCTGACCGTGTCGACCCAGGCGCGGTCCGACAATTTGGAATCGAACCGTTCAGCGAGGGCCGACAGGTCTTCAGTGTTCGGCAATTCGCGCGTGATCATCGCCCCACGATTGTAGGCCGCACCGCGCCGCTCCAGCCCCCAGGCCACCACTTCGGCGGTGGGAATGCCCCACTTGGCGAAGCGTTTGAGGTTCTGCCATTCGGCCTTCACCCGGGGTTTGCCCAGGTAACGGCGCAGGCCTTTGCCGGCACCGGTGTAGCGTTTGACGTAGTAATTGACGCCGTTACGATTGACGCGGATGACCTCGGACAACAGGTCACGGGTCAGCCGCTCGCCCTGCAGCGCGAACACCGCTTCAAGGCTACCGAAATCTTCTGCCAGATCGCTATACGCGGGCTCCAGTTTCCAACCCGCCATCAGAGCGCATCCCCATATCGCTGTTTACGGTCATAAAGTTTATTGGCCTTGCCTTCAAGCCAGGCGAGCAGCGACGCTTCTTCGCCCAGAATCTGGCGTAGCGGCTGCTGGAAGTAACCCTTGAGGAAGCGCAATTTATCGCGCCGGGTCAGGCCGATGTCCAGGGCCGAAAAGTACAGTGCCGCCAGATCTTTGTTGCGCCAACGCCGAGTGATTGCCGGGCGGGTCTGGGCACGGTGCAGGTCGATCACCGAGAGTTTGAAATCATCAGCGGTCACCGGTTTATCGGTGTGCAGCAGGAAGTGGCAAATGTAGCAGTCGCGATGGTTGACCCCGGCGCGGTGCATCATGCCGGTCATGCGCGCGACTTCGGCAATCAGCGCACGCTTGAGTTTAGGCTCGGGCGGGTTTTTGACCCAATCAATACTGAAGTCTTCGAGGCTGACGGTCGGTGCCAGTTCTTCGGTGACGATGAAAGAGTGCTGGTCCGCCGGATTGCTGCCCTTCTCGCCGTAAGCGACGGCGGTCATGGTCGGCACGCCGACTTCTTTCAGGCGCTGAATGGCTTTCCATTCCTGACCCGCGCCGAGAACCGGCAGCTTGGCCGTCAGCAGGTTTTTGAAGATCTCGCCCCAGCCGATGCCACGGTGAATCTTCACGAAAAAACCATTGCCGTTCACTTCAGTGCGCAAGGTCCGGCGCGCTTCCAGTTCACGGTAAACCTCGCCTTCGAGACCTTCGACTTCGGTGAACGCATCGCGTCCGGCCCAAAGGCTCTTGAACGGTTCAGCCAGCATCAACTTCATTAAGCGTGCTCCGCCAGAATCACATCGGCCGCGTGTTGCGGCATGCTGTAGAGATCGGCCGTCTCGGCGAAGGCCAGACCGTTGCGGCTCCAGGCCGCCCGTGCTTGAGCGTCGTTCAACATGCCGGTCAGGTACTGGGTCAGTTGTGCCTGATCAAACGGTTCGTCCAACACCAGCCCGGCATCCGCCTCGGCGATGTAGTGGGCATAACCACACACTGCGCTGACCAGCACCGGCAGCCCGGCCACCAAGGCTTCGAGCAACACGGTCCCGGTGTTTTCGTTATACGCCGGGTGGATCAACAGATCGGCACCGAGCAGGAAACGCGGGATATCGCTGCGCCCCTTGAGGAACGTCACGTTGTCGCCGAGCCCCAAGGCGGCGCTCTGCATCTGGAATAATTTGGGGTCATCCTGGCCAATTACAAACAGTCGGGTACGTTTCTTCAGATCAGCGGGCAATGCGGCCAGCGCCTTGAGGCTGCGATCCACACCTTTGGTCTTGAACCCGGAGCCGATTTGCACCAGCAGCAACTCATCGTCCTTGAGGTTGAATTCGCCCCGGAATCCGGCACGAATCTCGGCGGCATTGGCCGGCGCGCGACGGTCCTGGGAGATGCCTGGTGGCAGCAGATGAAAACGCTCCAGCGGCGTGTCGTAATGCTTTATGAACAACGGCTGCTGCACTTCGGAAATCATCAGCACTTCGGTCTTGGCGTCCTTGGCGAACACAGCGCGCTCGTATTCGGCGAAGTGCCGGTAGCGGCCCCAACGGCGATACAGCGAATGACGCAGGTTTTGCGCCTTGTCTTCGAAGCAGCCGTCGGCGGCGTAGTAAACGTCCAGGCCCGGCATCTTGTTGAAACCGATCAGGCGATCCACGGGCCGCTTGGCCAGATCAGCCTCCATCCATTCGCTGAGCTTTTCATTGCGCCGATGATTGAAGAACGCCTTGACCGGCGCCACCAGCACTTCGAAACCCGGCGGAACGTCGCCTTCCCAGATCAGCGTGTAGACGCGAATTTGATGGCCGCGCTGCTGACACTCCAGGGCGATGCGCATGAAGTCGCGCTGCAAGCCCCCGAATGGAAAATATTTGTACAAGACGAATGCCAATTGCATCAGCGCAGCTCCTCAGCCAGTAACAACGTGCTCAGTCGGGTCGCGACACGCTCGGGATTCAGGCGCGTGAAGCACAGAGGCCACTCGCGTTTCAGGTCGAACTGACGGGCATCCTGTTCCGTCGGTTGATAGGTACATTTTTTTTGCAGGCACGGTGCGCAGGGGAAGTCGCTGGCGATGTGAATCTGCGCTTTACCATAGGCGCCGGTCAGGCCCGGATTGGTCGGCCCGAACAGCGACAAGGTCGGGACGTCGAGCGCGGCGGCCAGATGACCGAGGCCCGTGTCTACGGCCACGCAAGCCTGTGCGCCGGCCAGCACCTTGCCGACACCGGCCAGGTTCAGCTTGGGCAGCACTTCGACATGGCGGAACCCGGCGGCGATGCGCTCGGCCCGGGCTTTCTCGACTGGATTGCCCCACGGCAGTTTCACGGCAACGCCCAGATAACCGACACGCTCGGCCAGCTCACGCCAGTAAGCTTCCGGCCAGTGCTTGGTGTCCCAGGTGGTGCCATGCAGAAACAGCACGTACGGATTCTTGCGCGGCAATTCCACCAGGCGCTCGACGTTCAGGCCGTAGTCACCCAAGCCTTTGGGCAAGTCGTAGCCCAAGGCCAGGGCGAACAATTGACGCACCCGTTCCACTGCGTGCTGTCCACGGCCCACCGCCAGGCGACGAGAGTAGAAGTGTGCAGCCATCGGCTCGCGCGCCGAATCCTTGTCCAGTCCGGCGACTGGTGCCTTGACGTAACGCGTCAGCCAGGCACTTTTCAGCAGGCCTTGGGCGTCGATCACCAGATCATACTTTTCCGCACGAACGCTTTGCTTGAAGCGATGCCACTCACCACTCTTGATGGTTTGCCAGAGGTTCTTGCGCCAGCGACGGATCGCCACCGGGATTACCTTGTCCACGGCCGGGTGCCAGGTCGGGATCTCGGCAAAGCCTTCTTCCACCACCCAGTCGAACTTGATGCCAGGAATCGCCCGCGCGGCGTCGGTCAGTGCCGGCAGCGCGTGAATCACGTCGCCCAGCGAGGAAGTCTTGATCAGCAGAACCCGCAAACTATTTGACCTCGACCACAGTGCCCTGCAACCGCTGCAAGGCTTCGTTCACGGCTTGCGGCATGAGCTGGCGCAAGCAGTTGTAATGGCCGAAACGGCACGTGCGATCGAAGCATGGGCTGCATTCGATGCCCAAGCGAACCACTTCGACATGCTCGGCCAACGGCGGGGTGAAACCCGGCGACGTCGAGCCATAGATCGCCACCAACGGGCGGTTCAAGGCGGCGGCGACGTGCATCAGGCCAGAGTCGTTGGACACCACCGCGTCGGCGCAGGACATCAGGTCAATGGCTTCGGCCAGCGAGGTGCCGCCGCTGAGGTTGACCGCCTCTTCCCGCAGACCGGGAATCAGCCGCGCGCGGATGTCTTCGCCCACGGCGTGATCGTTTTTCGAACCGAACAACCAGACTTGCCAGCCTTCGCGAATCTTCGCTTCGGCGACCTTGGCGTAATGCTCGGACGGCCAGCGCTTGGCCTCACCGAACTCCGCGCCGGGGCACAGCACCAACACCGGACGGTCGAGCGCCAGATCGAATTTAGCCAGCGTCGCTTCGCGGATGACCGGGTCGATCTGCAAGCTCGGCCGCGGATAAGGTATCGGCAGTTCGGTGCCTGGCTCGTACGCCAGGGCCATGAACCGCTCGATCATCAGCGGATAACGTTCTTTGTCCAGCGTGCGCACGTCATTAAGCAGGCCGTAGCGGAATTCGCCACGCCAGCCGGTGCGTGTCGGGATACTGGCGAAGAACGGCACCAGCGCCGACTTCAGCGAATTGGGCAGCAAAATCGCCTGGTCGTACTGACCAGCGAGGGATTTACCGATGCGCCGACGGGTCGCCAGCTCCAAGACACCGTGGCCGAGCGGAAAGCTCAAGGCCTGCCGGACTTCGGCCATGCGCTCCAGGATCGGCCGGCTCCACTCGGGGGCCAGGACGTCGATTTCGCATTGCGGGTGGCGTTGCTTGAGACTCTGAAACAGAGTCTGCGCCATCACCATGTCACCGACCCAACTGGGCCCAACGATCAGAATTTTCATGTGGCTTCCAAAAACGAACCGGGGAGGCATACGCCTCCCCGCCTCGAGAATTCTACAATCACCGCAAATTTAATGTGGGAGCGGGCTTGCCCGCGAATGGGCCAGAACCTCCAACATTGATGGTGACTGACACTACGCTATCGCGGGCAAGCCCGCTCCCACAGGGATATTCAGTGTTACAACTATCCTGTTTCAGCTTAGCCCCAGCTCACGCCAGATCCGCATGACCTGTCGCCTTTCATCCGCGAACTGGTCGCCCGGTATCACCCCGGCGTCCTTCTGCAAGGCCTGCCGGTGAGCGGCGGCGCGGTAGGCTTTATAGGCCTCGCGCAACAAGCTGGCGTCTTCGGCGGGCATCAGCCCTTCGTTTGCCAGCTCTTCCAGAATGCGGAAATTATCAGACCAGCGCAGCAATGACGGGCACGTTTGCGACCACGCCAAGGCCGCGTATTGCACCATAAATTCAATATCGACGATACCTCCGGCGTCCTGCTTGAGATCAAACGGCGCCGTGGCTTCGAAGGCATTCGCCCCGGTCCCGGCCGCCGTACTCTTGGTGCCGAGGTTATCGCGCATCTTCGCGCGCATCTCACTGACCTCTTGACGCAGGGTCGCCAGGTCTCGCGGCTTGCCCAGCACCGACGCGCGAACCCGCTCGAATTCCCGACCGACCTCCGCGCTGCCCACCAGCACCCGAGCCCTGACCAGCGCCTGATGCTCCCAGGTCCAGGCTTCGCCGTGCTGATAACGGGCAAATGCACCGATCGAACTCACCAGCAACCCCGATGCACCCGAAGGTCGCAAGCGCATGTCCACTTCATACAGCTGACCGGAGTTGGTCTGCGCCGTTAGCAAGTGAATGATTCGTTGCCCCAGGCGGGTGAAAAACTGCGCGCCATCGATCGGTTTCGGCCCGTCCGTTTCTGCCAGTGGATCGCCATCGTGGATAAACACCAGGTCCAGGTCCGAAATATGCCCGAGTTCCAGCCCGCCGACTTTCCCATAACCGACAATGATAAAGTCGGGATCGCACAATCTACCGTCAGCACGCGACGGCGTGCCGTACTTGGCCACGGTCTGGTGCCAGGCCAGGGCCAACACTTGTTCAAGAATCGCTTCGGCGAGCCAGGTCAGGTAATCGCTGACCTTCATCAACGGCAGGCTGCCGGCGATTTCCGAGGCGGCGACGCGCAAGCGGTGCGCCAGTTTGAAATGGCGCAGGGCTTCCATCTGCTGTTCGAGGTCGTCCTCGGGAATCCGCATCAGACGTTCGCGTAATTCGGCGGTCAGTTCCGGCGCCAGGGGCGGCTTGAACAACCGGCCTTCGTTGAGCAATTCATCCAACAGCAGCGGGAAGCGAGTGATTTGTTCGGCGATCCATGGGCTCGCGGCGCACAAGGTCAACAAACGCCGCAGTGCGCCGGGGTTTTCGGTCAGCAACACCAGATACGCGGAACGACGTGCTACGGCCTCAACCAGCGGCAGCACGCGCTCCAGCACCAAGTCGGGATTGGCATGCTCCACGGCCTGGGCCAGCAAGCGTGGGATAAACGCATCAAGGCGCTCACGTCCCAGCCGCTGCATCGCGCGCAACTGCGGACTGCCGCGCAGACCGGCCAAGGCTTTCAAGGCCTTGGTCGCCTCCTTGAAACCAGCCTCTTCCAACTGACGGCAAGCCGCTTCTTCGTCTTGAGCTTCTTCCCACAGCGGCAACCATTCCCCGCCCACCACCACTTCGCTTTGAGTGCCTTCTTCTTCGTCGGGATCGGCGATGACCTGAGCGAAGTGCCAGGCTACGCGGCCACGCCAATACATCAGCCGCTCATGGAAAGCGTTCCAGTCAGCGAAGCCCAACATAAAGGCAATACGCGCCTGATCTTCTGCGCCATCGGGCAACATCTGGGTCTGGCGATCGGCAATCGCCTGGATCGCGTGTTCGGTGTAACGCAGGAATTCGTAGCCATCGCGCAACTCGCTGATCACCGCCGGCGGCAGATAGCCCTGCCCTTCCAGCGTGTTCAGTACTTTTAATAGAGGGCGTTGTTGCAGGCTCAAGTCGCGACCGCCGTGGATCAGCTGAAACGCCTGGGCGATAAACTCGACTTCGCGAATGCCGCCGGAACCGAGCTTGATGTTGTCGGCCATGCCTTTGCGCCGCACTTCCTGCTGAATCAGCTGCTTCATGGTGCGCAGCGCTTCGATCGCCGAGAAGTCGAGGTAGCGCCGGTAAACGAACGGACGCAGCATCTCCTGCAATTGCGCGCCGGTCACTTGATCGCCGGCCACCACCCGCGACTTGATCATTGCGTAGCGTTCCCAGTCGCGGCCCTGATCCTGGTAATACTGCTCCAGCGCATTGAAGCTCAAGACCAATGCCCCGGCTGAACCGTAGGGCCGCAAACGCATGTCGACGCGGAACACGAAGCCGTCGACGGTCATCGGGTCCAGCGCCTTGATCAGGCGTTGACCGAGGCGGATGAAGAATTCCTGGTTATCCAGCGAACGCTTCACGCCGACCGTTTCGCCGCCTTCGGGGTAGGCGAAGATCAGGTCGATGTCCGACGAAAGATTGAGCTCCACGGCGCCCAGCTTGCCCATGCCGAGGATGACCATCGGCTGCGGTTCGCCGCTGCGCCGGCCGGTAGGTACACCGAACTGCTGACAATGACGCGAGTAGAGCCACTGATAGGCCTGATCGATGCTTGCATCGGCCATGTCCGAGAGGTCGCGGCAGGTCTGGACCAGGTCGGCCTGACGGGTCAGGTCGCGCCAGATGATTCGCACTTGCTGGCGGTTGCGCTGACGGCGCAGGGCGCGGCCGAGTTCGTCATCGGTTTGCGCCGCATTCACCGCCGCCGCAATCTGTCCGCACAGCTCGCCGGGGGTGAAACTGCGGTCCAGCTCACCGGACTGCACCAGCGCCAGCAACATCAAAGGATCACGCACGCTTTGTTCTGTCACGAAGTCGCTGGACGCCGTGACGCGGGCAAATTGTGCCCAGCGTTCAGGCGTCCAGGCCGACAGGCCATGATCGTCATCAAGTGCCGCTACGGCGGTACGGAACGACTGCTCGGCGCGGGTGACAAACGGCTGAAGAATGCCGGGCAGTTCGGCAAGCGTGGGGAGGCTCATGGTCTATCCTTGATCGGCGTGGAGACGGCTGCATGTAGTGAATTGTGAAAACCCGCTACCTGAAGGACTGTCGAACAAAAGTTAGAAATAGCTGAAAATTCTTTATTTTTGGCAGCGAACATCAAGCTTTCACCTTTTGTGGTTGGCAAAAGACCAACCTTAACGATTATTCTCACAACGCAGCCGGAGGCCACAAGCCATTCATCTGTAGTTTTACTACTCGTATATACATCCGAAAGGCTGAAATGCCCGAAGATTTGTAGTAAAACTACACGCCGCCGGAACAACCTATCGGCAATCCAAGAATTTATATCGTCTGCCCACAAGGCCAGTCGCAAACTCAGGCAACCGATTCTGGAAGCCTTTCCGCCCTGGAGCAAGCCATGCAAGACCTCGATCCCGTCGAAACCCAGGAATGGCTGGACGCCCTGGAATCGGTTCTCGACAAAGAAGGCGAAGACCGCGCTCATTATCTGATGACCCGTATGGGCGAATTGGCGACCCGCAGCGGTTCGCAATTGCCTTACGCAATCACCACGCCATACCGCAATACCATTCCCGTTACCCACGAAGCACGCATGCCTGGCGACCTGTTCATGGAACGCCGCATTCGCTCGCTGGTACGCTGGAACGCGATGGCCATGGTGATGCGTACGAACCTGAAAGATTCTGACCTGGGCGGTCACATCTCCAGCTTCGCCTCCAGCGCAACCCTGTATGACATTGGCTTCAACTATTTCTTCCAGGCCCCGACCGACGAACACGGCGGCGACCTGATCTACTTCCAGGGCCACACCTCGCCAGGCGTTTACGCCCGCGCATTCATGGAAGGCCGCATCACCGAAGACCAGATGAACAACTTCCGCCAGGAAGTCGACGGTCAGGGCCTGTCGTCCTACCCGCACCCGTGGCTGATGCCTGATTTCTGGCAGTTCCCGACCGTATCCATGGGTCTGGGTCCGATCCAGGCGATCTACCAGGCACGTTTCATGAAGTACCTGGAAGCCCGTGGCTTCATCCCTGAAGGCAAGCAAAAAGTCTGGTGCTTCCTGGGCGACGGCGAGTGTGACGAGCCGGAATCCCTGGGCGCGATCTCGCTGGCTGGCCGCGAAAAGCTCGACAACCTGATCTTCGTCATCAACTGCAACCTGCAGCGCCTCGACGGCCCGGTTCGCGGCAACGGCAAGATCATCCAGGAACTCGAAGGCGTGTTCCGTGGTGCCCAGTGGAACGTGACCAAAGTCATCTGGGGCCGTTTCTGGGACCCACTGCTGGCCAAAGACGTGGACGGCATCCTGCAACGTCGCATGGACGAAGTCATCGACGGCGAGTACCAGAACTACAAAGCCAAAGACGGCGCATTCGTGCGTGAACACTTCTTCAACTCGCCAGAACTCAAGGCGATGGTTGCCGATCTGTCCGACGACGAGATCTGGAAACTCAACCGTGGCGGCCACGACCCGTACAAGGTCTACGCGGCGTACCACGAAGCGGTCAACCACAAAGAACAGCCAACCGTGATCCTGGCCAAGACCATCAAAGGTTATGGCACCGGTGCCGGCGAAGCGAAGAACACCGCGCACAACACCAAGAAGGTTGATGTTGAAAGCCTGAAGCTGTTCCGCGATCGTTTCGACATCCCGGTCAAGGACGAAGAGCTGGAAAACCTGCCGTTCTTCAAGCCAGAGCCAAACAGCGCCGAAGCCCGCTACCTGAGCGAGCGTCGCACTGCACTGGGCGGTTTCGTACCACAGCGCCGCGCGAAGAGCATCAGCGTGCCAACGCCGCCACTCGATACCCTCAAGGCAATCCTTGATGGCTCGGGCGACCGCGAGATTTCCACCACCATGGCTTTCGTGCGGATCCTCGCGCAACTGGTCAAGGACAAGGAAATCGGCTCGCGCATCGTTCCGATCATCCCGGACGAAGCCCGTACCTTCGGTATGGAAGGCATGTTCCGTCAGTTGGGCATCTACTCCTCCGTCGGCCAGCTCTACGAGCCAGTCGATAAAGACCAGGTGATGTTCTACAAGGAAGACAAGAAGGGCCAGATCCTCGAAGAAGGCATCAACGAAGCAGGCGCCATGAGCTCCTTCATCGCTGCCGGTACTTCGTACTCCAGCCACAACCAGCCAATGCTGCCGTTCTACATCTTCTACTCGATGTTCGGCTTCCAGCGTATCGGCGACCTCGCCTGGGCCGCTGGCGACAGCCGTACCCGTGGCTTCCTGATCGGCGGCACCGCCGGCCGGACCACGCTCAACGGCGAAGGCCTGCAACACGAAGATGGTCACAGCCACATCCTGGCTGCCACTATCCCGAACTGCCGCACCTATGATCCGACCTACGGCTACGAGCTGGCGGTGATCATCCAGGACGGCATGAAGAAGATGACCGAAGAGCAGCAGGACGTCTTCTACTACATCACCGTGATGAACGAGTCCTACCAGCAGCCAGCCATGCCGGCCGGTGCCGAGGAAGGCATCAAGAAGGGCATGTACCTGCTTGAAGAAGACAACCGCGAAGCGGCGCACCACGTTCAGCTGATGGGCTCCGGCACCATCCTGCGTGAAGTCCGTGAAGCAGCGAAGATTCTGCGTGAAGAGTTCAACGTCGGCGCTGACGTATGGAGCGTTACCAGCTTCAACGAACTGCGTCGCGACGGCCTGGCCGTAGAGCGCACCAACCGTCTGCACCCGGGCCAGAAGCCTAAACTGAGCTTCGTCGAAGAGTGCCTGAACGGCCGTAAAGGTCCGGTCATTGCCTCTACCGACTACATGAAGTTGTTCGCTGAGCAAATTCGTCAGTGGGTTCCGTCCAAGGAATTCAAAGTCCTGGGCACCGACGGTTTCGGCCGCAGCGACAGCCGCAAGAAACTGCGTCATTTCTTCGAAGTCGACCGTCATTTCGTGGTGTTGGCAGCCCTGGAAGCACTGGCTGACCGTGGTGACATCGAACCTAAGGTTGTGGCTGAAGCCATCACCAAGTTCGGTATCAACCCGGAAAAACTCAACCCACTGGACTGCTGAGGAGAGATTCTGTGAGCGAACTCATTCGCGTACCTGACATCGGCAGCGGTGAAGGTGAAGTAATTGAACTGTTTGTGAAGGTCGGCGACCGTATCGAAGCCGACCAGAGCATCCTGACACTTGAGTCGGACAAGGCGAGCATGGAAGTGCCTGCGCCGAAGGCCGGTATCATCAAGAGCCTGAAAGTGAAGCTCGGCGATCGCCTGAAAGAAGGCGACGAACTGCTGGAGCTGGAAGTCGAAGGTGCCGCAGCTGCGGCCCCTGCGGCTGCCGCTGCGCCAGCCGCCAAGGCTGAAGCCAAACCGGCTGCTGCGCCTGCCGCCGCTCCTGCTGCTGCGCCGGCTGCTGCCAGCGTTCAGCAAGTGCACGTGCCGGACATCGGTTCGGCGGGCAAGGCCCAGATCATCGAGATCCAGGTCAAGGTCGGCGACACCGTCGCGGCTGATCAATCCTTGATCACCCTGGAGTCCGACAAGGCGAGCATGGAAATCCCGTCGCCTGCCGCTGGCGTGGTCAAGGCCATCAGCGTCAAGCTCAACGACGAAGTCGGTACCGGCGACCTGATTCTGGACCTGGAAGTGGCGGGTGCTGCGGCACCGGCTGCCGCCCCGGCCCAGGCGGCTGCTCCAGCACCCGCCGCTGCGCCTGCTCCTGCGGCAGCTCCGGCTGCTCCAGTGGCCGACAGCGTTCAGGACATCCACGTTCCGGACATCGGTTCGGCGGGCAAGGCCAAGATCATCGAAGTTCTGGTCAAGGCCGGCGACACCGTCGTAGCCGACCAGTCGCTGATCACCCTGGAATCCGACAAGGCGAGCATGGAAATCCCATCGCCCGCCGCTGGCGTGGTGGAAAGCGTTTCCATCAAGCTGGATGACGAAGTCGGTACCGGCGACCTGATCCTCAAGTTGAAAGTCAAAGGCGCTGCGCCTGCTGCTGCCCCGGCTCCGGCCGCTGCTGCACCGAGCGCTCCTGCCCCGGCCGCTGCGGCGCCTGCTGCTCCGGTAGCTGCCGCACCTGCCGCTGCACCGGCCAAGCCGGGCGCCAAGGTTCACGCTGGCCCGGCAGTACGCCAACTGGCCCGTGAATTCGGCGTCGAGCTGAACGCCGTCGGCGCCAGTGGCCCGCACGGTCGCATCCTCAAAGAAGACGTGCAGGTTTACGTCAAGGCGATGATGCAGAAGGCCAAGGAAGCACCGGCCGCTGCTGCGGGCGCAACCGGCGGCGCGGGCATCCCGCCGATTCCGGTTGTCGACTTCAGCCGTTTCGGTGAAACCGAAGAAGTGCCGATGACTCGCCTGATGCAAATCGGCGCGTCGAGCCTGCATCGCAGCTGGCTGAACATTCCACACGTGACTCAGTTCGATTCGGCTGATATCACCGAGCTGGAAGCGTTCCGCATTGCTCAGAAAGCCGTTGCAGAGAAGGCTGGCGTCAAGCTGACCATCCTGCCACTGCTGCTCAAGTCCTGCGCGCATATGCTCAAGGAACTGCCGGACTTCAACAGTTCGCTGGCACCAAGCGGCAAAGCGATCATCCGCAAGAAGTACGTGAACATTGGCTTCGCCGTCGACACCCCTGAGGGCCTGCTGGTACCGGTCATCAAGAACGTCGACCAGAAAAGCCTGCTGCAACTGGCAGCCGAAGCCGCTGCGCTGGCTGCCAAAGCCCGCGACAAAAAGCTCACCGCTGACGACATGCAGGGCGCTTGCTTCACCATTTCCAGCCTCGGCCACATTGGCGGCACCGGCTTCACGCCGATCGTCAACGCGCCGGAAGTGGCGATCCTCGGTGTTTCCAAGGCAACCATCCAGCCTGTCTGGGATGGCAAAGCCTTCCAGCCGAAGCTGATGCTGCCGCTGTCGCTGTCCTACGATCACCGCGTGATCAACGGCGCCGCTGCTGCACGCTTCACCCAGCGTCTGAGCAGTCTGCTGGCGGACATCCGCACGATCCTGCTGTAACACCGAGCGGCCCTCCCTCACCGGAGGGCCGCTCGCGTTCTACGTTTTCCGAGCGCCACGCTCGTACCTCAACCCCGCCAATTTGGCGGGGCTTTTTTTTGTCTTGATTTTTCCTACATTCGTGGCTGACAACGACCACAACGCCAGTCCACTTCCGCCCGATATTTTTCGCGAGCCAATAACTAGTCTTAGTCCGACTGACAGTTGATGAAACTGCATCAATCATTTTCTGCTTAGTTAGCAATTACTTCGAATGGATTCGAACATGTTCAAACCAACTGTCGGCCCTATTATTGGCCACACTACAACTAATCACGCGCGCATATTTGTGCGCGGCGAACTTCAAGATAACGCACTGGTATTTGCAGGCATTCGTTATCGGTGCGTGGGTGAAGAGCACTGGTCTCAAGGGACATTTGTAAAACTGACGCTCTTGCGCGATATGTCCGATGTCATCGCACTCAATGATTTGGCCAGCGACAGCGAGTACGAATATCAGGCCGGCTGGTTCAGCCCGATGAGTCCGGTGCATACCGTGGAGACCATTCAGGAACTGCCACTGCAATGGCCACGGGAGATTTACCGGTTTCGCACCCGGTCGAGAAAGACCAGCACGCCACGGGCTTATGTAGTCGGATCGTGCCGCTATCTGCGCATGACGGCGGGTATACCGTCTGCACCGCAACTAGGCGACCGGATTTTTGCTTCGATTTCTAATCTGGCACAGCAGGCAGACCCGCCTGTCAGCGCGATGCTGATGACCGGCGACCAAATCTATGTCGATGACCTGAACCTCATTGCTCCCGACCGGGACTACAAAGAAATACTCAGTAAATATCGTGCAGCATTTTCCCAACCGAACATCAAAAAGTTAATGTCCAACCTGCCGACTTACATGATCATCGACGACCATGAAATAGAAGACAACTGGCCCGCCAACGAAAGCAAGAGCGATGCTTACTTGTACAAAAATGCCATCGCGGCCTATGAGCTCTATCAAGCCAGCCATTGCCCGGCACACGAACTTTTAGCCAACGGACAAATAAGCAGAAAACTTGAACAGTATTGGTATCAGTTCGTCGAAGGCGATATTGAATGGTTTATCACCGACAGCCGCACTCGACGCAATTTATCAGCCGATGATCGCCGTATCCTCGACGAAGAACAGGAACAGGCACTGCTCAAATGGCTGATCCACAGCCAGGCAAGGGTCAAATTCGTGGTCACCAGCGTGATGTTCTACCCCGACCGCAAACTCCATGGCGATGACGCCTGGAAAGCCTTTCCGGAACAACGCCTACGGTTGCTGGAAACTATTCGTACGCACCGGATCAAGAACGTCGTCTTCGTATCGGGTGATGTTCATGGATCCTTGACGAGTCGCCTGACCCACAGCGAAGACCCGGACTTCGAGGTTCACACCATCGTCTCCTCGCCACTGTGTAACAGCAAACTGCTGCCGTATGCCAAGGCCTCCACGTTCATCCTGGATCAGGCGCTGGTGCAAACGGCTGCGGGGGACTATCGGCATGAACTGACCAGCAACGTGGTCAGCCAGGACAATTTCGCCCACCTGATCGTTGATCGCGGGCAGATTCAGGTCAATTACCACGATCGGGACGGCAAGCGATTACAAAGGGTCAACATCCCTCTGCACTAAGGCGAAGAAGGCCAAATGCGTTAGTTTTTAGCCAGTATTGGAGAAAACTTCACTCCTGCCGACATATTCTTATAGCACTTGGCCTTCATGTCTCTTGTCAGTCGGGGCCGCAATGATGCAACCTTGCCGCAGACAACAGTTAAGAGGGCGAGAGCCCGGCGCGTTCAGCATATTCGAAGCGAGTTTCCCTCCATGAAAAGCCAACCCGATGCCGCCAGCCGTATGGTGGCCGAGGTAGTGACGCAGTTGCCTGTGCCCTCGCGGCTCGGCATGCTGCGTTTCGAACGGCTGAATGAACCTAGCTGGGCGCTACTGTTTCTGGACCCTAATTGCGAACGTCATTTCGGGCTGCCAGCCGTAGACTTGTGTGCGCTGGTCGACTCACCCTACGCCAGCCTGATGGAGCCCGAAGCGCGCTATCAGCTGCATGACGCGGTCCAGCAGCAACTGACTGACAGTCCGAACTACCAGATCCGCTACACCTTGCACACCGCCTCGGGCGCCTTGAACCTGCTGGAACTGGGCGAAGCCTATAAACAACACAATCGGCACCTGTTACGCGGCTATCTGCTCGTGGTCGACGACCTGCTCGACAGTAATCCGCTATTACCCGATCTGGAATCACAGAACTCGCGCCTGCAAATCGCCCTGGAGCTCAATCAGCTTGCCCAGCAGGTACAACTGCAGCATCTGGAGCGGGTACGCGCCCAGCAGGATCTGATCCTGTTGCTGACTCGCCAGCGCTACAGCAGCAACAACTCTCTGCAAGAAGCCGCCGAACTGATCACCCGCAGTGCCTGTGATATTTACCAAATTGACTGTGCCAGCCTGTGGAACCTTGAAGGTTCGATGCTGGTGCCGATTTCGGCCTATCACCGCGCCAACGGGGAATACCAGTTGCCGGAGCCGATCGATGTCAGCGGCTTCCCCGATTACCTCGAGGCCTTGCACAGCAGCCGTGCCATCGACGCCCAAAACGCCATGCGTGACCCGCGCACCCGGCACATGGCCGAGCGCCTGCGCCCGCGCGATGTGAACGCAATGCTCGACGCCAGTATCCGTGTCGACGGTCAGGTCGTTGGCGTGCTGTGCCTGGAACAGAGCGGTGCGAGCCGCGCCTGGCAGTCGGACGAAATCGCTTTTGCCGGCGAGCTGGCGGATCAGTTCGCCCAGGTCATCAACAACCACAACCGCCGCACCGCCACCAGCGCCCTGCATCTGTTCCAGCGTGCGGTGGAACAAAGCGCCAACGCCTTTTTGCTGGTCAATTGCGACGGCGTGGTGGAGTACGTCAACCCGAGCTTCACCGCGATCACCCAGTACACCACCGAAGAAGTCCACGGCCAGCGGCTGTCGGAACTGCCGGCACTGGAAAACCTCAGCGAACTGCTGTTCGACGCGCCCTCGGCGCTGGCCAAGAGCAATAGTTGGCAGGGCGAGTTCAAGAGTCGACGCAAAAACCTCGAACCCTACTGGGGGCAGCTGTCGATCTCCAAGGTGTACGGCGATAACCGCGAGTTGACGCACTACATCGGCATTTACGAAGACATCACCCAGAACAAACTCGCCCAGCAGCGCATCGAGCGCCTGGCCTACACCGATAACCTGACCAACCTCGGCAACCGCCCGGCGTTCATCCGCAACCTCGACGAACGTTTCGCCCGAGACACTGATACCCCGATCAGCCTGTTGCTGGTGGACATCGACAACTTCAAGCGGATCAACGACAGCCTCGGTCACCAGACCGGCGACAAACTGCTGATCAGCCTGGCCCGACGTCTGCGTAACAGCCTGAGCCCGAGCGGCAGCCTGGCGCGCTTCGCCAGTAACGAGTTCGCCGTGCTGCTGGACAACACCGACCTGCGCACCGGCCAACAGGTTGCCCATCAGTTGTTGATGACCCTCGACAAGCCGATGTTCGTCGATAACCAACTGATCAGCGTCACCGGCTCCGTGGGCCTGGCCTGCGCGCCGTTACACGGCCGTGACCCGCAAACCCTGATGCGCAACGCCGGTCTGGCGCTGCACAAAGCCAAGGCCAACGGCAAGCATCAGGTCCAGGTGTTCACCGAGGCGCTGAATGCCGAGGCCAGCTACAAGCTGTTCGTCGAGAACAACCTGCGCCGCGCACTGACCCAGAACGAACTGGACGTGTTCTACCAGCCCAAGCTCTGCCTGCGCAGCGGCCGTCTGCTGGGGATGGAAGCGCTGCTGCGCTGGAACCATCCGGACAAAGGCATGATCCGTCCGGACCAGTTCATCAGCGTCGCCGAGGAAACCGGCCTGATCATCCCGATCGGCAAATGGATCGCGCGCCAGGCCTGCCGCATGAGCAAATCGTTGAGCGCCGCTGGCCTGGGCGATCTTCAAGTCGCCATCAACCTGTCGCCCAAGCAGTTCTCCGACCCGGACCTGGTGTCGTCCATCGCCAACATCCTCAAGGAAGAAGCGTTGCCGGCCCACCTGCTGGAACTCGAACTCACCGAAGGCCTGCTGCTGGAAGCCACCGAAGACACCCACCTGCAACTCGACCAGCTCAAGCGCCTGGGCCTGACCCTGGCCATGGACGACTTCGGCACCGGTTACTCGTCGCTCAGCTACTTGAAAAAATTTCCGATCGACATCATCAAGATCGATCGCAGCTTCATCCACGAAATCCCCGACAACCAGGACGACATGGAAATCACCTCCGCGGTGATCGCCATGGCCCACAACCTGAAACTCAAGGTCGTGGCTGAAGGCATCGAGACGGCCGAGCAGTTGGCCTTCCTGCGCCGCCACCGCTGCGACGTCGGCCAGGGCTACCTGTTCGACCGGCCAATCCCCGGCGACGAGCTGATCGAAAAGCTCAAACGCTATCCGCGTGGCCCGTTCGCCTGACAGCGGCCTGACACTCGGGCAAACTGGCGGTCTGATTACTACATCCCAACCTGACTGAGAGGACTGATCATGGTCTTGCGCTCGGAAATCCTGGTGAACAAAAACGTGCTTCCAACCAAAGAACAAGCTCTGCCTGGCCGCGAAACGCCAATGTCCCTGCCGGAAAAACACTTCGTCCACGACGCGCCACTGCTGGGTCCATTCATCACCGACGTGGATTTTGCGATTTTCGGCCTGGGCTGCTTCTGGGGAGCGGAACGTCGCTTCTGGCAGCGTGAAGGCGTGGTCAGTACCGTGGTGGGTTACGCCGGCGGTTTCACACCGAACCCGACCTATGAAGAAGTCTGCTCAGGCCTGACCGGCCACAGCGAAGTCGTGCTGGTGGTCTACGAGCCGGCAAAAGTCAGCTATGACGAGCTGCTGAAGATGTTCTGGGAACTGCACAACCCGACGCAGGGCATGCGCCAGGGCAACGACATCGGCACCCAGTACCGCTCGGTGATCTATGCTACCAACCCGGCGCAATTGGACGCCGCACTCAAGAGCAAAACAGTATTTCAGGCTGAATTGACCAAGGCCGGCAAAGGCGAAATCACCACTGAAATCGACGAAGCGCCGACGGTCTACTTCGCCGAGGCCTATCACCAGCAATACCTGGCCAAAAACCCTGAAGGGTATTGCGGGATTGGCGGTACGGGCGTGACCTGTCCGATCTAGCGATAGCTACAAGCTACAAGCGGCAAGCGGCAAGACTGGACGCTCGCCGCTTTAAACTTGCAGCTTGCCGCTTGAAACTTGCCGCTGCTACTCAGCAATCAACCAATCCATCTGCCACCCACCTTGGGTCTGTCCCAATTTCTTGGACAACCACGGCAGCAACTCACGCAACTCCTCTTCCAGCCCCCACGGCGGATTAGCAATCGCCAACCCGGACCCGTTCAGACTGTTCGGCGTATCCAGCGGATGCACCAGCAACTCCACGCGCAACAACTTCGGTGCGCCGGAGCCCGCCAGATCCTGATAAAAGCGACGCAACATGCGCTGGTCCTTCACCGGGTACCAGATCGCCGCCACGGTTTGGCGCATCCGGCCAACCGCTTCTTTCAGCGACGCCGCACAGCGCTGCATCTCATCGAGCTGTTCAAATGGCGGATCAATCAACATCACCGCCCGCTTCTCCTGCACCGGCAACATCGCACGCGGCACATGCCAGCCTTCGCCCAAATGCACCTTGACCCGACGGTCGCCGGCCATGTTGTCCTTGAGAAGCAAGCCGTCTTCGGGGTGCTTCTCGTTGAGCATCACCCGATCCTGCGGCCGCGTCAGACGCCGCGCCAGCTCCGGCGACCCCGGGTAATAACGCAACTGGCCATCCGGGTTCATGTCGTGCAGCACCTTCATGTAATCGGCGGTCAGTTCCGGCAGATCCGGCTGATCCCACAGACGCGCAATACCTTCCAGGTACTCACCGGTGCGATTGGCCTGATCGCCCTGAAGGTCATAGAGGCCAATGCCGGCGTGAGTGTCGAGATAGGCAAACGGCTGCTCCTTGCGCGACATCAGGGCGATGAGGCGGGTCAAAGTCAGGTGTTTGAACACATCGGCGTGATTGCCGGCATGGAAGGCGTGACGATAATTCATGATTGCTCCTGCGAAGGCCGGGAAGTTTACCTTGTACCGAGGCGAACGTCAGGGCCTCGCAGCCGAGCGGACAATTCGAATGGGCCCGCCCCTACACGATGATCGTTCCCACGCTCCGCGTGGGAATGCCTCAAGGGACGCTCCGCGTTCCAGCCACACCGCCGGTGTCGAGCCGGGCACCGATTTGACGCAGAGCGTCACGGGCTGCATTCCCACGCGGAGCGTGGGAACGATCATTCGGCGGCGTTAATCCGAAGCCCGAGCCCGCAACCGTCGCCCAATCACATCCAGCACATCACACCCATCGCGCAACGGTATGGCACAGAGCATGGCAAAGTCGCTGAGGATGAAGGATTCGCACTCAACCGAACCGCGCATCGACATGTTCTCCAGCACCTGAGTGACGGCGCGAATTCGATAGTTGGCGGCGTCATACAACACATCGAGCGGCGCGTGGGTATCAACGAATAGCGTGGGCATGTCAGTGCAGTTGCTGGTGAGGGCCATGAAGCGGTTGCTGGGGTGAGGGATTGGTTTTTCGTAGGGTGGATCTGGCGTTAGCGTCGTCATTTGTAAATTCCATGAGTATGAAAATGAGCTGCCAAACGCCCCCTCCTACAGGTTTGGGTGGCAGCCATGCGCAGGAGTAGGAGTACCGAGCACTCATGAACCTCGGTCACGCCGAAGCGTGTCCCGCGCACAGCCGCCGCGAACGATCATATGGACACGAGTTAAGTGCCGCAATCAAACGACAGAGCTGTTGCATCATGAGAGAGGGCTCCTACACCCTGCCACCACTTGCGCGGTGACAGCCCAAGACTATCCCTGCAACCCATCGCCCACCAGTTCATGGAAGCCGTCACAACTTGAAGGAAACTTCCGATGAGTCTGCCCGAAAACTTCGTAGTAGTTACGTGAACTTTAAACAATACTTAAACATCCCATAGTGTTGGCAATTGGCATTGAGAGAAAAAATGGGACCAGAAAAAAGAAAAAAAGTGGACAGGAAAAAAGAGAAAAAAGGGGACGGATTTATTTATTACTCCGTAGCAACTCCTTCGAAGCTTGCAGCAAAAATAAACCCATCCTCTTTATTGGCCTGCCAGCCAATTGAGAATGTATCCATCCCTCGCCGCTCAAAAATCCGGCACCAAACTCAAAAAGCCACATCAATACGAATCACATTTATTTTAATAAATTTTTGGTTAAAAAACGGGTAATCGTAATGAATATCTTGAGCATCGAAATCAATAAAGGATCTTAATACGGCACCATCTAAATAGCCCGCTAACACACATGAAAAACTGTCATCCTCCATTTCAACTCCGACATATTCATCCTGACTTACTTCCATGTCGATGCTATCAGGAAAAACCAATTCAAACTCAACCTCGTAAGTTTTACCGATTTCAATTTTAAATGGGCAGAAGTTAATAAAGCATTGCACCGCTACGCCATTGACAAGCAAAACAACCGCCTCTTCGACGACCTCGTCAATCTCCATGACAAGCGCACTATACTTCTTAGTCATTTACTGGCCTCAACTCGTTATCCTTTGCATTACCGTTTAACATTTTCCAGAAATCTTTTCCACTTTTTACATGCAGGGTTGTGATATCACCGTTATTATTAGTACCGACAAATGCAAACTTTGTATCACCATTCCTCTGGGAATTGCCCAGCAGTTGCAAATAGGCGACTCTAACTTCTCCTTCATACGGATATTTCACTTTTATGCCTTGATTCACTACATCACGAGAAATTTGTAGGTATTCCTCTTTGCTCTGAGCGTCGAACTCTTTTTTACCGTGTTTTTTATAATGGAGGTCAAGCTTTTCATCATTCCTAAAATTTTTAGGACGCGACTTCGCGATTGGAGTTTTTACCTCACCGCCATCAACAACCGTCTCACTAACATTATCCGGCGCCCCACACCCAGGCTTATTCGGCGGCGGGCAATTCCCGCTCAACCCCAACGGATCAACCCACCCCGTCGGATTCGGCGTGTATTGATACGGGTTCAGCCCCCCCGCCAACTTGATCGGGTCCGGCGTCAGGTATCGGCCAACGTCCGGATCATAGTACCGATGCCGGTTGTAGTGCAGGCCGCTCTCGGCGTCGAAGTACTGCCCTTGAAAGCGCAATGGCTGCTCAAGCTGCTCGCCGCCACCGAACGCCGAATGCGTGACTTTGCCGTAGGCGTTGTACTTCGCCGACCAGACAATTTCGCCACCAAAATCGGTCAGTTCCTGCGGTGTGCCGAGGTGGTCGAGTTGGTAGTAGAACGGGCAGGCCTTGCGCGGGCCTTTGCCGTCGAGCATGGCCAGCGGGCGGAAGCTGCCGGGTTCGTAGACGTAGCTGCGGTAGTGTTCGCGGCTGCTTTCGGCGACGAGGTTGTCGCCTTGCCAGAAGAATTCGGTGGTGTGGCCGTCGACGGTTTTGGCGATGCGGCGGCCGAAGGCGTCGTAGCGGTAGCTGGCGGTGCGACGGTCCGGGGTGGTGACGCCGATCAAGCGGTGTTGGCAGTCGTAGCGGTATTCCGTGACGAGTTTTTGCCCGGTGCCGCGGCGTTCGCGGATCAGGTTGCCGAAGGCGTCGTAGTCGTAGTGGCGGTCGCCTTGCATCAGCAGGCGATTGCCCGCGACTTTCGCGGCGCCAGGGCGGTCCTGCATCAGCAGGTTGCCGGTGGGGTCGTGGGCGAAGGATTCCGGTGGGTCGTCGCGGCTGTGGCGCACGCGGGTCAGGCGGTTGAGCGGGTCGTAGGTGTAGTTGCGCTGGCCGTGGCGGGTGTCGGCGATATGGTCGAGATTGCCGTTGGCGCTGTAGGCATAGTCGCGGCGATACAGCGGTTGTTGCTGCTGGCTGACGGCGTGGGCTTGCAGACGGCCCTGATCGTCGTAGGCAAAGTCGCTGAGTAACTGGCCTTGCTGCCGTTGTTGTTCGCGACCGAAGGCAAATTGGTGGCCGGTGAGTCGCGCGCCGTTGAGGTTGATGGCGGTGAGTGCGCCGCCCTTGGCGTGGTGGTAATCGAGTTTGCTGCCGTCCGGTAGACGCAGGCGCTTGAGTTGGCCGCAGGCGTCGTAGCCATAACGCAGCGTGCCCCAGCCCTGATGTTCAGTGATCAGGCGGTCTTGTTGGTCGTATTCGAATTCCAGCGGATGGTCGTGGCCGTCGTCGACGCCGATCAGCCGGCCGAGGCTGTCGTAGCGGTATTCGACCTTGAGGCCGTCGGGCAGGGTTTTCACCAACAACCGGCCGGCCGAATCCCGCTCGTAAGCGGTGATCAGCTGCGAACCGTCAGCGCCAAACTCGGTTTTCTCCAGCAGCTGACCATTGAGGTCGTAGGCGTACGCCGTGCGTTGGCCGTCGAAGCCGGTTTCCTCTCGGATCAATCCGCCGGCGGTGTAGTCCAGCCGATATTGCTCGCCGGATTCGTTTTCGATTTCCGTGAGCAACAGCTGCGCGTTGTCGTAGCGGTACTTCAGCTGGGTACCGTCGGCATTGAGCCGGCGGCTGACCAAGTGCAGATCGTCGAGGTATTCGTAGCGCGTGATGCGGCCGAGTTCATCGCGTTCGGCAGTGATTTTTCCGTAGGCGTTGTAGCTGTAGGCGCGGCTGGCGCCGGTAGGAAGAATCGTCTGGATCAGTCGGCCGACGGCGTCCCATTGCGACTGCGTGACCGCGCCATGTTCGTCCTGACGAGTAAGCTGCCGCCCCAGGGCATCGTAGGAAAAGCGCCGAACACCAGCGTCCGGCAGCGTTTCCTCGACCAGTTGCCCCAATGCGTTCCAGACGAATACATGCCGACTGGTATCCGGGTAGCGGATCGACAGCAGCTGGCCTTTTTCGTCGTAGTAATAATGGGTGACCTGGCCGTCGGGATCGGTCGCTTCGGTAATGTCACCCTGGGCATTGCGCAGATACGTCCACACCGCTTTGCCGCGATAACGGGCGTGCAGGAAACCGTTGCGGTACTCGTAGGCCGTCGGCTCGTCTTCTGGCGGAATCAGCGCCACCAGGCGTCCGACTTCGTCGTAACGGTATTCGGTGACGGCGCCGAGCGGATCCTGTTCGGCCACCAGCCGACCGTCTTCGTCGTACGCCTTGAGCTGTTCGCCGCCGTCCAGTTCGACCTTGCGCACCAGCCGCGCCCGCTGGTCGTGGACGTAAACCTCTTCGCTGCCGTCGACGTTGTGCACGGTGACGCTGCCGGCGTCATCCCACACGTAGCGCGCATCCATCTGCGCGAACGAGGCCCAGTGGCGAATGCAGCGTGCCGCTTTGCCGGACTTTTCCCACGCCCAGAAGAAACTCGCCCCTCCGGCCAGTTGCCGCTGGAGGATGACGTGTTGGTCGTCGTAGTCGTAGCGTTCGCTTTCACCGGCGGCGTTGCTGGCTTCGATCAGTTGTGCGCGTTCGTCGTAGGTGTAACTGACCAGGGTTTGCTCGGTTTTCCAGCACTCCTCAAGGGTTTGCGCGGGGATAAACACCTGGTAGTCGACGGCGACTAAATGGTTGCGTTCATAACGCAAGCGCAAGGCGCGGCCGGCGCCGTTGTCGAGGCGCTGGATGCGCTCCTGGCGGTCGCGGGAGATGCGCAGGCGGTTGTCGTACGCGTCGCTGATGGTCGTGAGTCGACCGTGGTGAAAGTGATAAAACCGCGTGTCGTCGCCGGCCTGGGCGAGGATCAGTTCTTCGGGATCATTGCCCAGATAAATCGCCGCGCGCGACAGGCTGTTGTGGATCGCCGGGCGCTCAGCGGACGGCAACGGGAACGTGGTGCGACGGTTTTCGTGGTCGATCCAGATGACGCTGTCGCCGTCGATGTCCAGCCGATGGGAGAGCGAATGGCTCCAGCCGAATCCGAGGCCGCTGTCGATGTCGGCGGCGCTGGTGCGATAGAGCCGGGTGAAGTCGAACGGCAGGACACCGTCCAGCGCACCGTCGGTGAGAGTCAGCAGTTCTTCGCCGGTGACCATCGACACCGGGCATTTGTTGGTGGCGGTTTTATTGGCGGAATCGGCGGAGTCGCCGTTGGGATTTTTCGCCTGATCCGGGGCGTTGTCGTGGTGTTCGTTTTGCTTGAGCGCGGTGTTGCGTTTGGCATCCCAGCGTAGTTGCATGCGGCCCTTGTTTAGTCCCGCAGCAACGCCGCGTGCGGCGACCGTTTTGTAGTGGTCTACATACTCCATAAAGTTGTTGATGATCGTGACCATCGACTTCACGAAGCCCATCACGGCCTGAAAAATCTGCGCGCTGTACTTGGCCAGTCGCACCGTCAGCCAGGCAATACCGACGCCGACCACGCTCAACACCAAGCCAATCAACAAGTCGATGACCAGGCCAACCACGACTTTGGAAATGGCCTCGGCCGACGTCCCGGCCAATTGCGATGGCGGCAGTGCTTCGAGCCATAACATGGCGGTGCGCATCAGCAAACACAGCGCCGCTTCGTCGCTGGCCAGCAACATGGCTTTTGCCATCATGTCTGGAGCGCTGACTGCGAGCCTTGCCAGTTCTCCTGCGCTATCACCCAGTTTCTCGGCAAATGCATCAGGGTTTTTCAGAATGTCGGTGAGTTCACCGATACCATCCCAAACAGCCTCAACTGCCGCCCAACCTCCTGCGAGCATTCCATTGCCCACGGCGGCCAACGATGCCGACGCCGATTGCTGCGACCACTGCGGTTTAAATCCCTCCCACTCCTTACGCAGCCAGCTCTCAAGCTCCTTGGTCAGGCCATCGTAGGACGAGAAAAGATCATCAATTTGAGCCGGCGTCACTTCGCTCTGAACATGAACGCGATAGAACTTGCCAGGTGTACCTAAGAACTGCCCTTTACCGTTTTCATCAAGCTTGACCGGTGTGCTCTCGCCGCCATCAACAGCAATCACATCAACCGAAATATTCCCCAACGGAATGTCATAAACCGATTCGAACTTGCTCTCGATCTCCAGAATTCCACTTGCCGGACACTGCGCAACACCCGAGAAAAAATCATCATCGCCACTGCTCACTGCAGTCGAGGTGTTCCCAAGTTTTATCAGCCGCTCCATGCTCATCAACGAAGGCAAATCCATCGCCCGGCTGACCCTGTCCGTATTCCGCCCCAAGAAGCTGCCAAGTTGCTGGCGATACAAAACCAGCGTGTCTTTAAACCCGTCGAGCTCCTGCTCGATCCGTACGATCTGATCCATCAGTCCAGCTCCGTCATCAGGTAATCCACCAAAGCTGATTTCGGTGCTTGAGGCAGGTCCGGCGTCTGCAAGAAAAGCGCGACTTTGTGCCGCAATACGCTCGGCGAAAACGCTTCATAAAGATCAGGTCGGTCCTCGCTCAACCACATCAGCAAGTTGTTGATGCGAGTCGTCGCGGACTCGCCAGCGAGGTGTTCAATCAGCGGTGCGGTTACTTCCCACCACGGGAAAACCCTGGAAGTCTTCAGCGCACTGCCACCGATATCGAGCGGCTGACCATTGATCAAACAACGGTCGATCACAGGCATTAACTGCGTGGCATTAACTTCGCCGGACTGAAGGATCGGGAGCAAATAACGCCCATCCCAGAAGCGGAAAAACACCGCATGACCGTTGGGCAAAAGAACTTGGGTAAGGCTGCGCAGATGCTCGACCAGCACTTCTTGAGACGCAGAAGAAACCGCCAACCAACCCCAATCGCGAGACTCGGTGGCAGCGACCCACTCCAGAAACTCACTGCCTGCCGAGACGACTCCGACATAGGGCATCACCGGTTCCCACTCGGCGTAGGCGGTATCGGCCCAGATCGGGGACGGCGCGTGAACGGCTATCGAACGCTGCCAGGCTTTGAACGGCTCAGCCGTGCTGGCATTACTGAAAATTGCAAAGAGTTGTTCCGATGACTTCAGCGGCTGCCGGTCCAGCCAGTCGCGAGGCGTCAAAAGATCAGGCTGCACAGACACCGTCCTTGCACCGCTCGCATTCCTCACAAAATGGCGCGTCGCTTTTCAGGCTCATGATTTGTGCGGCGCTCAACAACGCTGCCGGCGCAGCGGCGAGTTTCAAAGGCGCATTCGGCGACACAGGCGCAGCCGCCATCGCCGGCACCAACGCCCCACCCACCTGAATCGGCACGCTACTGAAAATCCCCCCTGGCCCGATGTTGATCCACTGCCCACCCGCCTGAATCGTCGCGCTGGCGCCGCCATCGATCACCACTTGCTGGCCGGCGCTGACATGGAACTGCTGACTGGCGTTGAGCGCCTGGCTGGTCACGCGGATGTGCCGATCACCCATCACCACCAAGTGATCGTCGAGCTTCACTTCGGCCTGGCGCTGGCCGTGGGTGATGCGCTGCTCGTCGGCCTTCAACTCATGGCGAGCGGTGCCGGTGACGACGATGCTGCGCTGGTTATCGACCTGAACTTGTTGATCATTCAACACATGCTGGGTCCAGTTTCGCTGGGCGCGCAGGTAGATTTCCTCGGCGCCTTTGCGATCCTCGATGCGCAGTTCGTTGTAGCCACCACCTCCCGGGCTGCTCTGGCTGCGGAAAATGCTGCGGGTCTTGTCGGCGGGCAGGTCCAGCGGAACGGGCGTCGCCGCGTTCGGAAGGCAACCCATCACCAGCGGCTTATCGGCATCGGCATCGATGAACCCGACCAGCACTTCCATGCCGACTCGCGGGATCAGCACGCTGCCATAACGGTCATGCGCCCAACCCGTGGCCACGCGCAGCCAGCAACTGGAGTGTTCGTTGAGTTGTCCGTCGCGGTCCCAGGCGAGCTGAACCTTGACCCGACCGAACTCGTCACAATGGATTTCGCTGTCAGTCGGCCCGGTTACCACGGCGGGTTGATAGCCAAGCATGCGCGGCTTTTGCGGCCCCAGTGGCGGACGAAACGAAACGTCCCACGGCGTCGCCAGAAACGTATTGCGATAGCCCTGGAAATCATCCGGGTCATCGCTGGTGGCCGACTCTTCCAGCACTTGCGGTTGGCGGCCGCGATGTTCGATTTCAGTGATCAGCCACAAGTCATTCCACGCCTGACGGGAATGCTCGGCGAGATGGAGGAAATGCCCGCTGACCAGCGCACAGTCATCACCACGACCTTCGGACTGGCGGAAATCGGCGTTGTGGCGTTCGAGTGCGCGTTGAGCCAGTTGCTTACCGTGTTCGCGATCGGTGAATTGGCCGGGAAAGTGGTAGTCCTCCAGCACCGGGCGCTGCTCGCTGTCGAGACGGGTTTCGAGTTGCAGGCGAGGTTTTTTAAAGTCGTAATCGCGACGGGCGACTGCGGTAGTGCGGGTTTCCAAACGCACATTGAAGCGTTTGATGGCCGGCGCATCCGCCGCCATTCCGCTGCCGGGCAGGTATAACGTCGGCTCGGGCAGGCGAGGGAAAACGGTTTGGTCATCGCCGAACACCAGCAGATGCCCGTCGGGGCTGTGCTGGAAGTGGTAGTGAATGCCGATCTCGGCACACAGCCGCTGGATGAACGCCAGATCGCTTTCGGCGTACTGCACGCAGTACTCACGAGCTGTGTAGTCACTGCCGAGTTGAAACTCGAACGCATCGCGCTGGATGCCATGGTCCTTGAGGACCTGCGCGATGATCGTCGGCACGCTTTTGTGCTGGAAGATCCGCTGATTAATGCGCTGGCCGAGGTAAGCCAGTCGCGGTACAAGGCTGATCTGATAGCCCGTCAGGCGTTTCCCGGAGTCGCTTTGGCCGACGCGAAAAATCTGACCATGAATACCGGCGCCTTGTGCATCGAAACTCAGAAACGCCTGACGGTGCAGCAGGCTTTCGAGCTCGATGTCTGGCCGATCGCTGACCAATTCCAGGTCAAAACGGTAGGGTTGGCTGATGGCTTCCGTGCCCGTGAACTCAAGGACTTTGAGCTCATTCTGGACGCCGTCGAGGGTCAACGTGAAACGCGGTTGATTGGCAGGCGCGAACATCCGATGTGTCTCTGCAGAATGAAGGCGGGCGATTCTGCATGAGCGACAAGGGGTGTTGAGGAAGGGACAAGGAAATCAGATTTGCCCTGCTTTTTTTAGAGATTTTTCCTTCAAGAATAAGTGTGTTCAGCTACAGACATATCCCTCAAAACCACCACCTTCCCCTGTAGGAGTGAGCCTGCTCGCGATGGCGTCGGGTCAGTCGACATTAATGTTGAATGATCGAACGCTATCGCGAGCAGGCTCGCTCCCACAGGGAATCCACAGTGTTTTGAGTTTTGCATAGGCACAAAAAAACGGCCCGTCTCCAAAGGAAGCGGGCCGTTTTCATGTGCTGGGAAAGGTCAGAGCCGAAGCTCCCCCATCACTTGTTCAGGCGGAAGTCTGCCTCGGCCGCAGCAAAACGCTGAAGCATGCCGTGAGTCGGCGCGCCCAGTTTGCTGACGATGTAGATGGCCAGGCTGGCGAAGATGAAGCCAGGGATGATTTCGTACAGGCCCAGCAGTTCGAAGTGTTTCCAGACGATCACGGTGATCGCGCCGACCAGGATACCGGCCAGTGCGCCGTTGCGGGTCATGTCTTTCCAGATCACGGAGATCAGAACGACTGGACCGAACGCAGCACCGAAACCGGCCCAGGCGTAGCTGACCAGACCCAGTACACGGTTTTCCGGGTTAGCGGCCATCGTGATGGCGATCAGGGCAACCAGTAGCACCATGGCGCGGCCAACCCAGACCAGTTCCAGCTGGGAAGCGGATTTACGCAGGAAGGTTTTGTAGAAGTCTTCGGTCAGGGCGCTGGAGCACACCAGCAACTGGCAGCTCAGGGTGCTCATCACGGCAGCCAGAATGGCCGACAGCAAGATACCGGCGATCCATGGGTTGAAGAGGATTTTCGCCAGTTCGATGAACACGCGTTCGTGGTTTTCGGTCACAGGACCTGCCACGTCTGGGTGCGCATTGAAGTAAGCGATGCCAAAGAAGCCGACTGCCACGGTGCCGCCCAGGCACAGGATCATCCAGGTCATGGAGATGCGACGGGCATTGGCGATCGACTTGACCGAATCCGCCGCCATGAAACGCGCGAGGATGTGCGGCTGGCCGAAGTAACCCAGGCCCCAGCCCATCAGCGAGATGATGCCGATGAAGGTGGTGTTTTTCAGCATGTCGAAGTTGCTTGGGTTTTGCGCTTCGATGGCCAGGAAGGTGGTGTCGACGCCACCGGTTGCCAGCAGCACGATGATCGGCGTCAGCAACAGGGCGAAGATCATCAGCGTGGCTTGTACGGTATCGGTCCAGCTCACGGCCAGGAAACCGCCAACGAAGGTGTAGGCAATCGTCGCCGCAGCACCGGCCCACAGCGCTGTCTCGTAGGACATGCCGAAGGTGCTTTCGAACAGACGGGCGCCGGCCACGATGCCGGATGCGCAGTAAATGGTGAAGAACACCAGAATCACCACCGCAGAAATGATCCGCAGCAGGCCGCTTTTGTCTTCGAAACGGCTGGAGAAGTAATCCGGCAGGGTCAGGGCATCACCGTTGTGCTCGGTCTGCACGCGCAGACGGCCAGCGACGAACAGCCAGTTCAGGTAAGCACCGATGATCAGGCCAATGGCGATCCAGCTTTCGGACAGACCGGACATGTAGATGGCGCCCGGCAGGCCCATCAACAACCAGCCGCTCATGTCGGAAGCGCCAGCGGACAAGGCCGTCACGACGCTGCCCAGGCTGCGACCGCCTAGAATGTAGTCAGAAAGGTTGTTGGTGGAGCGATAGGCCATGAAGCCGATCAGCACCATTGCTGCGATGTAGATCACAAACGTGATCAGGGTTGGATTGCTTGCGCTCATTAAGTGATGCCCTGGCTTTGTTTTTATGTAGCGGCAGCGTGTGAACCGCCGACAAACGACAATGTTTGTTCAGACGATTTCGAAGCCTGCGCATTTAATGACTGATGTTTCCCCAGGAAAGCCATCAGCCGGCGCACCGATTTTCTATCCGGTTGCACCTTGGGGCGCGAATCCTATTCAACAACGCAAATGAGGTGCAACCCATTTCTTGAGAATAAGTTGCACCCAACCTGATTTTTTCAATAAACCGATGTTTTTGCTTCCTTTTAGGGCAGCCATTGCGATTTGCTAGAAGCAAAAGCACCAAGCCGAAGCGGTACATTCGTACCGGAATTTAATTCCTGATGAGCCGCTGATAATTCCGACAAAAAAAGGGTTGCACCCGGTTGCACCTCAACGGTTGCACGGCTAATCTTGCCGCCAGCTGATGCCACGCGGTCGTGGCAAACATGAGGATAAAAAATGGCTACCACCACTCTTGGGGTCAAACTTGACGACCCGACCCGCGAACGCCTCAAGGCTGCCGCGACCTCGATTGATCGCACGCCGCACTGGCTGATCAAGCAGGCAATTTTCAATTACCTGGAAAAACTCGAGGGTGGTGCAACCCTGACCGAGCTGAGCGGTTTGACCAAGGATTCCGACGACACCGTCGATGCGCCTCTGGATCACGCCCACCAGTGCTTCCTCGAATTCGCCGAAAGCATCCTGCCGCAATCCGTGCTGCGTGCTTCGATCACCGCCGCTTACCGTCGCCCTGAGCCGGAAGTGGTGCCAATGCTGATCGAACAGGCTCGCCTGCCGGTCGCCATGGCCGAAGCCACCAATAAGCTCGCCGCCTCGATTGCCGAAAAACTGCGCAATCAGAAAAGCGCCGGTGGCCGTGCCGGCATTGTTCAGGGCCTGCTGCAGGAATTTTCCCTGTCGTCCCAGGAAGGCGTTGCACTGATGTGCCTGGCCGAAGCGCTGCTGCGTATCCCGGACAAAGGCACCCGCGACGCGCTGATCCGCGACAAAATCAGCACCGGCAACTGGCACCCGCACTTGGGCAACAGCCCGTCGCTGTTCGTCAACGCAGCCACTTGGGGCTTGCTGCTGACCGGCAAACTGGTCGCCACGCATAACGAAGCAGGTTTGACTTCGTCCCTGAGCCGCATCATTGGCAAGAGCGGCGAGCCGATGATCCGCAAGGGCGTCGACATGGCCATGCGCCTGATGGGCGAGCAGTTCGTCACCGGCGAAACCATCGCCGAAGCATTGGCCAATGCGAGCAAGTTCGAAGCCAAGGGCTTCCGCTACTCCTACGACATGCTCGGTGAAGCGGCACTGACCGAGCACGATGCCCAGAAATATCTGGCCTCGTACGAACAAGCCATTCACTCGATCGGCAAAGCGTCCCACGGTCGTGGGATTTATGAAGGCCCGGGCATTTCCATCAAGCTGTCGGCACTGCACCCGCGTTATAGCCGCGCGCAGTACGAGCGTGTGATGGACGAGCTGTACCCGCGCCTGTTGTCGCTGACCTTGCTGGCCAAACAATACGACATCGGCCTGAACATCGACGCCGAAGAAGCCGACCGCCTCGAGCTGTCGCTGGATCTGCTGGAGCGCCTGTGCTTCGAGCCGCAACTGACCGGCTGGAACGGCATCGGTTTCGTGATCCAGGCGTACCAGAAGCGTTGCCCGTACGTGATTGACTACGTGATTGACCTGGCTCGCCGCAGCCGTCATCGCCTGATGATCCGCCTGGTGAAAGGCGCGTACTGGGACAGCGAAATCAAGCGCGCCCAGGTCGAAGGTCTGGAAGGCTACCCGGTCTACACCCGCAAGGTGTACACCGACGTTTCTTACATCGCTTGCGCTCGCAAACTGCTGTCGGTGCCGGAAGTCATCTACCCGCAATTCGCCACGCACAACGCCCACACCCTGTCGGCCATTTACCACATCGCCGGTCAGAACTATTACCCGGGTCAGTACGAGTTCCAGTGCCTGCACGGCATGGGTGAACCGCTGTACGAACAGGTTGTAGGCAAAGTTTCCGAAGGCAAGCTGAACCGTCCGTGCCGCGTGTACGCACCAGTCGGTACTCACGAAACGCTGCTGGCGTACCTGGTACGTCGCCTGCTGGAAAACGGCGCGAACACCTCGTTCGTCAACCGCATCGCCGACCAATCCATTTCGATCCAGGAGCTGGTGGCCGATCCAGTGGCCAGCATCGAGCAAATGGCGACGCTGGAAGGCGGCTTCGGCCTGCCGCACCCGCGTATCCCGCTGCCGCGTGACCTGTATGGTGCCGAGCGCGCCAACTCCAGCGGCATCGACATGGCCAACGAACATCGTCTGGCTTCGCTGTCCTGCGCTTTGCTGGCCACTGCTCACAACCACTGGAAAGCCGCGCCGATGCTCGGTTGCGTCTCCAGTACTGAAACCCCGGCGCCGGTGCTGAACCCGTCCGATTTGCGTGACGTGGTGGGCCATGTGCAGGAAGCGACCGTCGATGACGTTGATAACGCCATCCAGTGCGCCTTGAACGCCGCGCCGATCTGGCAGGCCACCCCGCCTGCCGAACGTGCCGCGATTCTGGAACGCGCCGCCGATTTGATGGAAGGCGAGATCCAGCCGCTGATGGGCCTGTTGGCTCGCGAGGCCGGCAAGACCTTCGCCAACGCCATCGCCGAAGTGCGTGAGGCCGTGGACTTCCTGCGTTATTACGCGGTGCAGGCACGCAACGATTTCACCAACGACGCCCACCGCCCATTGGGTCCGGTCGTCTGCATCAGCCCGTGGAACTTCCCGCTGGCGATCTTCAGTGGTCAAGTCGCGGCGGCACTGGCTGCCGGTAACCCGGTATTGGCCAAACCTGCGGAACAAACCCCGCTGGTCGCAGCTCAAGCCGTGCGTTTGCTGCTCGAAGCCGGGATTCCGGAAGGCGTGCTGCAACTGCTGCCGGGCCGTGGCGAAACCGTCGGTGCGGGACTTGTGGGTGACGATCGAGTTAAAGGCGTGATGTTCACCGGTTCCACCGAAGTCGCTCGCCTGCTGCAACGCAACATCGCCGGCCGCCTGGATGCCCAGGGCCGCCCGATCCCGCTGATCGCCGAAACCGGTGGCCAGAACGCGATGATCGTCGACTCTTCGGCATTGACCGAACAAGTGGTGATCGACGTCGTGTCGTCGGCCTTCGACAGCGCCGGTCAACGTTGCTCGGCACTGCGCGTCTTGTGCTTGCAGGAAGATTCCGCTGACCGTGTCATCGAAATGCTCAAGGGTGCCATGGCTGAATGCCGCCTCGGCAACCCTGAGCGTCTGTCCGTGGACATCGGCCCGGTGATCGACGCCGAAGCCAAGGCTGGCATCGAGAAGCACATCCAGGGCATGCGCGACAAAGGTCGCAACGTGTACCAGGTGGCCATCGCCAACAGCGAAGAAGTCAAACGTGGCACCTTCGTGATGCCGACCCTGATCGAACTGGAAAGCTTCGACGAACTGCAACGGGAGATTTTCGGTCCGGTGCTGCACGTGGTTCGTTACAAGCGCAAAGACATCGATCAACTGATCGGTCAGATCAACGCTTCCGGCTATGGCCTGACGCTGGGCGTGCACACGCGCATCGACGAAACCATCGCCAAGGTGATCGACAACGTCAATGCCGGTAACGTCTACGTGAACCGCAACATCGTTGGCGCTGTGGTGGGTGTGCAGCCGTTCGGTGGTGAAGGTCTGTCGGGTACCGGTCCAAAGGCGGGTGGTCCGCTGTACCTGTACCGCCTGCTGTCGACGCGTCCTACCGATGCCATCGAACAATCCTTCGCTCGCGGAGACGCCGTCGTAGCCCCGGACGTTCGTCTGCGTGACGCCATGAGCAAGCCGCTGACCGCCCTGAAAGCCTGGGCTGACAGCCACAAGTTTGCCGACCTGAGCACCCTGTGCGTGCAGTTCGCGGTGCAATCGCAAAGCGGGATCACCCGTGTTCTGGCAGGCCCGACCGGCGAGCGCAACAGCTACGCCATCCTGCCGCGTGAGCACGTGCTGAGCCTGGCGGAAGTAGAAGGCGATCTGTTGACTCAACTGGCAGCGGTGTTGGCGGTTGGCGGTTCGGCAGTGTGGCCGGAATCTGACCTGACCAAGGCGTTGTTCGCACGTCTGCCGAAGGAAGCTCAGGCACGCATCAAGTTGGTGTCCGACTGGCACAAGGACGACGTGGTGTTTGATGCGGTTCTGCATCATGGCCATTCGGACCAGTTGCGTGCGGTCTGCCAGCAAGTGGCCAAGCGTGCGGGCGCCATTGTCGGTGTTCATGGTTTGTCGCAAGGCGAGACCAACATTGCGCTGGAGCGTCTGGTGATCGAGCGCGCGTTGAGCGTTAACACCGCTGCTGCTGGAGGTAATGCCAGTCTGATGACCATAGGTTAAGCAGCAGCGGCAAGTTATAAGCTGCAAGCTGTAAGTAGAAGCAAACCGCTCTTACTTGCAGCTTGAAGCTTGTAGCTTGTGCCGCCCCATCACCCCCATCTATCTTCCTTCCCCATTTTTATAAGTCTTCCTAGACTGCGGCATACTTTTAAAAGGTAGTCCGCCATGTCCGAGACGTTGCTCAGTTCCCGCAATCTGGCTTTCGAGCTGTATGAAGTCCTCGATGCCGAGGGCCTGACCCAGCGTGAGCGTTTCGCCGAGCACAATCGTGAGACCTTCGATGCTGCCATCGGCACCGCCCGCAACATCGCCGAGAAGTTCTTCGCCCCGCACAACCGCAAGGGTGACGAGAACGAGCCGCGCTATGAAGACGGTAAGGCGATTCTGATTCCGGAAGTGAAACCAGCGGTGGATGCGTTCCTCGAAGCCGGTTTCCTCAATGCTGCGCGCAGTTTCGACGCGGGCGGCATGCAGCTTCCTACCTTGCTGTCCCAGGCCTGCTTCGCGCATTTTCAATCGGCTAACGCGGCGTCGACTTCTTACCCGTTCTTGACCATGGGTGCGGCGAACCTGATTGAAAGCTTCGGTACCGAGGAGCAGAAACAGCGTTTCCTGCAACCGATGATCGACGGCCGCTTCTTCGGCACCATGGCCCTGACCGAGCCACATGCCGGCTCGTCGCTGTCGGACATTCGTACCCGCGCCGAACCTGCGTCTGACGGCACTTATCGCCTCAAGGGCAACAAGATCTTCATCTCCGGCGGCGATCACCCGCTCTCGGAAAACATCGTGCACATGGTGTTGGCCAAGCTGCCGGACGCACCGGCCGGGGTGAAGGGTATTTCGCTGTTCATCGTGCCCAAGTACCTGGTCAACGATGACGGCAGTCTGGGCAAGCGCAACGATGTGTTGCTGGCCGGGTTGTTCCACAAGATGGGTTGGCGCGGCACCACGTCCACTGCGCTGAATTTCGGCGATAACGGCGAGTGTGTGGGGTATCTGGTGGGCAAGCCGCATCACGGTTTGAGCTACATGTTCCAGATGATGAACGAGGCGCGGATTGGCGTCGGCATGGGCGCGGTGATGCTCGGTTACGCCGGCTATTTGTATTCGCTGGAATACGCCCGCGAGCGGCCGCAGGGTCGCGTGCCGGACAGCAAAGACCCGAACACCGCGCCAGTGGCGATCATTCAGCACGCTGACGTAAAACGCATGTTGCTGACCCAGAAAGCCTACGTCGAAGGTTCGTTCGACCTCGGGTTATATGCTGCGCGACTGTTTGATGACACCACCACACTTGAGACCGAAGCCGAGCGCAAACAGGCCCATGAATTGCTGGATTTGCTGACGCCTATCGTCAAATCCTGGCCGTCGGAGTTTTGCCTGAAGGCCAACGAACTGGCGATCCAGATTCTCGGCGGACACGGTTATACCCGCGAATACCCGGTGGAGCAGTACTACCGCGACAACCGTCTGAATCCGATTCATGAAGGTACGCACGGCATTCAGTCGCTGGACTTGCTGGGACGCAAGCTCGCTCAGAATGGTGGTGCGGGGCTCAAGCAATTGATTCGGCTGATCGCCGACACAGGCGCGCGGGCGCATGCGTATGAGTCCTTGACCGCGCTGCGTGAACCGCTGGAAAAACTGGTGGCACGTTTGCAAACAGTGACCATCGGCCTGCTGATCGACCTGGGGCAAGGCAAGGTCAACAGCAGCCTGGCGAACTCGGCGCTGTACCTGAAAGTATTCGGGCACACGGTGATTGGCTGGCGCTGGCTGGAGCAGGCGATTCGCGCCGAGGAAGGATTGGCCAAGGGTAATGCGGCGGATGTGAGCTTCTATAAAGGCAAGCTGCAGGCGGCGCGGTATTTCCTGACGTGGGAAGTGCCGGGTTGCCACCATGAACTGGCGATTCTTGAGGCGCGGGATGATGTGTGTTTGACGATGCAGGATGAATGGTTCTGACAACCTTTCACTGATCGTTCCCACGCTCCGCGTGGGAATGCCTCCTGTGACGCTCTGCGTCACGATCGCAAAGGGACGCGGAGCGTCCCGGGCTGCATTCCCACGCGGAGCGTGAGAACGATCGGTTAGGTGAGTTTGAAACTGCCCATCTGCCGCGCCAAATCATCCGCCAACCGCTGCAACGTATGACAGTCCTCACGGCAAGCCCTGACTTCCCCCGCCGTCGCCCGCGCCAGATCAGAAATCCCCTGCACGTTCCGGTTAATCTCTTCCGTCACCGCCGACTGCTCTTCCGTCGCCGCCGCCACCTGATGGTTCATGTCGCTGATGCGCTCCACCTGGCCGGTAATCGCCGTCAACGACACCCCAGTGCGCTGGCTCGACTCAACACCCGTGCCGGTCGCGGCTTGCCCGGAATGCATCGACGACACCGCGTTCTCCGCGCCTTGCTTGAGGCTGCCGATCATCTGCTGAATCTCGTCCGTCGACGACTGTGTCCGCCGCGCCAATGTCCGCACTTCATCCGCCACCACCGCAAACCCACGCCCCATGTCCCCGGCCCGCGCAGCTTCAATGGCGGCATTGAGGGCCAACAAATTGGTCTGCTCGGAGATCCCGCGAATCACGGCCAGCACTTGATCAATCGACGCCACCTGATTGGCCAGCTCACCCACGGCACCCGCTGCGATGCCGATTTCGTCGGACATGCATTCAATATGCCGGATCGAGCCGCCCACCACTTCGCGAGCCTGCATCGCCTCATCGCGAGCATTCTGCGACGCGATCGCCGCGTTGCCAGCGTTCTGGGCGATTTCCTGCACGGTCAGGCCCATCTCATGAACAGCGGTGGCCACCATGTCAGTCATTTCCTGCTGACGGCCAGAACGTTCCGCGGTGTTGTCCACCACCTTTGCCACTTGGCCAACAGCGGTGCGCAGTCGTTCGCTGGTGGTCAGCACTTCGCCGATCATTTCGCGCTGGCTGTCCAGAAACCGATTGAAGCCGCGCGCCAGATCGCCCAGTTCATCGGCGCGACTGGAATCCAACCGATGGGTCAAATCGCCACCACCGCTACCGATGGCTACCAACGCAGCTGTTACCTGACGGATCGGACGCACTAAACCACGGGCCAGCAATACCACCAGCAACAGGCACACCAGCGCTACCGCCAGGCCGATGCCGCTGCTCATCCACATCGCGCGACGCGCTTCGGCGTAGATCTGCGACTGTGGCACTTCGGCCACCAGCGTCCAGCCCAAGTCCCGAAGCGGCAGGCTCAACGCGAGGAAGTCTTCGCCATCGCGCACGAAGCTGCTGTTGGTGGCAGACGCTGTGGAGGTAGAGAGTTGACCCATGACGGCCTGCGCTGCCGGCGCGCCAATCTGCTCGGCGAGGGTGCGTTTGCCACTGAATTGCGCTTCGGGATGCACCTGGATCAAACCGTCGGAACGCACGAGATAGACCTTGCCGCGCGCTCCGAAGCTGAAGTTGTGGATCAGCTCCGACAACTCTTTCATGCTCAACCCGAGGCCGGCAACGCCCACGACTTTACCCGCGTGCTCAACCTTGAGGTCGATGAACAGCGCCAATTCTCCGGTCGTGGTGTCATTGTCGATATTGAGGGTGCGCGGCTGATTGCTGTCGAGGAATGAGTAGAACCAGGCGTCTTTGGGGTTGGAACGGCTGAGGGTCCGTTCCAGGCCTTTTTCGGTCAAATAGTGATTAGAAGCCGTGCCGATAATCAGCGCGGTAAAGGCTTTGTGTTCAGCGCGAATGCCTTCCAGGTACCGTACGAACGTCGCCGTCCGGGCATCGTCTTCACCCCCGGCCAACCAGTCGCGCACCATGCTATTGCTGGCGATGTCCTTGGCGGCGGTGAGGGGTTGAACGAGGATTCGCTCGATGTCGTTGCGCATCGCTTCGATGCTCGACGGCAGGGCTTGTTCGACCAGATAGCTCTGGGCGAGACGGTTAACCACGAGGGTATAAATGCCCACCACGATCAGAATACTGACCAGCAGGGCGGTGCCCATGCTCAGGATTAACTGCCATTGAATACTGCGTCGCCAAAACTGCATGGAACACCCCCAAAGAATAAGAGGCTGAAACACTGCAACTGGCGTGCCGATTGTATACAGCCTAAAAAACTCCTTGCCACAACGCGGAAAATTATTGCGTCCAATTATTTAAGCAAAAGCGCAAGCAGCAGCGACAGCTGCCATATTTCAGTGGGTTAAACGCCTTACTCCGAGCGGGGAAAACAAGCGCGCACCTGTCAACTATGACAGGTTACAAAATAGCTATCTGCGACTAATTTAGGTCTCCGGGACTCACAACGTGCACGTCTTCCTTGTAATCAATGAGAGAAGTCATGAACAAAGACAACGATATTTCCCTGCCAAAACGAGCGTGGAACGAAGATAGTTTGATCAAATACGCCAGGGTCGGCGGCACGGTAATGGAGGGCTCGACAAATCCCACTGTGACTAAAAAAGAATTTGTCGTAACAGACGACGGTCGTTACTTCGTCCAAATTGTTTTGAGTTCAGCCATCGTCAAAAGAGCATCACAACCGGTCGGTGTTGAGGAGTTTCTACTTCTGCTCGATGTGGGTGACTACCTCATATCAAATGGGCGCACATCTATGGCAGGAGGATTTCGCTATGACAAACAACCTGATGGAAGCTGGGACACAATTGTCGCCTGGCGCAGTTAATACATCAGGCGATAGCGCCCCTGGCCAAGGGGCACTTTAATATGCGGTGTCAGCCTTGCTGACCGATCGTCTTGGAGATCACTTCAACCGTGGCGCTGACTTGCTCTTGGTAACGGTCGAGTTCCTGCTTGTGCTGCTTTTGCATTTCAATCTGCTGCGAGCACAGATTCATTGCAGCCAGTACCAACAGGCGGTCACCGATCAGTGTCGGGTACTTTCTTTTGGTGTCGGCCAAAGCAGCCTTCAACATCATCGCGGCGTCCAGCAGGGTTTGCTCTTCCCCGGCCGGCGCCTTGATCGAATAGTCCTCCCCCAGGATCGAGACGACTTTTACCCCTGCGGCGCCTTGATTCATGCGCTGACCGGGCCGGCGCTGACGCGCTCAACCAGGGCCTGGATGCGTGCGGCGGTGGCGCCTTGTTTCTCTTCCTGTTCCATCAGGCTCAATTGCAGGCTTTCGTTTTCATCTTTGGCCTGAGCCAGTTCTGCACTCAGGGTCTGGTTGCTGCCCAGCAGTGCCTGGTTCTGTTGCACCAGGTCATTTACCAGCTGTTCCAATTGGCTTAGGGATGCTTCCAACATTTTGATTTTCCGAGCATTTTCAAAGGGCGCGTACGATAAAGAAAAGTCACCACGCACGCCAGGGTTATTCAGGTCCAAGGCCTTGATTTTCCTGGCGGGTGACCTTTCCAGCGAGCAGTAAAGACTGTGATTGGCGGATGGGGTTCCTGCACTTCGTCGCCGGGGGCCTTTGTGCGACAAAAACGCGCAAGACATGAACAACATGGTTGGGGGGGGTAGCCACTGTCAGCCATGCGCCCGCTGACAATGATCGTTCCAACGCTCTGCGTGGGAATGCAGCCGGGGACGCTTCGCGTCCCTAAGCGGACTCAGAGCGTCCATTGAGGCATTCCCACGCGGAGCGTGGGAACGATCACCACCCTTCGCCTCCTGCGCTGCACAAACCTTTTTGACAGCATCACATTTCAACAGGTTAGAATCGCTGGCACGCAGACTGCATGGTCAGTTTGTGCCCGCCTTTTTGTTTTCTGGAGTAATGCCTTTGAATGCAATCACCATCAACAGCCTGTTTCTGATCGGCGCGTTGCTGGTAGGTGCGAGCATTCTGGTGAGTTCTCTTTCGTCCCGCCTCGGCATCCCGATTCTGGTGATTATCCTGGCCGTGGGCATGGCCGCCGGTGTCGACGGCGCCGGCATTATTTTCGATAACTACCCCACGGCATATCTGGTCGGTAACCTCGCGTTGGCAGTGATCCTGCTCGACGGTGGTTTGCGCACCAGGGTCGCGAGTTTCCGTGTTGCGCTTTGGCCTGCACTGTCGCTGGCCACGGTCGGGGTGTTAATAACGACCGCATTGACCGGCATGGTGGCCGCGTGGTTGTTCAACCTGAGCATCATTCAGGGCTTGTTGATCGGCGCGATTGTCGGCTCGACCGACGCCGCAGCGGTGTTCTCGCTGCTGGGTGGCAAAGGCCTGAACGAACGGGTCACCGCCACCCTCGAAATCGAATCCGGCAGCAACGACCCGATGGCGGTGTTTCTCACCGTGACGCTGATCGACATGCTCGCCAGCGGCGAGACGGGCCTGCACTGGAGCCTGCTCGTGCACTTCGTGCGTGAGTTCGGTATCGGCGCGGTCGTCGGTCTTGCCGGTGGCTGGGTCATGCTGCAACTGGTCAACCGCATCAATCTGGCCAACGGTCTCTATCCGATTCTGGTGATTGCCGGCGGCCTGGTGGTGTTTGCCCTGACCAACGCCCTGCACGGCAGCGGCTTCCTCGCGGTGTATCTGTGCGGCCTGGTCATCGGCAACCGCCCGGTGCGCAGTCGGCACAGTATGTTGCACATGCTCGACGGCATGGCCTGGCTGGCGCAGATCGGGATGTTCCTGGTGCTGGGCCTGCTGGTCACACCGCATGACCTGCTGCCGATTGCCCTGCCCGCGCTGGGTCTGGCGCTGTGGATGATTCTGTGTGCACGGCCGCTGTCAGTGGTGATCGGTTTGCTGCCGTTCAAGGCGTTCCATGGCCGCGAAAAGGCGTTCATTTCCTGGGTCGGCCTGCGTGGCGCGGTCCCGATCATTTTGGCGGTGTTCCCGCTGATGGCCGGCCTGCCCAACGCCCAACTCTATTTCAACCTTGCGTTCTTTATCGTGCTGGTGTCGCTGCTGGTGCAGGGCACAAGTCTGCCGTGGGTTGCCAAACTGCTGAAAGTGACGGTGCCACCCGACCCCGCGCCGATCTCGCGTTCCGCCCTGGAAGTGCATGTCACCAGCGAATGGGAGATGTTCGTCTATCGCCTCGGCGCCGAGAAATGGTGCATCGGCTCGCCCCTCCGGGAGCTGAAAATGCCCGAAGGCACGCGCATCGCTGCCCTGTTTCGTGGCCAGCAATTGCTCCATCCGTCGGGTAGTACGGTGCTCGAAGTCGATGATTTACTGTGTGTTATTGGCCATGAACACAACCTGCCGGCCCTCGGAAAACTCTTCAGCAAGGCACCGCAACGGGGTCTGGATTTGCGCTTCTTCGGCGACTTCGTGCTCGAAGGAGACGCCCAGCTGGGCGCGGTTGCGTCGCTGTATGGGTTGAAAGTCGAAGGCATCGATCCGGACATGTCGCTCGGTCATTTCATCGCCCAGAAAGTCGGGGGTGCGCCCGTGGTCGGTGACCAGGTGGAGTGGAACAACACCATTTGGACCGTCGCGGTCATGGAGGGGAACAAGATCGGCAAAGTGGGCGTCAGATTCCCCGAAGGAAGTCGCCCGGGTCCGGGCTTGTTCCTCTAAACTGGGGGGGGGGGGGGGGGGGGGTTGGGGGGGGGGGGGGGGGGGGGACAAAACCCCCCCCACAAAACTCTGTTTTTGTTGTGGTGTTTATGTGAACACCCACCGAAAAATATATAATGTGCTGGTGGTGTGGCCG
>NZ_JAVDUA010000033.1:0-85708 GCF_031456105.1 Pseudomonas sp. BE134 | reverse complement strand
CGGCCTGACGTTGATGAACCGCTACATCAGCGGCGACAACATCCACACCGGCACCATCACCGATGGCAAGGAATGGGGCCGCGAATCGGAACTGGCCTACACGCTGCAAAGCGGGCCGTTGAAAAGCCTAAACGTCAAATGGCGCAACTCGACCATGCGTCGCGACTACAGCAACAACGAATTCGATGAAAACCGGATCATCATCAACTACCCGATTTCGTTGCTGTAAACCCGACCTCTGTGGGAGCGAGCCTGCTCGCGATTGCTATCTTTCAATCAGCCATTGGTTGACTGATCCACCGCTATCGCGAGCAGGCTCACTCCCACAAGGATTGCATTTCAGTCCGGAGGATTGGCGTTACTGCAACAGGGAATGACCCTCCGTCCATTTCGACCAAAGTCGCGTTGACAAGACCCGGATTGCCTAACAATATCTCAAGATGTCGTACGACAACCTACAACAAATTTTTACAACGACTGCGTGTCCAGGATTCCCATGACTACTACAACCACCCGCCTCCCATTTAATCGCCTGCTGCTGACCGGTGCCGCCGGTGGCCTGGGTAAAGTCCTGCGCGAAAGCCTGCGCCCTTACGCCAACGTCATTCGCCTGTCGGACATCGCGGCCATGGCCCCGGCTATCGATGATCGCGAAGAAGTCGTGCCGTGCGATCTGGCGGACAAGCAAGCCGTGCATCAATTGGTCGAAGGCGTGGACGCGATCCTGCACTTCGGCGGTGTGTCGGTTGAGCGCTCGTTCGAAGAGATTCTCGGCGCCAACATCTGTGGCGTATTCCACATCTATGAAGCCGCGCGCCGCCACGGTGTGAAGCGGGTGATCTTCGCCAGTTCCAACCACGTCATCGGTTTCTACAAGCAAGACCAAGTCATCGACGCCCACTCCCCTCACCAACCGGACAGCTATTACGGTTTGTCCAAGTCCTACGGTGAGGACATGGCCACGTTCTACTTCAATCGCTATGGCATCGAAACCGTCAGCGTGCGCATCGGTTCTTCGTTCCCGGAACCGCAAAACCGCCGGATGATGAGCACCTGGTTGAGCTTTGGCGACCTGACCCAACTGCTCGAACGCGCGCTGTACACCCCGAACGTCGGCCACACCATCGTGTACGGCATGTCCGACAACAAGGACATCTGGTGGGACAACCGTTACGCCACGGCCTTGGGTTACGCACCGCAGGACACCTCCGAAGTGTTCCGTGAAAAAGTCGAAGCCCAACCGATGCCTGCTGCTGATGATCCGGCTCGGGTCTACCAGGGCGGTGCCTTTTGCGCGGCCGGCCCGTTTGGTGATTGAAGCACTGCTTCTCGCTTGATCCCCACAACAAAAACCCAGGGAATGAGTTGCCATGTCCGCTGAACTGATTGTCGATGCCCGTAATGCTGTCGGTGAATGCCCGGTGTGGGTCCCCGAGGAAGACGCCCTGTACTGGGTGGATATTCCCGCCGGGGGCCTGCAACGCTGGAGCGCCGAAAACGGTCATGTCCACGCCTGGAAAACTCCAGAAATGGTGGCATGCATCGCCCGTCAGGCTGACGGCAGTTGGGTGGCCGGGATGGAAAGCGGGTTTTTCCAGTTGCATCCGCACAACGACGGCAGCCTCGACAGTCAAGTGCTGGCGAACGTCGACCACGCCCGAACCGACATGCGCCTGAACGATGGCCGTTGTGACCGTCAGGGACGTTTCTGGGCCAGCAGCATGGTGTTGAACATGGGCGCCAACATCGCCGAAGGCGCCCTTTACCGCTACAGCGCTAGTCAACGCGGGCCCGTCGAGGCACAACTGGGCGGGTTTATCGTCCCGAACGGTCTTGGGTTCAGCCCCGATGGCCGCACGATGTACCTGTCCGACTCTCATCCCCTGGTTCAGCAGATCTGGGCCTTTGACTACGACATCGACAGCGGCACGCCGACCAATCGGCGGCTGTTCGTCGACATGAATCAGTTCTGCGGTCGCCCCGATGGCGCCGCTGTGGATGCCGAGGGTTGCTACTGGATCTGCGCCAACGACGCCGGGCTGATCCACCGCTTCACCCCCGACGGTCGTCTGGACCGTTCCCTCACCGTACCAGTGAAAAAACCCACCATGTGCGCCTTCGGCGGCAGTCGACTGGACACGCTGTTCGTGACCTCGATCCGCCCCGGTGACGACCATGACGAGCAATCCCTGGCCGGTGGCGTGTTCGCGCTCAACCCCGGCGTCAAAGGATTACCGGAGCCTCTTTTCCACGTCTGACCATAACCACCTCTGCTGCATCGCTGTGCCTTTGACAAAAAAAACAATAAAACTGGAGACACCCCCATGGACTTCAAACGCACCTTGCTCGCCGCTGCACTCCCGCTCGCCTTCTCCCTGAGCAGCGCCGCTCACGCGCTGGAAATCAAGTTCGCCGACATCCACCCTGCGGGTTACCCGACAGTCGTGGCCGAGGAGCAACTGGGCAAAACCCTGGTGGCCGACAGCGACGGCAAACTGACCTTCAAGATGTTCGCCGGCGGAGTGCTGGGCTCGGAAAAGGAAGTGATCGAACAGGCACAGGTCGGCGCCATTCAGATGGCCCGGGTCAGCCTGGGGATCGTCGGCCCGGTGGTCCCGGACGTGAACGTGTTCAACATGCCGTTTGTGTTCCGTGATCAGGCGCACATGCGCAAAGTCATCGACGGTGACGTCGGCGACGCGATCCTCGACAAGATCACCAACTCGGAATTCAACCTGGTCGCCCTGGCCTGGATGGATGGCGGCACGCGCAATATCTACAGCAAAAAACCGGTGCGCAACCTCGCCGATCTCAAAGGTATGAAGATCCGCGTGCAAGGCAACCCGATGTTCATCGAGACCATCAATGCCATGGGCGGCAACGGCATCGCGATGGACACCGGCGAAATCTTCAGTGCCTTGCAGACTGGCGTGATCGACGGCGCGGAAAACAACCCGCCGACCCTGCTGGAACACAACCACTACCAGAACGCCAAGTACTACAGCCTGACCGGGCACCTGATACTGCCAGAACCCATCGTGATGTCGAAAATCACCTGGAACAAACTCACCCCCGAGCAGCAGGAGTTGGTGAAGAAAACCGCCAAAGCCGCCCAGGCGCATGAGCGCACCCTGTGGGACGCCAAATCGGCCAGCAGTGAAGAAAAACTCAAGGCCGCTGGCGTAGAGTTCATCACCGTCGACAGAAAACCTTTCTATGAGGCAACCGCCTCGATCCGCGAAAAATACGGCGCCCCTTATGCCGACCTGATCAAGCGTATCGAAGCCGTTCAGTAATCCTCCCTGCATTCAAGAAAGGCTCGGCGCCACTGACTGACATTGATGTCGGTCGGTGCGCGCCCGGTTACGGTAAAACTCGATGAAAAATCTGCTGTTGCGCATCAACGACAGGATTTACATGACCTGCATCTGGGTCGCGGGGCTGTCGGTGCTCGCCATTTCCCTGATGATTCCCTGGGGCGTGTTTGCCCGTTACGTCCTTGGCACCGGCTCCAGTTGGCCGGAGCCCACTGCGATTCTGCTGATGATGGTCTTCACCTTCATCGGTGCCGCGGCCAGTTATCGCGCCGGCGCGCACATGGCGGTGGCGATGATCACCGATCGCATGTCGCCCGAAATGAGCAAATACATGAGCGTGTTTTCCCAGCTGTTGATGGCCACCATTTGCCTGTTCATGGCCATCTGGGGCACCAAGCTTTGCCTGTCGACCTGGAACCAGTTCATGAGCGCCATTCCGACCCTGCGCGTAGGCATCACTTACATGCCGATCCCGATTGGCGGGGTGCTGACGTTGATCTTTGTGCTGGAAAAACTCTTGCTCGGGGACCAGAGCAACCGTCGGGTCGTGCGTTTCGACCTGGTTGAAGAAAATGAAGGTGCCGCATAAATGGACGCTCTGATTCTGCTGGGCAGCTTTATTGCTTTGATTCTGATCGGCATGCCGGTCGCCTACGCCCTGGGGCTTGCCGCCCTGATCGGCGCCTGGTGGATCGATATCCCGTTCCAGGCACTGATGATTCAAGTCGCCGGGGGCGTGAACAAATTCTCCTTGCTGGCGATTCCGTTCTTCGTCCTGGCCGGCGCGATCATGGCCGAGGGTGGCATGTCCCGCCGGCTCGTGGCATTCGCCGGGGTGTTGGTCGGATTCGTCCGTGGCGGCCTGTCACTGGTCAACATCATGGCCTCGACCTTCTTCGGCGCAATCTCCGGCTCTTCGGTGGCGGACACCGCCTCGGTCGGTTCGGTACTGATTCCGGAAATGGTGCGTGAAGGCTATCCACGGGAGTTCGCCACGGCGGTTACCGTCAGCGGCTCGGTGCAAGCCCTGCTGACCCCGCCGAGCCACAACTCGGTGCTCTACTCCCTGGCCGCTGGCGGTACGGTGTCGATTGCCTCGCTGTTCATGGCGGGCGTGGTGCCGGGTTTGCTGATGAGCGCGTGCCTGATGGTGCTGTGCCTGATTTTCGCCAGGAAACGTGACTACCCCAAGGGTAAAGTCATTCCGATGCGCGAAGCGTTGAAGATCTGCGGCGAAGCCATGTGGGGCCTGATGGCGATGGTCATCATCCTCGGCGGTATTCTGTCGGGTATTTTCACCGCGACTGAATCGGCGGCGATCGCCGTGCTGTGGTCGTTCTTCGTCACCATGTTCATCTACCGCGACTACAAGTGGCGTGAACTGCCGAAATTGATGCACCGCACGGTGCGCACGATTTCGATCGTGATGATTCTGATCGGTTTTGCCGCCAGCTTCGGCTACATCATGACGCTGATGCAGATCCCGTCGAAGATCACCACGATGTTCCTGACCCTGTCGGACAACCGTTACGTGATCCTGATGTGCATCAACGTCATGCTGCTGTTGCTCGGCACCGTGATGGACATGGCGCCGCTGATCCTGATCCTGACACCGATTCTGATGCCGGTGATCCTGGGCATTGGCGTGGACCCGGTGCAGTTCGGCATGATCATGCTGGTGAACCTGGGGATTGGTTTGATCACACCGCCAGTGGGTGCGGTTCTTTTTGTGGGGTCGGCAGTGGGCAAGGTCAGTATCGAAAAAACCGTGAAAGCGTTGCTGCCGTTCTACGGCGTACTGTTCCTGGTGCTGATGGCCGTGACCTACATTCCCGCGCTGTCGCTGTGGTTGCCGCATCTGGTCCTGTAACGCTTTTCTTCAGGAGCCCGGTTTTGCGGGCTCCTGAAGCAGGCATTCCACGCATTTCCTGCTGTCGATGGTGAACATGAAACCAACACTGATCGAACTTGAAGACGAACTGACCCACCTCACCCTTGCCCCCGAGATCGGCGGCAGTATTGTCAACTGGACCGTTCTCAGCACTGGTCAACCGCTGCTACGTCACAATGATTCCCATGCACTGAACACCGGTCTGCCAGGCAAGCTCGGTTGCTATCCCCTGGCCCCGTGGTCCAACCGCATTGCCGAAGGTGGCTTCGATTGCCCCGATGGCTGGCTGGCCCTGACGCCCAACAGCCTCACCGATCCGCTGCCCATCCACGGCAGCGCCTGGCAACAACCGTGGCTGGTGGTGTCACAATCCGCCAACGAAGTGGTCCTGCAACTCGACAGCAGCACACCCTTCGCTTATCGCGCCCGGCAACGCTTCCAGTTGAACAAAGGGCAATTGAGCATCGAGCTGCAAGTCACCCACTTGGCCGAGCAAGCCGCATGGCATGGGCTCGGTTTGCACCCCTACTTTCCGCGCACCGCGAACACGCAGCTACAGACCAAGGCCGAGCAAGTCTGGCTGTGCAATGGCTCAAAATTACCGACTGAGTTGATCGAGCTGCCCGCCGACTGGGACTTTGGTCAATTGGGAGCCCTACCCGCCTCGCTGGTGGATAACGGCTTCTGCCACTGGGACGGCCATTGCCTGATCCAGCAACCCGACCTCGGTTATGCGCTGGAATGCCAGGCCACCGGCAGCGATTACTACCTGCTCTACTGCCCGGTCGATCTGGCGTTTTTCTGTATCGAACCGGTTAGCCACCCCGTCAACGCGCATCACTTGCCGGGTCGGCCGGGGTTGCAGTTGCTGGAGCAAGGTGAGTCGGTTGAACTCGGGTTCAGCCTGCAGTATCGCGCGCTCTGATAACGCCACTACCCGAGCATCTGACTCAGCACTGCGCGCAACTTGCCGGGCTTGACCGGCTTGTTCAGCAGCGGTGCGCCAAGTCTCTGCAATGAGCGTCGGCATTGATCAGTGCGGTCCGCCGTGATGATCACCGCCGGGATGACCTGGCTGTAATGCTCACGCAAATGCCTGACCACATCGCAGCCCACCACACCGTGATCGAGGTGATAGTCCGCCAGAATCAGTTCCGGTGCTTGCCCTCGCAGGGCCGCCAGCGCGGAGGATTCATCCGTGGCCGTGACCACCTCGCACCCCCACTGTTCCAGCAGCGCGCTCATGCTCTCGAGAATGCTCACCTCGTTGTCCAGCACCAGCAAACGTCGGCCTGGCAAGGGATTACCGGTGCTCAACAGAGGCGCGGCTTGACTGATAGGCAGCGGCACCTCATGGGATATCGGTACGTCGATGCTGAACATCGAGCCTCGCCCCGGCAAGGACTGCACCCGAATTTGATAACCCAGGATCTTGGCGATGCGCTCAACGATGGCCAGTCCCAGGCCCACGCCTTTGCGGTCGGCGGCACGTCCGACGTCGAGCTGGTTGAACTCCAGGAAAATCGAATCCAGCCGGTCCGCCGCGATGCCGCGCCCGGTGTCCCATACTTCCAGGCGCAGCACCTCGCCACGCCGTCTTGCCGCCAGCAGGATGCTGCCCTCGTCCGTGTAGCGACAGGCGTTGCTGAGGAAGTTACGCAGGATCCGCGTCATCAGCCGCAAGTCGGTGCTGATGGCGTAATCGCCCACATGCACGCGCAGGTTCAACCCCGCCGCTTCGGCGACTGACTGAAACTCCGACACCAGCGGGCCGAGCAATTCGTCGAGACGATAGAGGGCAACGTCTGGCTTGACCGCCGCCTGATCGAGCCGGGAAATATCCAGCAGGTCAGTGAGCAGGTCTTCCGCTCCTTCCAGTGCCTGATGAGTGCGTTCGACCAAAACCTGCTCAACGTCAGGCAGTTTTCGTTCACGCAATGTCGAGATCAGCAAGCGCGCAGCGTTAAGCGGTTGCAGCAGGTCGTGACTGGCGGCGGCGAGGTACTTGTCCTTGCTGCGATTGGCGGCCTCGGCGGCGTCACGAGCATCGCGCAAGGCTTCGGCAATCTGCTTACGCTGGGTGATCTGCTGTTGCAGGTTGCGGTTGGCTTCCAGCAGTTCATCGGTACGCGCGGTGACCCGCTGCTCCAGTTCATCGTTGAGCTGTTGCAGACGTTGCTGGGCCAACTTGCGTTCGGTGATGTCAGCGACAAACCCCTCCACCAGGCCTTCCTGATCAGGCTTGAGCAACAGGTTCATCAACACATCGAGGCTGCTGCCGTCCTTGCGTCGCAACTGGGTTTCATAACCGTGCAGGCTGCGTTGATGCTTGAGGATTTCGCCGATTTTTTCCAGCTCGGCAGCCCCGCCGACAAACAGGTTGCTCGCCAGATCAGCCAGCGAAAACAGCACCTCCTGCGGATCCTGATAACCGAGCATGTGCGCCAACGCCGGGTTGGCGGCCCGCATGCCTTCTTGCAGGCTGGCCTGGAAAATCCCCTGGACCGCGTTTTCGAACAGCCACTTGTAGCGATTGCGTTCGGCTTCCAGTTCGTCGAGTCGCGCGGCCAGTTCCGGGTAATGACTCTTGCGCGCCGAATGGCTGCCTAACCCGAGTAGCCCCGCCAGTGCCCGTTGCTGATCGTCAGAGGGCTTCGCCATAGACGACCTCGACATCACGCTGACTGGATTCACGCGGATTGGTCAGGATGCACGGGTCGTGCATGGCGTGTTGCGACAGGAACGGAATGTCCGCCGTGCTGACCCCATGCAAACCGAGGGTCTCATGGAAGCCGATGGCGTGTTTGAGGGCGATCAAATGCTCGACCAGCCGCCCGCAAATCTGTCGGTGGTTCAGGCCACGGCAATCGATGCCGAATGTCTCGGCGATCACTTTGAAGCGATCCGGCGCCGAGCTGTAATTGAACGCCACCACGTGTTCCACCAGCACCGCGTTGCACAAGCCATGGGGCAGATCGAGAAACCCGCCCAGACTGTGGGACATCGCGTGCACCGCGCCGAGGATCGCGTTGGAAAAGGCGAGACCGGCCTGCATGCTGCCAAGCATGATCTTCTCGCGCAAGGCGATGTCCGTCGGGTTGGCGATCATTTGCACCAGGTTGCCGTTGATCAACCGCATCGCTTCCAGTGCGTGCGGATCGGTCAGCGGCCCGTGCCCCGTGGAGACGAACGCCTCGATGGCATGCACCAACGCGTCGATGCCGGTACAGGCCGACAGGAACGGGTCCATGCTCAGGGTCGTTTCCGGGTCGATCAACGACACGTCCGGCACCACCGCTTTACTGACGATGGAGAACTTCATGCGTTCTTGCTGGTTGGAAATGATCACGAATTGCGACACATCCGCCGAGGTACCGGCCGTGGTCGGAATCAGGATCAGGGGCGGGCTGGGCACGCGGATGGTGTCCACGCCTTCGAATTCGAGAATGCTGCGTCCGTGAGCCACGACAATGCCGATGCCCTTGCCGCAATCCATCGGGCTGCCACCGCCGACGGCGACGATCACATCGCAATGGTTTTCCCGGTACAGCTCGGCGCCGAGCATGACTTCTTCGACCCGCGGGTTAGGCGAGACATCGCTGTAAAGGAAGTAGTCGATACCCAAGGCTTGCAGGCTGGCCTCGACATCGGCGACCCAACCGGCGGCAATCACCCCGGGGTCACTGACGACCAGGACTTTGCGGGCGCCGAAGGTCTTGGCGTAATTGCCGACGTTGTGCCGGCAGCCGGCACCAAAAATGATTTCAGGCGACACGAATTTACGCAGTTGGCTGAGACTCTGGCTCATTGGAAAGCCTGTTTTTATTGTTTTGGAAGGTAGAAACCACACTAAACCATCCAACCGTGAATGCAATCAGACCAAAGAACACTGCTACCGGAGGCGCACCCGGATTGTGTATTCACCGCCGACCTACTGTGGGAGCGAGCCTGCTCGCGATGAGGCCAGCTCATTCAAAATTGATTTCGACTGACCCACCGCTATCGCGAGCAGGCTCGCTCCCACAAAGGATCGGTGTATGGCGACTATCCACGGTAGATCAGCTGCGACACTTTTTCGTTGCGCAACGTCAGGTGCTCCATGCCCTGCCCCGGCGTTTCGGCTTCTTCGCGGGCCTTGAGGATCACGCCGTGATGCGGTGACTTGCTGCACACCGGGTCGGCATTGGCGGCATCGCCGGTGAGCATGAACGCCTGGCAGCGGCAGCCGCCCAGGTCCTTGTGCTTTTCATCGCACGAGCGGCACGGTTCCTTCATCCAGTCATCACCGCGAAAACGGTTGAAGCCAAACGAGTCCGTCCAGATGTGCTCGACACTGTGCTCGCGCACGTTGGGAAACTGCACCGGCAACTGTCGGGCGCTGTGACAAGGCAGTGCGGTGCCGTCCGGGGTGATGTCGAGAAACAGATTGGCCCAGCCGTTCATGCAGGTTTTGGGGCGTTCCTCGTAGTAATCCGGGGTGACGAAGATCAACTTGCACGGATGGCCCTGGGCCTCAAGCCGCGCGCGATATTGGTTGGTGATGCGCTCGGCCCGTTGCAGTTGTTCGCGGGTGGGCAGCAGGCCGACGCGATTGAGTTCGGCCCAGCCGTAGAACTGACACGTGGCCAATTCGACAAAATCCGCTTCCAGTTCCAGGCACAGGTCGATGATCTGCCCGATCTGGTCGATGTTGTGCCGATGGGTCACGAAGTTCAGCACCATGGGGTAGCCCTGGGCTTTCACCGCACGGGCCATGGCCAGTTTCTGGGCGAAGGCCTTGCGGGAGCCAGCGAGCATGTTGTTGACCGCTTCGTCGGCCGCCTGAAAGCTGATCTGGATATGGTCCAGCCCGGCCACTTTGAAATCGCGGACTTTCTGCTCGGTCAGGCCGATGCCCGAGGTGATCAGGTTGGTGTAGTAGCCCATGTCGCGCGCGGCTTTGATCAGTTCGACCAAGTCCTGTCGCACCAATGGCTCGCCACCGGAAAAACCCAACTGCGCCGCACCCATCTCCCGGGCCTCGCGAAACACCCGAATCCACTCCTCAGTGCTCAGCTCCTCGCCGTGCCTGGCAAAGTCCAGCGGGTTGGAGCAATACGGGCATTGCAGCGGGCACCGGTAGGTCAGCTCCGCCAACAGCCACAGTGGTGGACCTATAGAGGCATCATTCGATCCAGAATTGAGCATGGGCCACCTCCAGAAACGCCAGCACATCCTCGTCGATCCCCGGCACCCCGGGAAAATTCGCGGCCAGTTGCTCAATGATCGCCGCGACGCTGCGCTGACCGTTCACCAGACAAAGGATCTGCCCGGCGCTACCGTTGAGTTTGATCATGCCTTCGGGGTACAGCAGCACATGACAGTTCTGGCGGGGTTCCCATTGCAAACGAAAACCCTGGCGCAACGACGGCAATAGCTCGCGATTGATCAGGCTCACAGGGCAATCCCCCGGTGCCAGACGTTTTCGGTGGTGACGGTGTGATACGGCGGGCGTTCCAGCTCGTAGGCCATGCTCATGGCGTCAAGCATGCTCCACAGCACGTCGAGTTTGAATTGCAGGATGTCCAGCATGCGTTGCTGCGCCGGGAGCGTGACATAGTGCGTCAACGTGATACGCAAGCCGTGCTCCACGTCGCGCCGGGCCTGGCTCAGGCGGTTGCGAAAATAGTCGTAGCCGGCCACGTCGATCCACGGGTAATGGGTGGGCCAGGCGTCGAGCCGGGACTGGTGGATCTGAGGGGCGAACAGTTCGGTCAGTGAACTGCTCGCCGCTTCTTGCCAGCAGGCGCGACGGGCGAAATTGACGTAGGCATCCACGGCGAAGCGCACGCCGGGCAGCACCAGTTCCTGAGACAGAATCTGCTCGCGATCCAGCCCCACCGCTTCGCCCAGACGCAGCCAGGCTTCGATGCCGCCCTCACTGCCGGGCACGCCGTCGTGGTCGAGAATCCGTTGCAGCCACTCACGACGCACCTCGCGGTCCGGGCAGTTGGCAAGGATGGCGGCATCCTTGAGTGGAATGTTCACCTGGTAATAGAAACGGTTGGCGACCCAGCCCTGAATCTGTTCGCGAGTCGCCCGGCCGGTGTACATGGCTTGGTGGAACGGGTGATGGATGTGGTAGTAGGTGCCTTTGGCGCGCAGGGCGGCTTCGAATTCGGTGGGGGTCATGGGTCTGTCAGTCATTTTTATTTTCCTTCGAGTTCTGCGGTGCCCGGGCTGTTCTCATCGCGAGCAGGCTCGCTCCCACAAGGTTCGAGGTGATGGAACCATTGCCTACAGCTCAATACTCATGCCGTCATAAGCCACTTCGATCCCGCACCGTTCCAGCAAGGCACGTTCGGCCGAGTCTTCGTCGAGGATCGGGTTGGTGTTGTTGATGTGGATCAGCACCTTGCGCTGGCGGGTAAAGCCTTCCAGCACCTCAAGCATGCCGCCGGGGCCGCTTTGGGACAGATGCCCCATTTCACTGCCCAGGCTCTGGCCGACTTCGCAGACGCGCATTTCGTCGTCACGCCACAAGGTGCCGTCCAGCAGCAGACAATCGGCACGCTGCATCCAGCTCAACACTTCATCATCGACTTGCCCCAGCCCCGGTGCGTAAAACAGTGATGCGCCGCTGCGCCGGTCTTCAACGAACAAACCAATGGTGTCACCCGGTTGCGGATTGCCGCGATTGGGCGAGTACGGCGGTGCATTGCTCACCAGGGGAATCGCACGCCAGCGCAAGTGCTGGCAGGCAGGAATGCTGAATGGCTGGCGATCCAGACCGATCGGTTGCCACTGCAACCCGCCGTTCCAGTGGCGCAGCATGTTGAACAGCGGGAAGCCACTGCTCAGGTCCTGGTGAACCCGTTCGGTGCACCAGACGGCATGCGGACACCCTTCACGCAGGCTCAGCAAGCCGGTGCAGTGATCGATCTGGCTGTCCAGCAGCACGACGCCGGCGATGGCACTGTCACGCAACTGGCGAGCCGGTTGCAACAGCGGAAAACTGGCGAGCTGCGCGCGAATGTCCGGTGACGCATTGCACAGCACCCAATCCACACCGTTGTCGCTCAGGGCAATCGAGGACTGCGTGCGCGGTTGCGCCCGCAGGCTGGCATTGCGCATCCCGGCGCACTGGTAGCAGTTGCAATTCCACTGCGGGAAACCGCCACCAGCGGCGGAGCCGAGAACGCGGATGTGCATGGGTAAGGCTCCAAAGGCAGGCCCGGCCAACACAACAGCTGGCCGGGTGAGCAATCAACGGTTGGCGAAATACATCGTCACTTCGAAGCCAATGCGCAGATCGGTAAACGCGGGTTTAGTCCACATGGGTCAATCCTCTTCTTGTGCCGGGCGATTCCGGTAAAGCCATTAATGCACGGGGCGTCGAGTGCCCGAATGCTACTTTCGAAGGAGATGGCGGGGTGCGTTGGTAGGGGGTGTTGCGCGATCTTCAAGTGCACCCAAAACCAATGTGGGAGCGAGCCTGCTCGCGATAGCGGTCCATCAGTCAACAGTGTTGTTGAATGTGAAACCGTCATCGCGAGCAGGCTCGCTCCCACAGGTTTTTCAGTGATCTGGAAGGGTTAGAAGAACCCCAGCGGATTGATGTCGTAGCTGACCAGCAGGTTTTTGGTCTGCTGGTAGTGATCGAGCATCATCTTGTGGTTTTCCCGACCAACGCCGGACTTCTTGTAGCCACCGAACGCCGCGTGTGCCGGGTACAGGTGATAGCAGTTGGTCCACACGCGCCCGGCCTTGATCGCCCGGCCCATGCGGTACGCACGGTTGATGTCGCGGGTCCAGAGGCCGGCACCGAGGCCGAACTCGCTGTCGTTGGCAATCGCCAACGCTTCGGCTTCGTCCTTGAAGGTGGTGACACCCACCACCGGGCCGAAGATTTCTTCCTGGAACACGCGCATCTTGTTGTGCCCCTTGAGCAGCGTCGGCTGGATGTAATAGCCGCTGGACAAGTCGCCTTCAAGACGCTCGGCGGCGCCACCGGTGAGCAGTTCAGCGCCCTCCTCCTGAGCGATTTTCAGGTACGAGAGGATCTTGTCGTATTGCTGCTCGGACGCCTGGGCGCCGACCATGGTTTCGGTGTCCAGCGGGTTGCCGCGCTTGATCTTGACGATCTTCTTCATGACCTCGGCCATGAACGGCTCGTAGATCGACTCTTGCACCAGCGCCCGCGACGGGCAAGTACACACTTCGCCCTGGTTGAAGAACGCCAGCACCAGACCTTCGGCGGCTTTCTCGATGAACCGAGGCTCGGCGTTCATGATGTCTTCGAAGAAGATGTTCGGCGACTTGCCGCCCAGCTCGACCGTGCTTGGAATGATGTTCTCGGCGGCGCAATGCATGATGTGCGCGCCCACCGGGGTCGAGCCGGTGAAGGCGATCTTGGCGATGCGCTTGCTGGTAGCCAGCGCTTCGCCGGCTTCACGACCGAAGCCTTGGACGATGTTCAATACGCCCGCTGGCAGCAGATCGGCAATCAGCTCAGCGAACACCATGATCGACAGCGGTGTCTGCTCGGCCGGTTTGAGCACGATGCAGTTGCCGGCAGCCAGCGCCGGGGCGAGCTTCCAGGCGGCCATTAGCAGCGGAAAATTCCACGGAATGATTTGCCCGACCACGCCCAGAGGCTCATGAAAGTGATAGGCGGTGGTCAGCTCGTTGATCTCGGCAGCGCCGCCTTCCTGGGCGCGAATGCAGCCGGCGAAATAACGGAAATGGTCGGCGGCCAACGGCACGTCGGCGTTCAGGGTTTCGCGCACGGCCTTGCCGTTGTCCCAGGTTTCGGTGACCGCGAGGATTTCCAGGTTTTGCTCGATACGATCGGCGATTTTCAGCAGCACCAGCGAGCGGTCCTGGGCCGAGGTCTTGCCCCAGGCATCCGCAGCGGCGTGTGCGGCGTCGAGGGCCTTTTCGATGTCGGCGGCGCTGGAGCGTGGAAACTCGGCAATCACTTCACCGGTGACCGGCGAGGTGTTGGTGAAGTATTCGCCATTGACCGGCGCGACAAACTCGCCGCCGATGAAGTTGCCGTAGCGCGGTTTGAAGGAAACAACGGCGCCTGGGGTTCCGGGTTGTGCGTAGATCATGGTGAGCCTCTGTCTGGGTCGATGCCTGCCGTACCGACAGGCGATGAATCGATACGTTATTTGGTAGTAGGTTTCACACAAGTCCCCTTGTGGGAGCGAGCCTGCTCGCGAAGGCGGAGTGTCAGTCACCAATGTGTTGAATGTGACGCCGCTTTCGCGAGCAGGCTCGCTCCCACAGGGGATGTGCAGCGGACTCAGGGTCAGTGCTTGGCAACGAGATCTTTGGGCAGCTTGAAGGTCCAGAGCATGCCGCCCTGGTTGAAGTCCTTCACGCGCTTGGCCACTTCCCCGCCCCACAACGGTACGGCGCCGCCCCAGCCGGAGAGGACGGACACGTATTGTTCGCCGTCCATTTCCCAGGTCACGGGTGAGCCGAGTACGCCGGAACCGGTCTGGAACTCCCAGACTTTCTCGCCGGTCTTGGCGTTGAACGCCTGGAGGAAACCTTCCGGCGTGCCGGTGAACACCAGATTGCCCTTGGTGGTCAGCACCCCGCCCCACAGCGGCGCGTAGTTCTTGTGGCGCCAGACTTCCTTGCCGGTTTTCGGGTCAATGGCGCGCAGCACGCCGATGTAGTCTTCATTCAACGGCTTGATGGTGAAACCGGCCCCGAGGAATGCCGCGCCTTTTTTGTAGGCGATGCCTTCGTTCCAGATGTCCATGCCCCACTCGTTGGACGGCACGTAAAACAGCCCGGTGTCGCGGTTGTAGGCCATCGGCATCCAGTTTTTCGCGCCAAGGAACGCAGGCGCTACGAAGACCGAACTGCCTTTGGGGTCAGCGCCCGGGGCGCCGGGGCGGCTGGCTTCGTTGTAGATTGGCCGGCCCTCTTTATCCAGACCGGTGGCCCAGGTGATCTTGTCCACGAACGGGAAACCACGGATGAACTTGCCGTTGGTACGGTCCAGCACATAGAAGAAACCGTTACGGTCCGCCGTGGCCGCCGCTTTGATTTCCTTGCCGCCCTCGGTGTAGTTGAAGGACACCAGCTCGTTGACGCCGTCATAGTCCCAACCGTCGTGAGGCGTGCTCTGGAAGTGCCATTTGATGGTGCCGTCGTCCGGGTTGAGCGCCAGACGCGACGACGAGTAGAGGTTATCGCCAGGACGCAAATGCGAGTTCCACGGTGCCGGGTTGCCGGTGCCGAACAGCAGCAGATTGGTTTCCGGGTCGTAGTAACCGCCGAGCCAAGGGGCCGCACCACCGGTCTTCCACAGGTCACCCGGCCAGGTCTTGCCGGCTTCACCGCCGGAGATGCCGTTTTCGATGGCCTTGCCGTCCTTGTAGATGTAGCCCATGTGGCCTTCGACGGTCGGCCGGACCCACAACAGCTCGCCATTTTTAGGGTCGTACGCCGCGATCTTGCCCACCACACCGAATTCGCCACCGGCCACGCCGGTAATCAGTTTGCCGTTGATCACCAGAGGTGCGGCACTAATGGAGTAGCCTTCCTTGTGGTCGGCCACCTTCTTGCTCCACACCACTTTGCCGGTGTCTTTGTTCAGGGCTACCAGCTTGGCGTCGAGGGTGCCAAAGATCACCAGGTCGCCATACAGCGCCACGCCACGGTTGATCACGTCGCAGCACGGACGGATGTCATCCGGCAGGCGCGCATCGTATTGCCAGAGTTTCTTGCCGGTGCGCGCATCCACCGCGAACACCCGCGAGTAGGAACCGGTCATGTACATCACGCCGTCCTTGACCATCGGCTGTGCTTGCTGGCCACGCTGTTTTTCGCCGCCGAAGGAGAATGCCCAGACGGGCCGCATCTCCTTCACGTTGTCGACGTTGAGAATATCCAGCGGGCTGTAGCGCTGCCCCTGGACGCCGAGGCCGTTGGTGACGACTTGCTCCGGATTTTTCGGGTCCTGGAGAATGTCCTGGTCGGAAACGGCGGCCCATGCCTGGCCGGACAACAGCATGGCACTGAGCAGCAGGCTCAAGACGAAGGGCTGGCGACGTGCGGGTTGGGTCATGACGGCTACCTCTGCGGTTTTTTGTTATTCGCGGGAACGTTTCCCGGCGTAGTGCAGATTCTTGGGCGCCGCCGCCCCGACAACAATTACCCGCAATATGGAGATTCCTAATCCCTTAGTAGCGGTTTGCATGAGTTCAAGCGTCACATGGCCGCGCCGGAATCAACCCGGGTCATCTGCCCACGCTCGTAACGCGGGTACAAATGACTGACGCTGCGGATCAATTCATACCGGCTCAGATTGATCCTGGCGAAACGTTCAGGGATGGGGCTGCGGATCATCTCGGCCATGTCGCTGCCGCTGGCCGCGCCCTCTTGCAGCAGCTGGTCGAGCCAGGTCAGGTAGTCGCGCATTTGTTCGAAGGGTTGTGGGTCGCTGGCCACCGGACCGTGACCAGGCACGATCAGCGTCCAGGCCAAGCCCTGGAGAGTGGCGGTGTCCGCCAGCCACACGGCCAGCCCGGGGCTGTTGGGGGTGGTCAGGGCCCGCTGATAAAACACCAGGTCCCCGGCAAACAGCACGCCGGTTCGCTGGTCGAGAATAGCCAGATCCGCTGCCGTATGCCCACCCAGGCCCAGCACGCGTAAATCGTGATTCCCAAAACTGTGTACGCCTGGTGTCACGACCTGATTGGGCAGCACCACTTCGGTGCCGCGCATCCAGTCGCCCACCATTCGATACATATTCTCGGCCATCGCATCACCTTGTTGATGCAACAGCTCAGTGGTACCCGCCAATGCGCCGATGGGCACGTCGGCAAACGCCTGATTGCCCAGCACATGGTCCGGGTGATGGTGGGTCAGAAATACCTGAATCACCGGTTTATCCGTGATCGCCGCAATCGTCTTGCGCATGGCCTCGCCGTAACGCTTAGACGGCCCGGTGTCGATCACCACCACGCCGCGCTCGGTGACAATGAATGCGGTGTTGACGATATCGCCGCCGTTGGCCTTGGTGAAATTATCCGTGCTGCCTTCCAGCAGCCAGGTGTCTTCGGCGATCTGCCGGGGCTTGAGCGAATACTCAAGGTCGGCCATGGCCGGCAGGCTGACGCTCAAGATAATCAGCAGTATCCAACGCATGACACGCTCCTTTGGGTCAGGGGATCGACGCATCAAATTCATTGCCGCTGGTGTCCCGAATGAACAGGCGCGTCTGCCCTGCCCCTTCAATGTCAAAGGCAAGGTTGGGGTTTTCACTGACAGCGGGAAACAGCTCCAGCCGCGCCAACAGCTGATCGTTCAGATCCTTCAGTTCCGCATGGTTGATGAAGAATTCCGGAATACCGCTGACCATGCCGTTGTCCATCGGGTGCGCCACTTGCACGCGCAATCGGTTGAACTTACTGCGCGGATAGCGACCGCCCAACACTTCGCCGATGTGCTCCTCCCAGCCGGGCTGGGTGCGCACGACACTCGGCGCGGTGCAGCCGCCACCCGCCGCGTCGATCAACGTCGAACCGACATGCCAGAGCCCATCGCGTGTCAGGACCGCCGCGCGCAAGGGGGTGGCCTGTTCGATCCGGATACGGATCGACAGCCACGGCAATACCCGATCCAGCGGCTGGAAGTCGACGATCCTCGGCAACGGATTGAGTTCGGCCCAGGCGAGGATTTTCACCACCTCGCCCTTGAACGCTCGTGCATCGATTTCCAATGGCACTTGCCGGGCGTCTTCGGCAAACGGCGGCGCCAGCAGCTTGACCCGATCATCAAAGACAAAGGGTGCATCGCCGAGCATTTGCTTGTGATAGAACGCCCACATCACCGAGGGCACCGGGTCTTTACCCGGATCGATGCTCGTAGCGTGCGCAGCCAAGGGTAACCAACAGGCCAACAGACACGTCATTCGCCAGCTCATCACCCGCTCCTATTGATACATCTGCGGCACGTCATAGCGCAGGCCGTAATGGCTGTAGATCGTCTTCACCGCACCCTCGCGGATCAGGCCTTCCAATGCCTCTTCCACGGCATAGGCCAGCTGCCGATTGCTCTCGTGCACGGCCATGCCGATTTCCCAGAGCTGCTTGCCCATGCTCGGGTAGGCGTTTTGCGCCAGTGCCACCTGCGGGTCGGCCGCTTCATGCACCTGCCAGTCAATTTCGCCCCGCATGGCCATGACGGCGTCGACCTCACCGGCCTTCATCGCGGCAAATGCCTGTGGCACGCCCGGATAGTGGTGGGTCTTGCCGGCGAGCATGCCGTTGAACACCGAAGTCAGGTAAAACGACGGCACGCTGTCGACCTCGACGCCAATCGGGTGATGCTCGAACACGGCCACGCTGCCGACTTTTTCCAGCCGACGTTGATCGTATGCCACCTGCCATTGTTCGGTCTGATAGGGGCCGAACATCACCACATGACCGTTTTCCATTTCGCCGAATTCGTTGCGCTTTTGGGCGAAGTCGCGGTCATAGGGCACACGCATCATCAGGTCGGCCAGTTGCTGGTTGTGCAAGGCACTGGCGCGCCAAATGTAATCCCGCAAATCGTCATCGAGTTTTTCCCCGGCAGGCGCCCAGATCAGCGTCAGGCGTACACCGAGCGCCTTGGCCAGGGCCTCGGCGAGCTCGACATCAACACCTCGGGGCTGGCCGGCCTGTTCAAAACTGTAGGGGGGGAAGTCCTTGTAGACCGCCACTTTCAGCTCCCCGGCGGCGATCATTTCGTCATAGGTGCGAACCTGCGCCTGCACTGTCTGGCAGCACAGCCACAGTGCACTGATCAGCACCGCGATCAGACGCATGGGATCACTCCTCGACGTGAACGCTGTCGAGGTAAGTGCGCACCGCCCACAAGGCTTCCTGGCTCAAATAGTCGGCCATTTTGGGCATGTAGACCCGACCGTCACGCACCGCGCCATGACGCACGCGCTCGACAAACCACTCGTCTCCTGACTCTCCGACATCAAGCATGCGCAAGTCGGGGGCAATCCCACCGGACTTGGCCTCCAGGCCATGACAGGCCGCACAGTTCTGGTTGTAGGCCGACGAACCGATTTCCAGCGCCTTATCTCGCTCCGGGGAGGCGCGGTAGGGGTTGGCCGCCGCCCAGCCATCCGCATCGACCGGAACACCGGCGTCCTTGATCGGGGTCAGACCCTGGGTTTCCACGGCTTGAGGTACCACGTTGCCGTGAGCCCACACGGAACCTGCACTGATAAAGCCGGCCAGCAGCCCGGTCATGAGCAAAGCGTTGCGTATTGTTGTCATTGTTATGCCCTCAGGATTGCACGCAAAACCTCTTGGCAGAGGCTATGGCACCCATCTTAGAAACGGCATTGCAATCACCCCATGCTGCTTTGGTGGTCGCCTTCTAGTCCCTTGGTAGTAAGGCGATGGAGGCAGCCGACAGGCGTAACGCGATCCGTAGCAGCTGGCGAAGCCTGCGTTCGGCTGCGCAGCAGTCGTGAAATCAGGCGATGCGGTGGTTCAGGAAGACCGCAGTTTCAGGTTTTACGACTGCTGCGCAGCCGAACGCAGGCTTCGCCAGCTGCTACGGATAGTGTTATGGCTTAACTGATCGGCATCAGGGCGAGAGCCATTCAAACCCAAGCTAAAACCGCGTCGATTCGCCCGGGTTACTACCTTGGTACTGGCTCTCCGGTACTTTCTGCATATTTCTTCTGCTTCACAGGCTTCCTATGCTGGCGCTACCTGTAATGGAGCGTCCTATGCGCCTGCTAGCCCCTTACGCCTTGCTGTACCTGCTGGCGATTGCCTGCGCTGCCGGCCTGGCCACCCAAAGCCAGGCCGCAGACGCGCCGCTTCAGGTGCGGGTCGGCTACCTGGGCTATCGCCCCGATCCGGGACCGTTACTGTCCAATGTCATTCCCGAGCCGACCGATGCCGGGTTGCGTGGCGCCGAATTGGCGATCACCGACAGCAACAGCACCGGACGTTTTCTCAACCACAGTTACACCCTGGACAGTGCCAGCGTCGACAGCCCCGAAGCCTTGCTCGAAGCGGCCAAAGCCCAGCACGCACAGGGGCTGCGTCTGTTTGTGGTGAACGCCCCGGCCGACAACTTGCGCCAACTCAGTGCCGCCCTGCCCGACAGCCTGCTGTTCAACGCCGGCAGCCCCGACGACCGCTTGCGCACCACCGACTGCCTGCCGAACGTGCTGCACAGCTTGCCGAGTCGGGCGATGCTCACCGATGCACTGGCGCAATATCTGGTGGTCCGCAAATGGCAACGGGCGCTGCTGATCGTCGGCCCGACTGCCGACGATCAAGCCTACGCCACCGCCCTGCGCCGCGCGGCCAAGCGCTTCGGGCTGCAACTGGTGGCGGAGAAGGCCTGGAGTTTTGATAACGATCAACGTCGCAGTGCCCAGGCCGACATGCCGCTGTTCACCCAGACCGCCGAATATGACGTGGTGCTGGTGGCCGATGAGCGCGGCGATTTCGGTGAATACGTGCCCTACCAGACCTGGTACCCGCGCCCGGTCGCCGGCACGCAAGGGCTGACCCCGGTGGGTTGGCACAAGACCGTGGAAACCTACGGCGCCGCGCAGTTGCAAAAGCGTTTTGAAGCCCTGGCCGGGCGCTGGATGAACGACCGCGACTTCGCCGCCTGGATGGCCGTACGCAGCATCGCCAGCGCCGTGAGCAAACTGCACCAGACCGAGCCGATGGCGATCCGTCAGCTGGAACTCAGCGATCAACTGCCGCTGGACGGTTTCAAGGGGCGCAAGCTCAGTTATCGCCCGTGGAACGGCCAGTTGCGCCAACCCATTCCCATCGTCCAGCCCCGCGCCCTGGTCAGTACCTCGCCGCAGGACGGCTTTCTGCACCCCTTCAACGAAATGGACAGCCTGGGTTACGACAAACCCGAGGTCGGCTGCCGCTTTCCCTGATCCAACTTTCCACAAGAACTACAACAAAAAGGAATCCGCCATGCGCCGCACCCTGCTTTGCCGCTCCCTGCTTTCTTGGGCCCTGCTGCTCGCTGCCGGGCATGCCGCGGCCAGCACCGCGTGGGTCTCCAACGAAAAGGACAACAGCCTGAGCCTGATCGACATGCAGACCCTGCAAGTCACCGACACCTTGCCTGTCGGCCAGCGCCCGCGTGGCCTGTTGCTGTCCCACGACAACAAGCTGCTGTACATCTGCGCCAGCGATTCGGACCGGGTCCAGGTGATGGACGTGGCCACGCGCAAGATCATCAAGGAGCTGCCTTCGGGCAAAGACCCCGAGCAATTCGCCCTGCACCCCAATAACCGCTGGTTGTACGTTTCCAACGAAGACGATGCGCTGGTCACGGTGATCGACACCGAAACCTCCCAGGTGCTCGGGCAGGTCAACGTCGGCGTCGAACCCGAAGGCATGGCCGTCAGCCCCGACGGCAAGTGGGCGGTGAACACCAGCGAAACCACCAACATGCTGCACTGGATCGACACCAGCACCCAGACCCTGGCCGACAGCACGCTGGTGGATCAGCGACCGCGCTTTGTCGAATTCAATCAGGACGGTTCACAACTCTGGGCGTCGGCGGAAATCGGCGGCACGGTGACGATTCTCGACGTCGCCAGCCGCAAGATCCTCAAGACCCTTAACTTCCAGATCAAAGGCATCCACCCGGACAAGGTCCAGCCCGTGGGCATCAAGCTCAGCGCCGACGGCAAGTACGCATTCGTCGCACTGGGCCCGGCCAATCACGTGGCGGTGATCGATGCCAAGACGTTTGAGACTCTCGACTATCTGCTGGTCGGGCGGCGTGTCTGGCAGTTGGCGTTCACGCCCGATCAAAAGCAACTGCTCGCCACCAACGGCGTCAGCGGTGACGTGTCGGTGATTGATGTCGACAGCCTCAAGGTCAGCAAATCGGTGAAAGTCGGACGCTACCCTTGGGGCGTGGTGGTGACGCCATGAATGCACTGGAAGTCAGCGACCTGAGTTTTGCCTACGGTGCCCGGGAAGCGTTGCGCCACGTGAATTTCAACTTGGCCGCCGGACGTTTCGCCGCACTGCTGGGGCCCAATGGCGCCGGCAAATCAACCCTGATTGCCCTGCTGACCCGGCTTTATGATGTGCAGCACGGAGACATCAAGGTCGGCGGCTATTCATTACGCGATGCCCCGCGCCCGGCGCTAAAGCAGTTGGGCGTAGTGTTCCAGCAAAGCACCCTGGACCTGGACCTCAGCGTCGAGCAGAACCTGCGGTATCACGCCGCGTTGCATGGTCTGTCCCGGCGCCAGACCGGTATCCGGGTTGACGCCGAGCTGGCCCGCCAGACCCTGACCGAACGCCGACGCGAACGGGTACGCGAACTCAATGGCGGCCACCGCCGCCGGGTGGAAATCGCCCGCGCCCTGCTGCATGAACCGCGCCTGTTGCTACTCGACGAAGCCAGCGCCGGACTCGATCCCGCCAGTCGCCTGGCACTCAATCAGCACCTGCGCAACCTGTGCCGCGAACACGCCATCAGCGTGCTCTGGACCACCCATTTACTGGACGAAGTGCAGGCCAGCGACGACTTGTTGATCCTCCATCAAGGCCGGTTGGTGGCCAGCGGACAGGCCGATGCGCTGAGCCTGGAACATGGCGGCGACCTCGGCTCGGCTTTCGCTTGCCTGACCACTTCAGGAGCGGCGCGATGAATGCGTACTGGCAATGTTTCAGCGGTATCGTGCTGCGCGAATGGCTGCGTTTTGTGTTACAGCGCACGCGGTTTCTCAGTGCGCTGGTGCGGCCGCTGTTATGGCTGCTGGTGTTCGCGGCCGGTTTTCGGGCGGCATTGGGCATCGCGATTATCGAACCCTACGACACCTACATTCCGTACGAGGTCTATATCGTCCCCGGCCTGGCTTGCATGATCCTGCTGTTCAACGGCATGCAAGGTTCACTGTCGATGGTGTACGACCGCGAGATGGGCAGCATGCGCGTGCTGCTGACCAGCCCCCTGCCCCGGACCTTTCTGCTATGCAGCAAGCTGCTGGCCACGTCGCTGATTTCCCTGTTGCAGGTGTATGCCTTTTTGGCCATTGCCTGGATGTATGGCGTGCAGCCGCCGGCCATGGGGTTGTTGATTGCCCTGCCGACATTACTGGTGGTGGCGTTGATGCTCAGTGCCTTGGGCCTGTTGCTGTCCAACGCCATCCGCCAGCTGGAGAACTTTGCCGGGGTCATGAATTTCGTGATCTTTCCGCTGTTTTTCCTGTCCTCGGCACTGTATCCGTTGTGGAAGATGCGTGAGGCCAGTGAATGGTTGTACTGGCTGTGCGCGGTGAACCCGTTTACCCATGCGGTGGAGCTGGTGCGGTTTGCCCTGTATGAGCGCTTCAATCCGCTGGCGCTGGCGGTTTGTGTGGGGCTGACCGTGGTGTTCGCGCTGCTTGCCGTGCTCACCTTCAACCCACAGCACGCAGCCCTGCGAAAATCCAGCTAACAACCCGCTCCCACATTTGATCTTCATCAACCGGGGGGAAATTACTACTTTAGTACTGGTTTCCCTGTCTATCGTCGCATTCCCAAAGTCCCCCGCCTGGCATGTAATAGGTCCATAACTATAAGGATCGAACCCATGCCGCGTGCCCGACGCTGTCTGTTGCGCCCTACTCTCGCTGCGCTGTCTCTGAGCCTGTTGCTGGGCAGCGCGCACGCCGAAACACCGCTGTTTTCCGCCGAAGGCTATCGCATCGGGCTGTATCGCAGCCCGACGCCGGAAACCCTGCAAGGCGCGACCATCCTTGACACCCGAGCCCTGCAAACCCTGCTCAATCAAACCCCGTCGCCGGTACTGATCGATGTCTACCGCCGCCAATGGCTGCAAGGGCAGTTCATCGAAGACCAGCCCCATGAAAACCTGCCCGGCAGCCACTGGCTGGCCAATACTGGCGACGGCGACCTGACGCCCGACTGGCAGGGTTACTTTGCGCGTAACCTCAAGGCATTGACCGCCGGGGATCCGGCACGACCGCTGGTCTTCTATTGCCGCGCCGACTGCTGGTTGAGCTGGAACGCGGTAAAACGGGCGTCCGCCATGGGCTATAAGACGTTGTATTGGTATCGCGACGGCCTCGATGCCTGGCAAGCCGCCAACCTGCCCGTGACGCCCGCCCGGCCCGAACCTTTCCCCTGATCTTTACGCTGGCGTGTTGTTGCCACACCCTAATCAAAATAATGAGGTGAAAGGCTATGTACAAAATTCTGATTGCCGACGATCACCCGCTGTTTCGCGAAGCGATTCATAACGTCATCAGCGATGGTTTCCCCAATAGCGAAGTCATGGAAACCGCCGATCTGGACAGTGCCCTGGCGCTCACTCAGGAACACGACGACCTGGACCTGATCCTGCTCGACCTGAACATGCCCGGCATGCACGGGCTTAATGGTCTGATCAATCTGCGCAACGAGGCCCCGACCATTCCCGTGGTGATTGTCTCTGCCGAGCAGGACAAACAAATCGTCCTGCAAGCCATTACCTACGGTGCGGTGGGTTTCATCACAAAGTCGTCACCGCGCACGCAAATGACCGAGGCCATCCAGCAAATTCTTAACGGCAACGTGTACTTGCCGCCAGACATCATCCGCACCACCCGAACCAACACCCCGCGCAGGATGAACGACACGCCGAGCTTCCCTCCCGAATTGCTCCAGGCCCTGACCCGCAAGCAATTGCAGGTACTTGAACGCATGACCAAGGGCGAATCGAACAAACAGATCGCCTACACCCTGGAAATCGCCGAAACCACCGTCAAGGCCCACGTCTCGGCAATCCTGCGCAAACTCAATGTGCACAATCGGGTACAGGCAATCTTGAGTGCCGGGGATATTGATTTCGGGTCTTACTTGCGGCGTTGAGTCTGGGAGACCGCGTCGCCCCATTCGCGAGCAGGCTCGCTCCCACATTTAATCTCCCGTGAACACAGAATTTGTGAACATCCAAGAACCAATGTGGGAGCGAGCCTGCTCGCGATGACGGTGGTACTAACGCAGAGGATCTCAAGGCCTGCCGAGCAAATGACTCATCGCCGTCTTGAGTTTCATCGGCCGCACCGGTTTGTGCATCAGGGTGTGGCCCAGCTCGCGGATCTGCTGTTTGAGTTCGTTGCTGTAGTTGGCGGTGATCATCAGGGCCGGGATGGGTGACGCACGACAGGCATTGATCCGGGCCACGGCGTCCACGCCATTCTGATCGTTGTCCAGATGATAATCAGCGATCAACAGGTCCGCCTCGGCGCGGTAGTTCTCCACTTTTCGCGCCAGGTCCTCTTCCGACAGTGCCGTCACCACCCGACAGCCCCACCCTTCGAGCAAGGTGCGCATGCCGGCGCAAATGGTCGCGTCGTTGTCCAGCACCCAGACCCGTGCCCCGCGCAGGCGCTCAAGCATCGGCTCACTCATCTGCAACGTCGGCACCGGCGTCGGTGCGGTCGCGCTCAAGGGTACTTCGACCGAGAACATCGAACCCTTGCCTGGCCACGAGCGCACATGAATGCGATGCCCGAGGATCCCGGCGATTTTCTCGACAATGGCCAGGCCCAGCCCCAGGCCGCGATCTTGATCCGGACGCTGCACGTCACCGCGTTTGAACTCCTGGAAAATCTCTTCCAGACGATTTTCGGCGATGCCCATGCCGGTGTCCCAGACCTGGATCAACAAGCGCTGATGAAGACGCCGGCATCCGAGTACCACCCGGCCGCTGTAGGTGTAGCGAATCGCATTGCTCAGCAGGTTGCGCAGGATGCGCGCCAACAACTGGATGTCACTGCGCACCAGCGCCGAACAGGCGATGAAATGCAGTTCAAGGCCCTCACTGCGCGCCACTTCGGTGTATTCAGCCGCGAGGTTTTCCAGCAGTTCGCTGAGGGCGAACGGCGCAATATCGGCTTTGATGACCCCGGCATCGAGCTTGGAAATGTCCACCAGAGTGCCCAGCAAGTTCTCGACATCTTCCAGGGAGTTACTGACATTGCGCACCAGAATTTCGTTGGAATTCGGTTCGCGTCGCTCCAGCAATGCACTGGTAAACAAGCGTGCGGCGTTCAGCGGTTGCAGCAAATCGTGGCTAACGGCGGCGAGAAACTTGGTCTTGGACAAGTTGGCTTGCTCAGCTTCAAGCTTGGCCTCACGCAAACGTGATTCCACTTCGCGACGCTCTTCGATTTCACGCAACAACTGGCCATTGAGGGTCGTCAGTTCCGCCGTGCGTTCGCGCACCCGCAACTCAAGATTCTGATACGCCTGGTGCAGTGCCTCAGCGGTGCGACGGCGCTCGGTGATGTCGCGGATCAACACGAAAATCCCCACCACCTCCCCCGAGGCCAGGCGATTGGGCACGTAGGAACGCAGCATGTAGCGCTCCTGATTATTGACGTTGGTTTCGGCGAACTCGAACGTGACGCTCTCGCCGGCCAGCGCCCTCGCCACGTAACTCTCCAAACGCTGGTAATGCTGTTCGCTGTGCACTTGCCGCAGGCTTTGGCCGAGCATCACGCCCCGTGGCCAGCAGTACCACTCTTCGTAGACCTTGTTGGTGAACTCATACACCAGATCGGCGTTGAGGTAGGCGATCAGCGCCGGCACATGGTCGGTGATCAGGCGAATCCAGCGCTCGCTTTCACTCAGCGTCTCGGCGTGCTGGTATCGCTCGGTGATGTCGGTGAAGGTGTTGACGAAACCGCCGGTCGGCAGTGGATGCGTACGGATTTCCAGGACCCGGCCGTCATAGAGGCGTTGTTCGCATTCCTGTACCGGCCGTCCATTGCCATCGCGACTGACCGGGGTCAGCAAATTCAGCTCGGTGTCGGCGATCACTTCAGCAAAGGGTCGATGGGCAGCGACCGGCGCCAGCCCGCTCAATTCGAGGAAGCGCCGGTTCCACAATTCCAGAATACCCTCGGCGTTGACCATCGCCACACCCTGGGACAGGTTATCGACCGCCCGCTGCAACAGATGTGATTTCTGCGCCACGGCCTGTTCGCGGCGTACGGTTTCACTGAGTTTGACGTCGGTAATGTCGGTGAACAGGATCACCCGTCCGCCTTCCTGAGTCGGTCGCTCGCTGACTTGCAGCCAACGCCCGTTCTGCAAGCGGTACAGCAAGCTCTCGTCGGCGTGCCCCCGCGGTTCTTCGGTGAACAGCCCGTTGCTCATCATCAGGCGCTTGACCTCGGTCAGGCGCATGCCCGCGTTGATCCGCACCCGGCTATTGCGCCAGAACGCCTTGAAGCGACTATTGAACAAGACGATGCGCTGCTCGGCGTCGAACAAGACAAAGGCATCGGAAATGCTCTCGATGGCATCGATCAGATGTCGATGCGCCGTTTCGGCACGCAGGCGTGCCTCGCTGAGCAAATGGTTGCCGGCCTTGAGTTCGGCCATGGCCTGGTTCAAGGCATCGGTGCGCTCGCGGACCTGCTCGGCCAGCACCACTGAATGCTGGAACGCCGCGTACGGATCATTGCCCCGGGTGATGCCGGACTCGATACGCTCGATCAGCGCCGCGTTGATCCGCTGCAGTTTATGGTTGTCGTGGCGCAGGCCGGCCAGTTCGGCCTGCAGCTCAGCGATGTCCTGGGGCACGGCCGCGGGCAATGGCAACGCCGGTGAAGGTCTGGTTGATGTGCATGCCATTGAACTGTTCTCCATAGGTGTTGAAACCCATCACCCGTTGCTCGCGCAAAAACGTCCCGATGTCATCGAGACGACCGTCGTCTTCCAGTTCCAGTCGCCTGAGAAAACAGTCGCAACCGATGGTCAGCATCAGATCACCCAAGCGCTCCTCCAGCCCCTCGAACAAGCTTTTCAGGTTCGGCAGCATGGGCCCTGGGGTCATGGCGGTGAGCACGATGCCATTCTCCACGGCGCAGTAAAAACTCAGACTCAAGTCCGCATGCACCTGCTGAATCGCGCGCACGTAATACTGCTCGTTGATTTTCACGGCCAACGGGTGCGCGGCGAAGATTCGGTGATCCAGCGCACTCACCGGCACACCGATGTGCCGGGCGTATTCGGCGGCGGCGGGTTCCGCGTTGAGTTCATAGACACGGCGCGACGCGCTGTCGGCCCCGGTGACCACCAGCTTTTCGGCCCGGGGCAGCATGTGGTGGGTGGTGAACACTTCGAAATCCAGCCAGGTATTGACCAGCACGACCACCGCCGCGCCGCTGTGAAAGGCGCCATCGAAGTACACATGGGTATGGGTCAGGTAGTTGTCGTCACCGGCCGAACCGCCAAAATGGGGAATGTCGCCCAGTGCGGCACTCAAAGCGGCGAGGACCATTTCTTCGCGGCTGGACAAACCATCGAGCAGGGTCAGGGCAAAACTGTTGCCCTTGATCGGTGCCAGGGTGTTGCTGCGACAGCCGCTGACCAGGCGCTCAACCATTTGCTGCGCATCGATCAGGCTGAAGTGTTCCATTTCGTCGATCAACTCGATCGCAATGGAAAAATGCCGGTGATCGAAACCCACCGCCGTCACGCAATTGCGTCCATAGCCCAGCGGGGTGATTTCCCCGGCACTGGTGCAGCCCACCAGACGAATACCCCCGAAACTGTGTTGCAAGGCCTCGCCCAGCGCCTGCAAGTCATATTCGGCGGAACAGAAAAACAGCACGAAGCCCAGATGCGGGTGCAACAATTGACGCGCCAGCTCCTGCGCCACTTGTCGGGCATCGGTGGCCTGGGACATTGCGCTGACGACACCTTCACCCTGGACCTGCTGCATCGTCGCCTCCCGCAGGTGCGTATGGTTGAGCAGGGAGTTTACGAAACCCGCACAGCGCAACGAATGCTACTTGGGTAGCGGTCAGACGCTTCGATGGGATGAGAGCGGTGGCGAACTTCGCTGTGGACCCGACCGGGCCCACATGCAGGGTATCGTTTTTAGACGCCGGCCCTGAACAGCATATAAGCGGCAATCACAATGCAGACGCTGGCAAAGCCGACTTGCAACGCCCGCGCCGGCACCTTCGCGCACAGCTTGCGGCCAATGATCATGCCGACGATGCTGGCAACGATGAAACTGACACCAAGGCTATCGATGCGCACACCGGCGTGAAACGCGCCGATCACGCCGATGGCGGAAATCAGGCTGATCACCATCAGGGAAGTGGCGACGATCCCGCGCATCTGCACGTCGGTCAGTTGCTTGAACGCCGGGACGATCAGAAAGCCGCCGCCCACGCCGAGCAGTCCGGACACCACGCCCGTTACCGCGCCGAGCGACGCCAGGGTCGCCGTGCATTTGGCGGTCCAGGAAAAACGCCCGGTCTGTTGATCAAGCATGCAGTTTTTCTGCCCCCAGTTGGCGTGACCGTGATCGCTCGGCCCTGCTTCCTGCCGCTCACGGCGCAGCATCCGCCAGGCGACCATGACCATCAGCAGACTGAACAGAATCATCAGGATTTTTTCCGGCAACTGATGGGCGAAGTAGATGCCCACCGGGGAAAACACCGCGCCGAGCAGCGCGATCAGCAACGCCGCGCGATAACGCACCAAGCCATGCCGCAACCCGTCAATCGCGCCGACCGCTGCTGCGCTGCCCACCGCAAACAAAGCGACGGGCGCTGCTTGGGTCATGGTCAATCCCAACCCCAGCACCAGGGCCGGCACCGCAAGAATGCCGCCACCGGCCCCGGTCAAACCGAGGACCAGGCCCATGACCATCCCAAAAAAACTTGCCAGCAACATAAACCACTCGTGATTTGTTGAAAAAGGCCGGGAACGCCCGGTATCGATGACGGACAGGATAGAGCCCGCGCAGATTTTTTCATCAATTGAATTAATCAGGGGCTGGTCAATGCGGGGAAAATGAAACTACCCTCGGTGCTTGTTCAGATAGAAATGCTCACCATGCCTGCCTTGATTGAAGCTTTCCTCGACCCTGCCTCGTCGACCTACAGTTACGTGATCCACGAAGCCGATGGCGGCCAATGCGCCATCGTCGACCCGGTGCTCGACTACGATCCGGCAGCGGGCAGGACGTGCACGGCCCAGGCCGACAAAATCATCGCGTTCGTGCGCGATCATCAGTTGCAGGTGCAATGGTTGCTGGAAACCCACGCCCATGCCGATCACCTGTCTGCCGCACCTTATCTGCGCCGGGAGCTGGGCGGCAAAATAGCGATTGGGGAGTCGATCAGCAAGGTTCAAGGCGTGTTCAAAAGCCTGTTCAACCTGGAGCCGGAGTTTCGCATTGATGGTTCCCAGTTCGATCATCTATTCGCGCCGGACGAGTCGTTCATGATCGGCAACCTCAAGGCCACCGCCCTGCATGTGCCCGGCCACACCCCGGCGGACATGGCTTACCTGATTGACGATGAGGTGATTCTGGTCGGCGACACCTTGTTCATGCCCGATGTGGGCACCGCGCGCTGCGACTTTCCCGGCGGCAACGCCAATCAGTTGTACGCCTCGATTCGAAAACTGCTGGCCTTCCCGGCCAGCGTGAGCCTGTACGTTTGCCACGACTACCCGCCCGACGGCCGCGCCCCCCAATGCATGACCACGGTTGGCGAGCAGCGCAAAAGCAACATCCACGTGCATGACGGCATTGATGAGGCGGCATTTGTCGACATGCGCACGCGGCGCGATGCCGGGCTGGGCATGCCGAACCTGTTGCTACCGGCGATTCAGGTGAACGTGCGGGCGGGGAATTTGCCCCCGGCCGAGAGTAACGGCGTGACCTACCTGAAAATCCCCATCAACCAGCTCTGACTCACCACCCTCCACGTAGCAGCTGTCGAGCAACGCGAGGCTGCGTGTGCGGTGTGCCTGACAAAACCCGATTGCCGGGTTTGCGACGGCTGCGCCGCCGGACGCTGCCTCGCGCTGCTCGACAGCTGCTACAGGGATTGGAGGGTCAGCTGGAGAGGGTCAAACCATTGGCCGGCAACGGCAGTGCGGTTTTGTAGCGCACCTGCTTGAGTGCGAAGCTTGAACGGATGTTCGCCACACCGGGGACTTTGGTGAGAAAGTCCATCATGAAGCGCTCCAGCGACTGGATGGTCGGCACCAATACCCGAATCAAATAGTCCGGGTCGCCCGCCATCAAATAGCACTCCATCACTTCCGGGCGATCCGAGATCGCTTCCTCGAAATGCTGCAACGCCTCTTCTACCTGTTTCTCCAGACTGACGTGAATGAACACGTTCACATGCAGCCCCAGCAGGTTCGCATCCAGCAGCGTCACCTGCTCACGAATCAGGCCCAACTCTTCCATGGCCTTGACCCGATTGAAGCACGGCGTCGGCGAAAGATTGACCGAGCGTGCGAGGTCGGCGTTGGTGATACGCGCGTTCTCTTGAAGGCTGTTAAGAATGCCGATATCGGTACGGTCCAGTTTGCGCATGAGACAAAACCACCTGATTTTTCTGTTTATGCAGATTTTTTATCCCCAAATGATCTCCAACGCAATGAAACTGAGATAAATATTCTTCTTCGCCGGGCCTATGATTGTTGTAGGACAATAATTCTTCCACAGAGGAATGACGGTCAGCTCACTACAAGAAATTCACAAGATCGAGCGAAGAAGCCATGAACCAAGCGTACGAACCGCTGCAACTGCACGTTCCCGAACCCTCGGGCCGTCCTGGTTGCAAAACCGACTTCTCCTACCTGCGTCTGACCGACGCGGGCACGGTGCGCAAACCTTCCATCGACGTAGAACCCGCCGACACCGCCGACCTGGCCAAGGGCCTGATTCGCGTGCTCGACGACCAGGGCAATGCCCTCGGTCCGTGGGCTGAAGGCGTACCGTTCGAAATCCTGCGTAAAGGCATGCGCGCCATGCTCAAGACGCGGATCTACGACAACCGCATGGTGGTCGCCCAGCGTCAGAAAAAAATGTCGTTCTACATGCAGAGCCTCGGCGAAGAAGCCATTGGCACCGGCCAGGCCCTGGCCTTGAACATCGACGACATGTGCTTCCCGACCTACCGCCAGCAAAGCATCCTGATGGCCCGCGACGTTCCGCTGGTAGGCCTGATCTGCCAACTGCTGTCCAACGAGCGCGATCCGCTCAAGGGCCGTCAGTTGCCGATCATGTACTCGGTCAAAGATGCCGGCTTCTTCACCATTTCCGGCAACCTCGCCACCCAATTCGTACAAGGCGTGGGCTGGGGCATGGCGTCGGCGATCAAGGGCGACACCAAAATCGCCTCGGCCTGGATCGGCGACGGCGCCACCGCTGAATCCGACTTCCACACCGCCCTGACTTTTGCCCACGTTTACCGCGCGCCGGTGATCCTCAACGTGGTCAACAACCAGTGGGCAATCTCCACTTTCCAGGCAATTGCTGGCGGTGAAGCCACCACGTTTGCCGGTCGTGGCGTCGGTTGCGGCATTGCCTCCCTGCGGGTTGACGGCAACGATTTCGTCGCGGTCTATGCCGCCTCTGCCTGGGCCGCCGAACGTGCACGCCGCAACCTCGGCCCGACCATGATCGAATGGGTCACCTACCGCGCCGGTCCACACTCCACCTCTGATGATCCGTCCAAGTACCGTCCGGCCGACGACTGGAGCTACTTCCCGTTGGGCGACCCGATTGCGCGCCTCAAGCAGCACCTGATCAAGATCGGTCACTGGTCCGAAGAGGAACACACCGCCGTCAGCGCCGAGCTGGAAGCCGAAGTCATCGCCGCACAGAAAGAAGCCGAACAGTACGGCACCCTCGCCGGTGGCCAGATTCCAAGCGCCGCGACCATGTTCGAAGACGTCTACAAAGAGATGCCTGAGCATTTGAAGCGCCAGCGTCAAGAGTTGGGGATCTGACATGAACGACCACAACAACAAAATCGAGCTGGAAACTGCCATGACTACGACCACCATGACCATGATCCAGGCCCTGCGCTCGGCCATGGATGTGATGCTTGAGCGTGACGACAACGTCGTGGTGTTCGGCCAGGACGTGGGCTACTTCGGCGGCGTGTTCCGTTGCACCGAAGGCTTGCAGACCAAGTACGGCACCTCCCGCGTGTTTGACGCGCCGATTTCCGAAAGCGGTATCGTCGGCGTCGCCGTGGGCATGGGCGCCTACGGCTTGCGCCCGGTGGCCGAGATCCAGTTCGCCGACTACGTGTACCCGGCGTCGGACCAGATCATTTCCGAAGCCGCTCGCCTGCGTTATCGCTCGGCCGGAGAGTTCACCGCCCCGATGACCCTGCGCATGCCTTGCGGCGGCGGCATCTACGGCGGCCAGACCCACAGCCAGAGCATCGAGGCGATGTTCACCCAGGTGTGCGGTCTGCGCACGGTCATGCCGTCCAACCCTTACGACGCCAAAGGCCTGCTGATTGCCTCCATCGAAAACGATGACCCGGTGATCTTCCTTGAGCCAAAACGCCTGTACAACGGCCCGTTCGATGGCCATCACGACCGCCCGGTAACCCCATGGTCGAAACACCCGGCCGCGCAAGTGCCGGACGGTTACTACACCGTGCCGCTGGACGTCGCTGCCATCGCCCGTCCCGGCAAAGACGTGACCATCCTGACTTACGGCACCACTGTTTATGTGTCGCAAGTCGCCGCTGAAGAAACCGGCATCGACGCTGAAGTCATCGACCTGCGCAGCCTGTGGCCGCTGGACCTGGACACCATCGTCAAGTCGGTGAAGAAAACCGGCCGTTGCGTGATCGTTCACGAAGCGACTCGCACTTGTGGCTTTGGCGCCGAGTTGGTGGCGTTGGTACAGGAGCACTGCTTCCACTACCTGGAAGCGCCTATCGAACGCGTCACCGGTTGGGACACCCCCTACCCGCACGCGCAAGAGTGGGCGTATTTCCCTGGTCCGTCCCGAGTGGGCGCGGCTTTGCATCGGGTTATGGAGGTCTGAATGGGCACGCACGTTATTAAAATGCCGGACATTGGCGAAGGCATTGCAGAAGTTGAGTTGTCGGTATGGCACGTCAAGGTCGGTGACATGGTCGTCGAAGATCAGGTGCTGGCCGATGTGATGACCGACAAGGCGATGGTCGACATCCCTTCGCCGGTCCACGGCAAAGTGATCGCGCTGGGCGGTGTGCCTGGTGAAGTCATGGCGGTTGGCAGCATCCTGATCAGTATTGAAGTGGAAGGCGCCGGCAACGTTAAAGAGTCGGCGCAGCCTGCTCCCGTTAAAGAAGCGCCGGTTGCAGCGCCTAAAGTTGCAGCCGTGGTGGAAAGCAAACCGGTCGCCGCTGCTGCGCCGCGAGCCGCCGTTTGCCAGGGCCCGATGGTCGCCCGCGAAGCCGACGAACGTCCGCTGGCCTCTCCGGCCGTGCGCAAACACGCCCTGGACCTCGGCATTCAATTGCGCCTGGTACGTGGCAGCGGCCCTGCCGGTCGCGTATTGCACGAAGACCTCGACGCCTATCTGGCGCAAGATCAGTCGAATGCATCGACCGTGTCGTCCGCGTACGCCCAGCGTAACGATGAAGAGCAGATTCCGGTCATCGGCATGCGCCGCAAGATTGCCCAACGCATGCAGGACGCTACCCAGCGCGCCGCACACTTCAGCTATGTCGAAGAAATCGACGTGACTGCCGTTGAAGAACTGCGCGCGCACCTGAACGAAAAATACGGCGCAACCCGTGGCAAGCTGACCTTGCTACCGTTCCTGGTTCGCGCGCTGGTCGTCGCCCTGCGCGACTTCCCGCAGATCAACGCCCGTTACGACGACGAAGCCCAGGTCATCACCCGCCTCGGTGCGGTGCATGTGGGCATCGCCACCCAGGCCGACATCGGTTTGATGGTGCCGGTGGTGCGTCATGCCGAAGCCCGCAGCCTGTGGGACAACGCGGCCGAAATCTCCCGTTTGGCCACCGCCGCACGCAATGGCAAGGCTGGCCGCGATGAATTGTCTGGATCGAGCATTACCCTGACCAGCCTCGGCGCCTTGGGCGGTATTGTCAGCACGCCGGTGCTGAACCTGCCGGAAGTGGCGATTGTCGGCGTCAACAAGATCGTCGAACGCCCGATCGTGGTCAAAGGCCAGATCGTGATTCGCAAGATGATGAACCTCTCCAGTTCCTTCGATCACCGCGTGGTCGACGGCATGGACGCGGCGCAATTCATCCAGGCCGTTCGCGGCCTGCTCGAACAACCCGCCACCTTGTTTGTGGAGTAAGTCATGCAACAGACTTTGAATACCACGCTGCTGATCATCGGCGGTGGCCCTGGCGGTTATGTGACGGCGATCCGTGCCGGTCAACTGGGCATTGCAACCATTCTGGTGGAAGGCGAATCGCTGGGCGGTACCTGCCTGAACATCGGCTGCATCCCATCCAAAGCGTTGATCCACGTGGCTGAGCAGTTCCACCAGACGCAACACCACAGCCAGCACTCGACCTTGGGCATCAGCGTTTCGGCACCGACCCTCGACATCACCAAGAGCGTCGAATGGAAGGATGGCATCGTCGATCGCCTGACCACAGGCGTCGCGGCGCTGCTGAAAAAGAACAAAGTCCAGGTCATTCAAGGCTGGGCCAAGGTCGTTGACGGTAAAACCGTCGACGTCGGCGACACGCGCATTCAGTGCGAGCACCTGGTGCTGGCCACCGGGTCGAAAAGCGTGAACCTGCCGATGCTACCGATTGGCGGCCCGATCATCTCCTCCACCGAAGCCCTGGCGCCGACGTCCGTGCCAAAACGGCTGACCGTGGTCGGTGGCGGTTATATCGGTCTGGAACTGGGGATTGCCTATCGCAAGCTCGGCGCCGATGTCAGCGTGGTCGAGGCGCAAGAACGCATTCTGCCCGCCTACGACGCTGAACTGACCCAGCCAGTCCACGACGAACTGAAAAAGCTCGGCGTGAAGCTTTACTTGAAGCACAGCGTTCAAGGCTTTGACTCAGCAAGTAATTCATTGCAGGTACTGGGTCCGGATGGCGACACCCTGAACCTGGAAACAGATCAAGTTTTGGTGGCCGTGGGCCGCAAACCCAACACTCAGGGCTGGAACCTCGAAGCGCTGAACCTGGACATGAATGGCTCGGCGATCAAGATCGACCACCGCTGCCAGACCAGCATGCGCAACGTGTACGCCATCGGCGACCTGAGCGGCGAACCGATGCTCGCGCACCGGGCCATGGCTCAGGGCGAGATGGTGGCCGAACTGATCAGCGGTAAAACCCGCGAGTTCAACCCTACTGCCATTGCGGCCGTGTGCTTTACCGACCCGGAACTGGTGGTGGTCGGCCAGACCCCGGACGAGGCCAAGACCGCCGGTCTGGACTGTATCGTCGCAAGCTTCCCGTTCGCGGCCAATGGCCGGGCGATGACGCTGGAATCGAAAAGCGGCTTTGTGCGGGTTGTCGCTCGTCGGGACAATCATGTGATTGTCGGCTGGCAAGCGGTGGGTGTGGGGGTTTCCGAACTGTCTACGGCGTTCGCACAAAGCCTGGAAATGGGTGCACGGCTGGAAGACATCGGCGGCACCATCCATGCGCATCCGACGCTGGGCGAGGCTGTGCAGGAAGCGGCGCTGCGGGCCCTAGGCCACGCGTTGCATCTGTAAAAACAGACGCAAAACCCTGTAGCAGCTGACGAGCACCGCGAGACAGCGTCCGGCGACGAAGTCGTCGCAAAACCTGCCACCCAGTGCTTTCAGGCACACCGAGCCAGCTGGATTACGACGACTTCGTCGCCGGACGCTGCCTCGCGGTGCTCGACAGCTGCTACACCGGGACGTATCGATGGTCGCAGAGATCAAATTGCAGGCTGCGAAATGGGTCCGGAATGAAGTATTGTTGTCCCCATCCAAAAAACGTCAGAAGCCTTGAACCGTTTCGGCGGTTGTTCAGTGATAGAGGGTGTCATGGGTAACGAAAGCATCAATTGGGACAAGCTGGGTTTTGACTACATCAAGACAGACAAGCGTTTCTTGTCGTACTGGCGCAATGGCGAGTGGGACAAGGGCACCCTGACCGAAGACAACGTGCTGCACATCAGCGAAGGCTCCACGGCCCTTCACTATGGCCAGCAATGCTTCGAAGGCATGAAGGCCTATCGTTGCAAGGACGGTTCGATCAACCTGTTCCGCCCGGACCAGAACGCCCTGCGCATGCAGCGCAGCTGTGCTCGCCTGCTGATGCCGTTCGTCGAGACCGAACAGTTCATCGAAGCCTGCAAGGCAGTGGTTCGCGCAAACGAGCGTTTCATCCCGCCTTACGGCACCGGCGGCGCGCTGTACCTGCGTCCGTTCGTGATCGGCGTGGGTGACAACATCGGCGTGCGTACCGCCCCCGAGTTCATCTTCTCGATCTTCGCCATTCCGGTCGGCGCCTACTTCAAGGGCGGCCTGACCCCGCACAACTTCCTTATCTCCAGCTTCGACCGTGCCGCCCCACAAGGTACCGGCGCGGCCAAGGTCGGTGGCAACTACGCCGCCAGCCTGATGCCAGGTTCCCAGGCCAAAAAGGCGCACTACGCCGACTGCATCTACCTGGACCCGATGACCCACACCAAGATCGAAGAAGTCGGTTCGGCCAACTTCTTCGGGATCACCCACGACAACAAGTTCGTCACCCCGAACTCGCCATCGGTCCTGCCAGGCATCACCCGCCTGTCGCTGATCGAGCTGGCCAAATCGCGCCTGGGCCTGGAAGTGATTGAAGGTGACGTGTTCATCGACAAGCTTTCGGACTTCAAGGAAGCCGGCGCTTGCGGCACCGCGGCCGTGATCACCCCGATCGGCGGCATCAGCTACAACGACCACCTGCACGTGTTCCACAGCGAAACCGAAGTCGGCCCCGTCACCCAGAAGCTCTACAAAGAGCTGACCGGAGTACAGACTGGCGACATCGAAGCGCCAGCAGGCTGGATCGTCAAGGTTTGATCTGACGTTGCTGTTCGCTTGAACAAAAAAGCCCGGTTATCGATTGGATAGCCGGGCTTTTTTTCGTCTTCGGTTTGAGCAATGCCCCGGGGTAAACTTCAATCACTTACCCTTCCAACACGCTCTGCATCCGGCCAGAACAAGGCTGCCTGCCCCCGATGTTCGCCGTGCTCATCGATAAGCGTCCAGACTTTGCCTTCGTAAATCATGAAGGAATTGCCGTCCCTGTCCACCCGCCAGCCGCTATAGCCATGTGCAATTCCGTTGGCCGTGACCTGCTCCAGCAGTGTCTGGCGCATGGCTCGGTCCAACGGTGAAGCGCTGAACTTCGACGGCATACCCAGGAACTGCGAGAGATCGTATTTGAAACAGGCCAACGTCTGTTTATTGGCAAAGAAGAAACGCGGATCGTCTTCAGTGCCATGGGCTAACAGACTGTACGGCGCGTGCTCGTGCAACCAGTGCAAGCGTTCCGTTCCGGTTATTGACTCCGGGGCCGGCAGACCCTGGCCGGTCCAGTGCCGATAAGCATCGTCCAGCAGTTGAACAGCCGTATATTCGTTGTTTGGCGACACGCGCCCTCCCATAACATGGCGTTGGTGGTACGACGCGCCATAGCCTATCCAAACCGATCAGAAAAATCCTCAGCCCTCTCACCCCAATCGACAACTGTTCATTCTGCACAGGGACACTCAAACCGCTGGGCTAACATTCTCCCCGCTCGCCTTAGACAGAACATTAGCAACAAACGTATTGCAGTTATACAAGCCATCTGATCCGCCGCCGTATATTTGTTGCGTATTTTTTAGCACATCCCCTTCCACGCCAAGCGCAAACGCAATCCTGCTAAAAGTATTTAATTTATCCGACAGCAACTTATGACCGGTACAGGGAAAGTGTATTTTATACGTATCTCGATGCTGAAAAAATTCATCTGGCTTTGTATCAATCCGCTCGCTCAGGCGAAGCCCCATATTGTACCTATCATTATGCGAGACTAGACAATCCATTCTGCCAGCCTCAACCATTTCTATCCTGTTAAATGTACACTCACCTCCGCCGACGCCCTTTACAATCAGCATTGAGCTGTGCACAAGAAGATCATTGTGATGATGTTGACTTAGGCTATTTTTGATATTTGCCGTTCTAATGAGCACGTCGTTTTCTGAAATGAAGTCAATACTATCGATCTTCGTTGCGAACATTGCATTACTTAAAACTCTCTGCATCCTATTTATAGAGCACTCGTGATGAGGAATGGCAGTGGCAGCATCCAGGTCCATCTGCAACCCTTGCGCCGCATCGAGTGTTCTATCATTACCTATAGGTTGCGATATTGAATTTGTTTGTTGTGCATTACTTGAGTGGATACACATAAACCGTTCCTTTGAACGTTAATCGAAACACCTGATCAAGCAGGCTTGCCAATTCATTTGATCCTGATTTATCAAACAAGATTGTGCCACATAAAAAATCGGCGACGCTCGCGCCATTTACGACGATAGTTCAACCCAAGGGTGGCCGCGTTTGATTGCACAGAGAGACAATAGTATCCACATTTTTTTGCAATCTATCTGGATCATATTGTTGAACTTGAAATTTGCTGGGTTTTCCCAACCGCAAGCGTTCTGCCTTGAGGATGAGAGGGTTACTGTCAATATCAAACAGCTTCGCTATGCACTCCAGATCGACATTCCCCGATTCCATGTTGTCGAAGTGCGCATACATTTCATTCATATCAATTGGGATATGAGCCTTTTCCCGCATCCAGTCAGTGATCGAGACACTTCGAGTTACACCGCCACCGAGATCCGATTGGTAGAGAAAAGCCGGACGTATTTTTTCATCGCCGGCTGGGATATCAACTATATAAGCATGACCAAGCCCACCGTCCTGAACTCTCAGCAAGAAGTGTTTATCGACAGGTAATGAGTTCAGCTTGGACTTCAACATTGACAAATCCAGATTTTCCGCCTTCGAGTAACTGTATTTATTTTCTCGGTCGTCCAGAAAAAGCTTCATGATGTTATTCGCAGAAAGTCCGCATACGGGGTCGCGAAAAGTGCTGGCACCGCCTACCATCGCCTCTACCTCATGCAGAGGCATGCCCCATTCGGCAGCTCTTTGCTTGTTACCCTCATTAATAAAATCCATAGTTTTTTTTGGATCTCTTTGGAAGATCGGTACATCATCATTACTTTCATTAAAAAGGGTGTTTGCCTCAATATTACTCCCCGCGAGGCGGGCGAAATCCTGTAAAGATTTAGTTGATATATTTTGCAGGGAAACACTTTTTATTGCTGTAGCCTGTGTCGCATCCGGAACTGCTGATTGCGTCAAATAACTCGCCGCTTTACTCGTAGTTGAAATGATAATTTTGTTTCACCCTAGTCTGACTGCAGCGTTGTTTAATTAGCATCAAGCTGCTTCCCAAAACAGGGATGGATCCATGCCTGATGTTCGCCCAACGAGGGGCATTGTTTTGCTGCGAATCTTTTCGATAGGAAATTGGCAGCGCTCACCGATTATTCTGAACAAGCCAGGAGCGGATCGGCTTTCCTTTTTCGCTCCCCCCGAAGGAAACAATTGGCGCTCATCGAAGCGCTGCATGCGGGGCAGATGCGGGGGCTAGCCTGGGGTGTTTAAGTTTGAACCACTGAACAGGATTCGCCGCTGGTGACGTTAAACAACGTGATGGCGAAGCCCCACATGGAGTCAGCGATGCATGAGACGCGGGAGACGCGGGAGACGCGGGAGACGATGGCCACGATTGCGGTGCATTCACTGATGGCGTTGTCTGGGGATCGGCCGAAGAATTTGACGAATGCAGGGGGTGGCAAGGCTGAGTCTTACGGCGTTTGTTAGTCAGACTGCTCGCGAAAGGGCCACCAAATTCGATGAATATCTTTCAGGCCTGCTGTATCCGCCAAACGGTGTCGAAGCATCCCCTTCACCGAAGCAATTGACCGTCACGATACCCGCGCGAATTTCACGTGAAAGCTTGATAGCGTTGCGCAGATTGTCGGTGTAGACAGATGCCGCCAGTCCATATACCGAATCATTGGCCAGGGCGATGGCTTCGTCGATGGTGGTGAAGGTCGTGACCGCGAGCACCGGGCCGAAGATCTGATTCCGCACCGGTGCTATCGTCAGCATTTGCTGTGGTATGGCTGGGTGCGGAGTTGGATGCGCAGTTTTGGCAGGGTCAGTGCTGGTTACTGCCGGATCGCTTGTCTGTTGGCTTGCGACTCTGCAGCGAATTAATTCAGATCAGACCTCACTCAATCATCCCGAGTCAGCACTTCCAGCAACTCAATCTCGAAAATCAGGTTCGAATTCGGCGTGATCTTGCCCATCGTCCGTTCGCCATAGGCCAGATGCGCTGGCACCAACAGCTTGCGCTTGCCGCCAACCTGCATGCCGATGATCCCCTGATCCCACCCTTTGATAACGCGCCCGGTGCCAATCACACACTGGAACGGTTTGCCACGGCTGTAGGACGAGTCGAATTCAGTGCCGTCTTCCAGCCAACCACGGTATTGGGTGGTGATCAGTGCACCTTTTATGGCGGCTTTACCGTCGCCGGGCTGGAGGTCGATGATTTGCAGTTGTTCATTCATGACGATGTTGGTCTGTTTGCGGAATTCGAGGGACGTGGTTTTCCCAGAAAATCATCCTGCTTGCAACTCTTCAGATGCCTTTACCCGGATGGTGCGGCCGGGTGAACTAACATAAACACTTACTTACCCTGCGGTTTAATGCCCAATACTGATTACTCTCATTGTGTACCCGGACCCCGCGCCAAGCATGGAGCATGGACCGGCTGATCCATATAGCGGACCTGGCGATGTATGAGGCCAAGCGCAGCGGGAATAATCAGTATCGGTTGGCACCGAGAGCCCGGTGCGAGCTCCCGACCCATAGGGCTTAAACGCCCCACCAGGGTACTTCCTTCTGTTGCGATGATTCTGCACCTGACTGTACCGGGGATTGCGCCCCGGCCTGGCGTAGGCTGCGTGAACACATTCAGGACTAGCCGCCATGCACATTGCCATTCTGACCTTCGACGGTTTCAACGAACTGGATTCCCTGATCGCTTACGGCATGCTTAGCCGGGTGTCGCTGCTGGGGGACAAGGACTGGCGTGTGAGCATCGCTTCGCCGACGCCGCGTGTCACGTCCATGAATGGTTTGACCATCGATGCGCAGATTGATCTGGCCGAGGCTTGTCAGGCGGATGCTGTGCTGGTCGGCAGCGGGCGCAAGACCCGTGAAGTGGCTGAGGATCCGGCGATCATGGATCAACTGCGTTTCGATCCAGGCCGGCAGTTACTGGCTGCACAATGTTCTGGCACCTTTTTACTGGCAAAGCTCGGCTTGCTCGGCGACGCCCCCGCTTGTACCGACGCCATCAGCAAACCGTGGGTGCAGGCGGCTGGGGTAAATGTCGTCAATCAAGCGTTTTATGCCAATGGGAATGTCGCGACAGCGGGGGGTTGTTTGTCGGCGCAGTATTTGGCGGTGTGGTTTCTGGCTCGGCTCAAAGGCACTGAAGCGGCTCGGGAGGTGTTGCACAACTTCGCGCCGGTGGGCGAGAAGGATGAGTATGTGGCTCGGGGGATGGCGCATATCGAGGCATTTATCTGATTGCCTGGTTGCTCGTTCGGGCGCCATCGCGAGCGGGCTCGCTCCCACAATGGATCTAAATCGGGCACAAAATTTGTGTTCACTGAAGATCAAATGTGGGAGCGAGCCTGCTCGCGATGAGGTTTGTCAGTCAACACGGCTGACGCATCCCGCCGCAGCCTTTATCCTTGGCGCCCCGCCGTATCGAGTGTTGGAGTCAGCCATGCCCCATGAAGGGAACCTGTTGCAAGCCGCTGTCGTGTTTCTGTTCGCGGCAGTGCTCACCGTGCCCTTGGCCAAGCGCCTGCAATTGGGAGCCGTGCTGGGTTATCTGTTTGCCGGTGTCCTCATCGGGCCCTCGGTGCTGGGGCTGATCGGCAACCCGCAAAGTGTCAGCCACATTTCTGAACTCGGCGTGGTATTGCTGCTGTTCGTCATCGGCCTGGAACTGTCGCCGCGTCGCTTGTGGGTGATGCGCAAATCGGTGTTCGGCGTGGGGCTGGCGCAGGTGCTGCTGACGGGTTCGGTGATTGGTGTGCTGGCGCTTTTCGTCTTCGGTCAGCCGCTGAACAGCGCCATCGTGCTGGGCCTTGGCCTTGCGTTGTCGTCCACCGCGTTTGGCTTGCAAAGCCTGGCCGAACGAAAGGAACTGACCAGCCCTCACGGCCGGTTGGCGTTTGCGATTCTGCTGTTTCAGGACATCGCCGCGATCCCGCTGATTGCCATGGTGCCGCTGCTGGCGGGTGGCGATCATGCCAGCACGGCGGCCGACAATGTGAATCATGGTCTGCGGGTGTTGGGCAGCATTGCGGTGGTGGTGATCGGCGGACGCTATCTGCTGCGCCCGGTGTTTCGCGTGGTCGCCAAGACCCGTTTGCCGGAGGTGTCCACCGCCACGGCGCTGCTGGTAGTGATCGGTACCGCATGGCTGATGGACCTGGTCGGCGTGTCCATGGCGCTTGGCGCGTTCCTCGCCGGGTTGCTGCTGGCGGACTCTGAATACCGCCATGAACTGGAAGCGCAGATCGAACCGTTCAAAGGCCTGCTGCTGGGCCTGTTCTTCATCAGTGTCGGCATGGGTGCCAACTTGAGCCTGCTGCTCAGCGCGCCGATTGCCGTGCTCGGGCTGACGCTACTGCTGATCGCAATCAAATTGCCACTGCTGTTTATCGTCGGCCGATTGGCCGGTGGCTTGGGCAAAGTCAATGCGCTGCGTCTGGGCATCGTGTTGGCGGCCGGTGGTGAGTTCGCGTTTGTGGTGTTCAAGATCGGCCGCGACCAAGGCTTGTTCGAGCCGCACCTGTACGACTTGCTGGTGCTGACGATCACCCTGTCCATGGCAGTGACGCCGCTGCTGTTGCTGCTGTGCGCCCGGCTGTATTCGCCCAAGGTGCAACCGGTCGTGGTGCCGGAAACATTCCGCCAAATCGACACCGATGCGCCACGTGTGGTGATTGCCGGCATGGGCCGGATGGGTCAGATCGTGTCGCGAATTCTGCGGGCGCAAAACATCAAGTTCGTGGCGCTCGACACCTCCGTGGAAACCATCGAACTGTCCCGCAGTTTCGGTGGTGTGCCGGTGTTTTATGGCGACCCGATGCGCCCGGAAATCCTCAGCGCGGCCAAGGTCGAACAGGCGGAATATTTCATCATTGCCACCGATGATCCGGACACCAACATCAAGACCGCCGAGGTGGTGCACCGCTTGTACCCGCACATCAAAATCATCGCCCGGGCGCGTAACCGCCAGCATGTGCACCGCCTGGTGGACCTTGGTGCCGAGGCGATTCGCGAAACCTATTACTCGAGCCTGGAAATGAGCCGGCGCACGCTGGTTGGACTGGGACTGACCCAGGCCCAGGCCGATGCGCGGATCAAGCGTTTCCAGCATCACGATGAACAGGTGTTGGAGGCGCAGCACGCGGTGTATGACGATGCGGCGAAGGTGTTGCAGACTGCGCAGGAAGCGCGGGCGGAACTGGCTAAATTGTTTGAGTCGGATCAGCTGGAGGAGCAGGAAGCGGGGAAAGTTTAAGAAATGGAGTGCTACTTGGGCCGTCATCGCGAGCAGGCTCGTTCCCCCAGTGGGATACCACACAGCAAAACGCCGCTTCTACCAGAGGCAGAAGCGGCAGAGGCAATGAGCCTCAGCGGATCAATGCATGAACAGGGCGATCAGGATGATGATCGGGATTGGCACGCCAAGAAAGAACAAAAGTAATGAGCGCATGATGATTCTCCTGGGTTAGCGAACAGGTGGCAGCGAAGTAGTGGTGACGTAGGCGTCGGTTTCCACATACACCACGGCGTCCCGACGACGACCGCCATAGGTGGCGGCAAGGCTGGCGAAAAACGCACCGATCAGCAGTGCAATGAACATCCACAGCGAAGTCCAGGCAGCGACTTTAGCGGCGGTGTCAGCGGCTTGCTGGGCTGCCAGCTTGGCGTCGGCAATGGCTTTTTGCGTGCGGGCGTAGACTTCATCGACACGACGTTCGGCGTCGGCCTGGGTCAGGTTGGTGCGCTGGGCAACCATTTGTGCGAGATAGGTCCGGTCTTCGGCAGCTAATTGGCCGTTGCTCAAGCTACGAGCGAAGATGCGGGTCACCGTGCCACGCGCGGCTTCATCGCTGACCTCTGCGGGGCTATCGCTACGGAACAGGCTGTCGACGAAATAACCGTATTGGTCGCTGTCGGTTTTACCGGCAGCAGTGCCTGCGGCTTGAGTGGCCGCACTGGCTGCCCCGCCGACAACGTTTGCCCCGGCCTGCACGCCACCGCTGACAATACTGCTGACCGAGCCGACCACCAGGGTCGCGGTTACCAATGTCGCCACGCACCAGGCGAGGAAGCCATGGGCGGTATCACGGAAATACACTTCATCCCCGTGCATGTAGGCCCACTTGACCCGCAAGCGACCGGCAATGTAACCGCCGAGTCCGGAAGCCACGATTTGCGTCACCGCCAGCCATACGATGGTTGAGATGCCCAGGCCCTTGGCGCTGACGCCTTCATTGGCCCAGGGAGAGACCGCCGAAAAACCCAGGCCGAAACCGAGCAGCACCAGGATCAGCGACAACGCCGCCGCCGCAGCGGCCCCGGCGAAGATCGCCCCCCAGGACACACCCGAGAGCGTGCTGGTTTCTTCTGCGACGGGATAAAAACCATCAGAAGATCTATTCATTGTTGTATCGCTCCAGGCAGGAAAGATGGTGTTACAACTCTTCGACTGGACCATTGCAGTCACCGTGCCAGACCCGAAACTAAAATAAATTGTTATTTTTCAATAACCTATAAAGATTGAACTTCCTTTTCTCATGCAATTTGCAAGGAACACGTCAACACGACGGGTTTTCTGCATTGATTGAAATAGCCAGTGCATGAAGTTTTATTCAGGAAGCTATCGATCATTTCTTGGCAAAATGCTGCTCATCAGTGAGCACCGCAAATCAGGCCAACCTTATGACCCGCATCTTGACCATCGAAGACGACGCCGTGACCGCCCGGGAAATCGTCGCCGAATTGAGCAGCCACGGCCTCGATGTCGATTGGGTCGACAATGGCCGTGAAGGTCTTGCGCGTGCGGTCAGTGGTGACTACGACCTGATCACCCTCGACCGCATGCTGCCGGAGCTCGATGGCCTGGCGATTGTCACCACGCTGCGGACCATGGGCGTGGCCACGCCGATCCTGATGATCAGCGCCCTCTCCGACGTCGATGAGCGGGTGCGCGGTTTGCGCGCTGGCGGTGACGACTACCTGACCAAGCCGTTCGCCACCGATGAAATGGCCGCCCGCGTTGAAGTGTTGCTGCGCCGGCAGAACACCGTCACCGCGCAAGCCACCACACTGCGAGTGGCGGACCTTGAGCTCAACCTGATCAGCCACGAAGCCAGCCGCGCCGGCCTGCTGCTGACGCTGCTGCCGACCGAGTACAAACTGCTCGAATTCCTGATGCGCAACACCGGGCAGATTTTGTCGCGCATGATGATTTTCGAAGAGGTCTGGGGCTATCACTTCGACCCCGGCACCAACCTGATCGACGTGCACATCGGTCGTTTGCGCAAGAAGATTGATCAACAAGGTCAGGCCCCACTGATTCGGACCGTGCGAGGCTCGGGTTATGTCATTGCCGAACCCGTCTAACGGCTGGCGTTCCTCCAGCAGCCGCTTGCTGGCACTCTACAGTTCGCTGTTCGTGATCTGGAGCGCGATTCTCATGGGCGTCATGTACTACGAGGTGTCGTCTTACCTGGACAACCTGGCCAAACACTCGCTGATGCAGCGTCAGCATTTGTTTTCGCACTTTCAAGGAGAACAATTGGCGGACGCCCTCGCCGTGAGCATGACCTTCGACATTCGCGGCATCGACGCCTATGGCCTGTTCGATGCGGAGCACCGCTACCTCAGCGGTGCCCTGCGCCACATGCCCGAAGGCCTGCCGCTGGACGGCAAAATCCACATGCTCACCGACTGCGCCGACTCCGACGACCCGACCCTGCCCGCCGACAGCTGCGACGCGGTCGCGACCCAGACCCGGGACGGTCGCTGGCTGGTGCTGGTGCGTGACAACGGTTCGTTGTTTGCCGTCACCCGGATCATCCTGCATGCGTTGCTCTGGGGTGTCACGCTGACGATCATTCCAGGCATCGTCGGTTGGCACGTGTTGCGCCGCCGCCCCCTGCGGCGTATCCGCGCGATCCAGGCCAGCGCCGAAGCCATCGTCGCCGGTGATTTGACCCGACGCCTGCCCTTGTCCGACCGCCGCGATGAACTGGATATGCTCGCCGCCATCGTCAACGCCATGCTGGAACGCATCGAGCGGTTGATGCACGAGGTCAAGGGGGTCTGCGATAACATCGCCCACGACCTGCGCACCCCGTTGACGCGCCTGCGGGCGCAGCTGTACCGGATTCAGCAGCAGGCTGAAGACGGCTCGACGCTGGCCGTGCAACTGGATTCCGTGCTCGGTGAAGCAGACACCCTGATGGCGCGCTTTCGTGGGTTGCTGCGGATTTCCGAGTTGGAGGATCGCCAGCGCAGGTCAGGTTTTGTGCAACTGGACCCGGTGCCGTTGCTGCAAGAGCTGCACGACTTTTACCTGCCGCTGGCGGAAGAAGGAGAATTGATTTTCACCCTGCAATTGCCGACATCGTTGCCAGACCTCAACGGGGATCGGGCGCTGTTGTTCGAGGCCGTGGCGAATCTGCTGAGCAATTCGATCAAATTCACGCCGCCGGGGGGCGAGGTGATTTTGCGTGGGGTCAGTGAGGGCGGGTTTACGCGAATCGAAGTGCTCGACTCCGGCCCGGGCATCCCAGAAGCCGAGCGCGAGGCGGTGTTTCAGCGCTTCTATCGTGCTGAGGGGGGGCATCAGAAAAGCGGGTTTGGGTTGGGATTGTCGATCGTCGCGGCGATTGCCAGCCTGCATGGGTTTGCGCTTGAAGTGGGCAGCAGCGAACTCGGTGGCGCACGGTTGGTGCTTGATTGCAAAAACTCAGCCCTGACACAACCCTTGTAGCAGCTGCCGAGCCTGCGAGGCTGCGTTCGGCTCGGTCCGCGCTCGGGCGAAGCAGTCGTGAAATCAGACAACGCGGTGTATCTGACAGACCGCGTGCTCTGGTTTTACGACTGCTTCGCAGCCGAGCGCAGCCTCGCAGGCTCGGCAGCTGCTACAGGGTCAACTCGTATTTCTAGGCTGGGTAATTGGCCCGCAATGCCTCCAGCCCACCCTGATAAATCCCGCTAAACAACGCCACCACTTCTTCCTCACTCACACCCACCGGCTCAAACCGCCCCGACCACGTTACCCGAGCCCCCTGCCCCTGCACTTCGACCTTGATCGTCGCCAGATACGCCGTAGCCGGAAACGGCGCCTGCTCAATCGAATAGCTGTACGTCTTCCCGACGTTATCAAACGCCTCAAGCCGCTCAACGATCGCCGCGCCGTCCGCCGTTTGCAGGCTACGCACCCGTCCGCCTTCACTCAATTCGCTTTGCGGAATAAATGGCAGCCAGTCCGGCAGCGAGTTGAAGCCGCCAATCAATTGCCACACTTCATCGGCCGAAGCCGGGATATCGGTAAACGCTGATGCAGTTGCCATGTAATGCTCTCTCTTAATCAAAAAAAATCAAATCGCCATGCTGTCGACGACACCGCCGTCGACGCGTAATGCCGCGCCCGTAGTGGCCGAGGACAGCGGTGAAGCGATGTACGCCACAAGATTCGCAACCTCTTCGACATCCGCCACGCGCTGGATGATCGACGTCGGCCGCGCCTTGAGCACAAACGCATCAGCCTCTTCGCGAACGCTGCGACCGGATGCGGCGGTGGCGTCCTTGAGCATCTGCTCCAGGCCATCGGTCAACGTCGGGCCGGGCAGGATCGCATTGACTGTCACACCAGTGCCCGCCAGGCGTTTGGCCAGGCCATGGGACACCGCCAGGTTAGCGCTTTTGGTCACGCCATAGTTGAGCATGTCGGCGGGGATCGAGATGCCAGATTCCGAGGACACGAAGATCACCCGGCCCCAACCCTGCTTGACCATGTCCGGCACGTAATGTCGGGACAGGCGCACGCCGGAGATCACGTTGACCTCATAGAAGCGCGTCCACTCGCTGTCGGGCGTGTCGAAAAAATCCACGTCGTTAAAGATGCCGAGGTTGTTCACCAAGATGTCCGCACGCGGCTCGGCGGCGAACAGAACCTCGGCGCCTTCGGCGGTGCCCAGGTCGGCGGTGAGACCACGCAACTGCGCACCGGGCACACTCTGACGAATGCTCGCCAGCGCCTGGTCGACCTTGGCCGTTTCGCGTCCGATCACCACCACCGTGGCACCGGATTCGGCGAGCGCCTTGCTGATGCCCAAGCCAATGCCGGCAGTGCTGCCGCTGACAATGGCGAGTTTTCCACTCAGATCGATCTTCATGTTCAAACTCCTGTGATTGGCAATGGCGCGCGGTCGGACACCAGTTTTGCGTCACGCATTGCTTGCCAAAAAGCTGGGGGAATTACCGCCGACAGTGCGGCAACGTCTTCAGCTATCCGCTCTGGACGGCTGGACCCTGGAATCACCGCCGCCACCGCCGGGTTGGCCAACGAAAACTGCAACGCCGCGGCCTTGATATCGACACCGTGTGCGGCGGCGATACGTTTGATGTGCTCGACTTTATTGATGATCGCCGGGCTGGCCTGCTGGTATTCGAAGTGTGTGCCCCCAGCCAGAATGCCCGAGCTGTAAGGACCACCGACCACGATCTCGACGTTCTGCGCCAACGCGGCGTCCATCAGACGCTGCAAGGCACGGTCGTGGTCCAGAAGAGTGTAGCGACCCGCCAGCAGAAAACCGTCCGGCTGTGCTTCGGTGAGATCAAGGGTCAACTCGCACGGCTCGACCTTGTTCACGCCCAGGCCCCAGCCCTTGATGACGCCTTCTTCGCGCAAACGGGTCAGCACTTTGAACGCGCCGGTGCGGGCCTGGTTGAAATATTCCAGCCATTGATCACCGTAAAAGTCCTGCGCGATGTCATGCACCCAGACGATGTCCAGACGGTCGGTTTGTAGACGCTTGAGGCTGTCTTCAATGGAACGCAGCGTCGCATCGGCGCTGTAGTCGTTGACGATCTTGTTCGGTAAGCCGTGTTCGAACACCCCGCTCTTCTCGCCCAAGTCACGGGCTGCTGCGTCTTCGACTTCATCAAGAATGACCCGGCCGACCTTGCTGCTCAGCACATAGTCATCGCGGTTGTACTTCGCCAGTGCGTTACCCAAGCGGATTTCCGACAGACCCGAACCGTAAAACGGTGCGGTGTCGAAGTAACGTACGCCGGCATCCCAAGCGGCGTGCACAGTGGCCAGCGCCTCTTCTTCAGGGATGGCGCGGAACATGTTGCCCAAGGGCGCGGTGCCGAAACCCAGCGCGCCGGGCAGTTTGTCTTTCAAGCTCATGATTCAATCCTCGTCAGTTTCATTGGCCAGTTGCCTGACCGTTGAGCAGATCCTAGATTGCGGCGGTCGGACCGTCCAAGACATAATGTGCAGCACTTAAGTCCCTATAGGTCTTACATGATCGACATCCGCCAATTGCGCTACTTCGTCGCCGTCGCCGAAGAGGAACACGTCGGTCGCGCCGCCGAACGCCTGCACATTTCCCAGTCGCCCCTGAGCCGGCAGATCGCCCAGCTCGAAGAACGCCTGGGCCTGACCCTGTTCGAACGCAGCCAGCAACGCATCCGCCTGACCCGCGACGGCCAGACCTTCCTCGCCGAAACCCGCGCCCTGCTGACCCACGCCAATCGCCTTGAATCCCTCGGCAAACGCCTCGGTCGCGGCGAAGAAGGCGGCTTGTGCATCGGCTACATCGAGAACGCCATGCACGCCGGCGTGCTGCCGAATGCCTTGCGCGTGCTGCGCGTCGACCGGCCGAACGTGCATGTCGCGCTGTACAACCTGAGCTCCGCCGAACAACTCGAAGGCCTTCGCCAGCGTAGTCTGGATATCGCCCTGGTCAGCGAACCACCCGTCGCCGAGGACCCGGATTTGCTGGGCTTTCAAGTACTGGACGACCCGATGTTGCTGGCGCTGCCGGAGCACCATCCCCTCGCCCATCAGTCGGCACTGACCCCGGCGGACCTGGCCGATCAGGAATGGATCGGCGTGCAACACCGGCAAAACGTCACCAGCCGCGACGACTTCGTCAGCGCCTGCATCCGCGCCGGATTCACCCCGGACATCCGCATGGAAGCCACCGAACCCTTCACGGCGTTGGGGCTGGTAGCGTCGGGGTTGGGGATTGCGATGATTCAGAAGGGTTTGAGCAGGAATGCACCACCGGGCGTGGTGCTGCGGGAAGTACCGTGGATTTCGTTTACCACGCCATTGTGGGCGGCGTGGCACCGGATCAATTTGCGGCCGTTGGTGGAGACGTTCAGGAAGGTACTGACGGAGCCCGGGACGGCTCAATGATCGTTCCCACGCTCCGCGTGGGAATGCCTCAAGGGACGCTCCGCGTTCCAGCTTTCGAACGGGACGCAGAGCGTCCGGGGCTGCATTCCCACGCAGAGCGTGGGAACGATCACTGCGTCAAGCGTTCTGCGGATCGACGTTATCCAGCATCCGGTTCACCGCCAGTTCCCCCAACATGACGGACTGTTGAATGCCGAGCACGGTATGGCGCTGCGGGCCGCTCAACTGCCCCGCGAAATCACTCAACATGACACTCGCTGACGCCAATGACTCACAGGCATTGACCAACAAGGTTTCGTCATCGGTCTCGGGGGCGACGAAGAAAATCGTGCTGGGTTTGCGTGGGGTGTCTTTGGGAATGACCGGTTTGAGGTAGTAATCGAGGGCACGGTCGGCGGCGTTGTTGAGCTTTTTGGCATCGGTGGATTCGTAGGGGGAAACGTCGTCGGTTTCGGGTGGGTTGGGTGTGATCTTGAACATAGTGAAACTCCTACAATTAATGGAGCCACCTGGACCTGTCGCTAAACAAGAAAGGGTGGCGGCTGCACGCAGGTTAGCGAACCGGGTGTAGGCGCCCGGCAGACCCGAAGGTCTCCCGCGCACAGCCGCCATGACATCAATCGCAGACGTGAACATTCTGCAAGAGAGTTTGGAGCGCTGCTGCGCCTACAAAGGTTCGGGTCGCTAAACCCGATCGCTGATTTGTCAGCGACCCGGAAACGATAAAGTCCAGGCCCAAGGCGCACAAGCCGGCGGATTCTGGCGCAGTCGTAGGTAACGGCGCAAGGATGTGTAGCCTGAGAGAGTATCTGGAGATGTGTGTTAAACATCACCGTTTAATGACCAATTCAGGATTGATGCTTTACTGAACAGACCCAAAAAACCTGCGAGCAATCCCCATGAACCGCAATGACCTGCGCCGCGTGGACATGAACCTGTTGGTGATTTTCGAAACATTGATGTTCGAGAAAAACCTCACCCGCGCCGGGGAGAAGCTGTTCCTCGGTCAGCCCGCTGTCAGTGCTTCGCTGGCGAAGTTGCGCGATCTGTTCGACGACGCGTTGCTGGTGCGCAATGGTCGAACACTGGAGCCAACCCCGCGTGCGCTGGCGATTCTCAAGGAGTTGCAACCGGCGATGGACACTATTTCCGGTGCGGTCAGCCGGGCCAAGGATTTCGACCCGGCCACCAGTCGTGATGTGTTTCGCATCGGCCTGTCCGACGACGCCGAGTTCGGTCTGTTTCCGCCGTTGCTCAAGCAGATTCGCGAGGAGGCGCAGAACGTTGTGGTGGTGGTGCGGCGGGTGAATTTTCTGCTGATGTCATCAATGCTCGCCAGCGGCGAGATTTCGGTCGGGATCAGCTACACCACGGAGCTGCCGGCCAACGCCAAGCGCAAGAAGTTGCGCGACTTGAGCGTGAAGATTTTGCGCGGCGATGACCGGCCCGGGCCTCTGACGCTGGACGAGTTCTGCGACCGGCCCCATGCACTGGTGTCGTTTTCCGGGGACTTGACCGGGGCCATCGACAATGACCTGGCGCGAATCGGTCGTTCACGGCGGGTGGTCTTGGCGGTGCCGCAATTCGCCGGTTTGCGTTCCTTGCTGGCCGGCACCGATATGCTCGCCTCGGTGCCGGATTATGCCGCGTGTGCGTTGATCGAAGGCAGCAGCCAGTTGCGTGCCGACGACCCGCCGTTTGACATTGTGCTGTCCGAACTGTCCATGGTCTGGAACGGCGTCAACGATAACGATCCGGCAGAACGCTGGTTGCGTTCGAAAATTGCACACCACATGTCGGCTCCGCTGCCGGGACATGCAGCGACGTGAACGCTGTCGGTTGGGTCTCGCGCAGGTACACCGGCAAGTCCGTGACCGGTGGCATGGCCGGGATTTCGAAGTACATCTGGACCACCCAGCCCCGGTGATAGCTGGCGTGGTTGACCACGTGCATCAGCATCGCGCCGGCACTCATGGTGCCGCTTTCGCCTGAGACAAACGTGAACTCGACGGGTTTATCCAGCGACGCCTCGGTTTGCCGCTCGCTCCAATCGCAGTACCAGTGATCGATCTCCCGTTGCGCCATGCGCAGTTCGCCAAGGTCGGCATGCAACAGATCATGGGAGGTTTTGAAGCCGTGCCCTCGGCCTTCGAGGTGAGCTTGCCAGATGCAGTCCACTACGTAGATGTGGTTCAGGGTGCCGATCATGTTTTTGAACACCGACACGCGTTCTTTACCGACCTCCCCCGCCGGCAATGCGGCCAGGCTGTCAAAGAGGCGCTGGTCGGCCCAGTTTTTGTAATCGGCAAGCATGCGGGCAGTGCGTACGTTGATCATGAGAGATCTCCCATGGTGGTGGGCGCACTGCAAAGCATAGCCCGCGCAGTGAATGGCATCGCAAACGCTGATCATCGGTACCAGTGCCTGGCGCAATCAACCGCTGCGTTTTAAACGATATTGCGGCGATAAGGAACTCCTGTCGACCGCCGCGCATCCTAAACTAAGAGGTACTTCTTAATTGCTGCACGCTTTCAGAGGACACCGTCATGCGCCGACTGATTATTATCTCCTCCCTGTTGCTGTGTTTACCCTTCGGTTCAGCAATGGCCAAAGTGGATGCGGAAGATGTTGCCACTTCAGCCGGGGTTTCAGCTTCGCTGTACTCGACGTTCAAGGATGACAAACTGATGATTCCCGCCCGGGATGACGCCTCGAGCTTTGTTGCCAGTGGCGGTGAGATTCGCGGGGTTTATCTGGAGTCGGTACTGAAAAAAATCCGTCAGGACAATCCCGGCCTCAATGCCAGCGATGAAGACCTGGCCCGAGCCATCCTGATTCAGGAAGGCAATGCTACCGGCCAATGAAGGCTGAAAAATAGCGGTGGGGCTTGTGACACATGACGAGCGTTTCCGGCCCTACTTCGCTCGCTTACCGGATAAGCGCGCCCACCCGGCGACTAATTGCGCACTGATACTGACCCCGCCACAGACCACGATCACCACGTCATGTGCATCGGTGATGGCGGGATGATCCAGATACGCGACCGCTAATGAAACTCCGCATGCCGGTTCCACCAATTGGCGCATGTCTCTGGCGAAACGAACCACGCCCATGATTGCGTCCTCATCGCTGAGCACCACGCACTGGTAAGCAAACTCCTTGATGTGCTGCACCGGCCAGGCCGCGACTTGCGCGGCACCGAGCGAGGTCGCCACGGTGTCGATGCGCGCAAACCTGACGGGATGCCCGGCCTCCACGGCAGCGGCAAACGATGCAGCGCCCTCGGTTTCACAGGCGATGATCCGGCAGTCCGTGCGGCCATGGCGAATCAACCCGGTGAGGATTCCCGCCAGTAAACCGCCGCCACCCACCGATGTCACAATCGCATCCACTTGAGGACACACTTCCAAGACTTCATCCACCAGCGTGCTGTGCCCTTCCCACAACACCGGGTGATCGAAGGCCGGCACGTATTCGGTGTCCGCGTCTTGCGAGAGTTCTCTTGCCCGTTGATTGGCTTCGTCCCAGACCTTACCGTGGACAATGACTTCAGCGCCGGTTTTCCGGATCCTGGCGCGGGTCGTCTCAGGGGTCGTGTGCGGCACCACAATGCAGGCGTTCAGCCCCAGGCTGGCGGCGGCAATCGCAGTGGCAAAACCGGCGTTGCCGCCTGATGGACAAACAACCCGGCGTTTTCCCTGCGCCTTGGCCTGACTGCACAGAAGCCCCATGCCACGCAGCTTGAACGAACCACTGGGTTGCAGGTTTTCCATCTTGAGCCAGATCCGCCGGGTCGGGGTCGACAGGCCCCAATGCAGAATCAACGGCGTTTTGATGTGCAGCATCGCGAGTGTCCAAAAGGTGAACGGCTCTTCTCCAAGTTTAGTTCACCCTGCACTCCGGCCACCGTTACCGAGTTGAACGCATGAGCAGCATCGGTTATCTAAACTGAACAGGACCATTTTTATGACGAGGTGCTCATGAAAATCTCCCCCGGACTGGCGATTTTCGCCATCGTCGGCACCCTCGCCTACCTGGGCCTGGCGGTGTGGGGGATGGGCGGGTTTGCGGCGTATTTTGCGCATGCGTCGCTGGTGGCAGTTGCCTTGGCAACACTGGTGATGACTGTGGCTTCGCTGTTCACCGAGGTCAACTTGAGTTCCGGCGAGCGTGAAGACCGGGCCAATCGCTGGGTGCTTCCGGCATTCGGCGTGATTGGATTACTCAGCGGGTTCCTGCCGGCCTACACCGACCGGATCGACTTTTGGACCTTCGGTGGTGAAGGCCTGCGCTGGATCGGCGCATTGCTGTTCATCGTAGGCGGCGCGCTGCGCTTGTGGCCCGTGTTCGTGTTGGGCAAGCGGTTCAGCGGGTTGGTGGCGATTCAGCCGGGGCACAGGCTGGTCACCGACGGGATTTATCGGCACCTGCGCAATCCCAGCTACCTGGGGATGCTGGTGATTGCGGTGGGATGGGCGCTGGCGTTTCGTTCGGGTGTGGGGCTGTTGCTGACGGCGTTGATGGTGATCCCGTTGATTGCGCGGATTCGCGCTGAAGAAGCGCTGTTGAGGGCGCAGTTTGGTGGTGAATATGACGAGTATTGCGCCAACACCTGGCGGCTGATACCCGGACTCTATTAACGAGTACAAAGAACCATTGTGGGAGCGAGCCGGCTCGCGATAGCCGTGGTTCAGTCACATCAATTGCGCCTGATCCACCGCTATCGCGAGCAGGCTCGCTCCCACAGTTAGAATTGTTTGAGGCGCAGATGGTGGTCGGGATTCACAGATGTGGTCACCGACTGATATCCGGCCAATGTGGCATGCGCCGTCTGAATCGGATGTTCATGCGTCTCGGTGATGATCACCAGATCCGCCCCCGCCGCTTCCGCCGCCTGAATGCCTACGGCGGCATCTTCAAAGATCAAACATTGCGTCACCTCAACACCCAGCCGTTTCGCCGCCAGCCGATACCCCGCTGGATCAGGCTTACCCGCGCTGACATCTTCGGCTGTCACCATGACTTCAGGCTCTGGAATCCCCGCCGCCGCCATCCGGCGCAAGGCCAGTGCCCTTGGTGCGGAAGTGACAATTGCCCATTGGCCTGTCGGCAACGACTGAAGGAAAGCCTTCGCACCACGAACCTCGACAATCCCTTCCACATCCTCGATTTCCGCCTGGGTTATCCACGCTGCCTCTGCCTCGGCATCTACCCCCGGCAAACCCTGGCGATTGACCGTGTCGATGGCGCGGGCACCGTGAATGGTCGGCAGGAAGGACGCGACATCCACCCCGTGGCGCAAGGCCCAGATCGTCCAGATCCGCTCGGCGGCGGCGATGGAATTGAGCACGGTGCCGTCCATATCGAACAGGAAGGCGCGATAGGCTGTATTGAAAACGGATGGTTGAGCAGACAAGGATCAGCTTCCTCTCGCAAAGGCCAGGCAGGCATGCCTGGCAATGTAGCATTTACCCGCGAGAGGGGCTCAAACGGTGCAATAACGTTTCAACTGACGGGCTTGGACTTCAAGGCGCCTTCGACGCAGTCCAGCAATTGGCCAAGTGCCCAAGGCTTTTTGATAAACGAGACTGAATGCCTGACACCGGCGCTTTGCGGTGTTTCGAAACCGGACATGATCATGATCGGCTTGTCTGGCCAGCGGTCGCCAAACTGATTGGCCAGGTCTGCGCCGTTGAGCGTGCCCGGCATAGTGATGTCGGTGAGCAACAAACGGACATTGTCCGCGTTCTGCTCCAGGTAGGCTGAAGCGGCATCCGCACTAATCTGTGGTTGAACCACGAACCCTTCGTCCTGGAGAATTTCGCAGAGAAACTCCAGGATCAGCGGGTCGTCTTCGACCACCAGAATCAACCCGCCAGAAACGTTCGTGCCTACCGTCGATACTGGCCCCATGATTTTGCCACTCCTTGATTACACCTAAGATTTTCGCGCTCTAAAACCGCTGTCTATCAAGTATGAGCAGCAGTCTTGGCGGAAATTCATTTTTGATATGCAGAGGCTACGAATCATTCTCGGCGTTTGGACGCTGGTACCGCGCGGGGCTACTTAATTGTGGTTAAAATGCCGCCCCCTCAAACTGCCGACCCTGCCCGATGAACTCAGACGCGCTTTCCACCCTCCACGCCCACCTGCTGATGGCCCTGGCAACGGCCCCCGCAGAAACCCGTCGGCTGTTTCACGGCCGTGGCCGCTGCTGGCCGGGGCTGGAGCAGTTGACCGTCGACTGGCTGCAGGGCGTGGTGCTGGTTGCGCTGTTCAAAGAGCCGGAACCGTCGCAGCTGGAAGATTTGAAACGACTGTTGATGCAAATCACCCAGTCACCCGAGTGGGCCCAATCAGGCGCGCATACCTTATTGCTGCAACATCGCTACCTGCTGCAAAGCACCACCGAATGGCTGCTGGGCGAGGTGATCGATGAAATGACCATCACCGAGGGCGGCTTGCACTATCGCGTGGACCTGGGCCGCAAGCAGAACACCGGCCTGTTTCTCGACATGCGTTACGGCCGCGACTGGGTGCGGGCCCATGCCCAGGGCAAGCGCGTGTTGAACCTGTTTGCCTACACCTGCGGCTTTTCGGTCGCCGCCATCGAAGGTGGCGCCGAGCACGTGGTCAATCTGGACATGTCCAGCCCGGCCCTGAGCCGGGGTCGCGACAATCATCGACTCAACGGGCACGACTTGAGCCAGGTGAGTTTTCTCGGCCACGACCTGTTCAAATCCTGGGGCAAGGTGATTGGCAAGGGGCCTTATGACTTGGTGATCATCGACCCGCCATCCTTTCAGAAAGGCAGTTTTTTGCTGACCAAGGACTACCAGCGCGTGCTGCGTCGGTTGCCGGAACTGCTCAGCCCACAGGGCACAGTCCTGGCCTGCATGAACGACCCGGCGTTCGGTCCAGACTTCCTCATCGACGGCGTCACGCGCGAAGCACCGAGCCTGCGCTTTGAACAGCGACTGGAGAACCCACCGGAGTTCCCGGATGCCGATGCTGAATGCGGGTTGAAAGCGCTGGTGTTCACACTGGGGGATTGAGCCCGCTCCCACACTGCTTACTCCTCCAGCACCAGCAGCGGCGTGCCTTTCTTCACAATGTACGTCGCCAGCTCTGAGGCTTTTGCGCCACCCACATTCTTCGCCACATGCGCCGTGCCTGCGGGGATGTACAGCGAATCGCCGGCCTTGAGCGTGACCGGTGGCCGACCCTCCAGTTGATACTCAAACGTACCGTCGATGACGTAAGCGACTTCCACGCCCGGATGTGAATGCTTGGGTGAGACCACACCGGCATCGAAATCGACACGCACCTGAATCACCTCACGTTCGGCGACGTCCAGGTCCTGACGCACCAGGTCTGTACGGTGGAGCCCTGACTGCCAGTTTTTTCCAGGCTGCGCTTCAGGGCCTGCCTCGGCAGCCTGCGAAAAACTCGCGAAAGTAACCAGTGTGACAGCGGCGAGCGCAATGCCGAACCGGGTGTTGCGGGAAGTGATACGGGACATCGCAATTCTCCAATGATGACCGTCGATGCGGTGAGCTCATTTGAAGGGTGCGGTGTATCCCGCTTGTGTCGCATGACCCATGGTTTTGTATGCGAAGTTGGCTGTCGGCACCAGGGATACGTTGCGATACAAGTACCGTACGCCAGGACCGACTGTCCGAAGAAATGTCCGCCCTCCCCTGACAGCTAAAATTGACAGGGGGATCACTTCAACGCGTCCTTACAAGCGGGAGTATCACGATGAAAATCGTATCTTCGCTGGCGTTGGTGGTGGCGGTCGGGTGGCTCTCCGGGTGTTCGACGGTGCCTGACAACCAGATCACCAACGTTCCTCTGCACGCTACGCCCGTCAATGTCGGGAATATCGCCCGGCCCATCATGATGCCCAATGGCAATACGACCGAGTTCTGGTTTGCCGTCAGCGGTGAAACCATGGGCAGTGCATTACCCGGTCGTTTGATGGCTTACATCTACCCCGGCAACTGCGCCAGTCTGGGTGCAAAACCGGCCTATGACATGAACGACGGACCCAATGCGCGGTTCTATTCATCGACATCGCTGCAGTACTTCTGGAAAAGCGCGCCGGTGCCTGTCGAGACACTTCGAGCCGGCGGCTATGTCTTGGTGGTGCGGCAAAATCCGGCCGATGGTCACCAGAACATTTTCTGCGGCAATCTGAGCTGAAGCCTTTGGTTTTACCTGCGTTCCCGACTGCGGTGTGGGAACGCTTTTTTCAACGATCGCCACATGGAGGAAACAGCCAATTGTGACCACCCCAGAATTGATCGCGACCCTGGAACATTGATCGAACCGGACTTCGCACTGGGTGGCCTGGCCGTGGCTACCAAGCCGTTCGGGGGTTCAATGCCGGGACATCAGCCCATGCAGGACCCCGAACCTCAACCCCGCCTCCGATGGCGTCATCTGCGAGATCCCGAAGACCTTGAACGCCGCCAGCATCACCACCAGCCCACCCGGCAAGGTGCTCAAGCGATGGTTTTGCAGTCCGGCCAGTTTGAGCTGTTGGACATGCCCCACTTCCAGCAGGCGCAACGACAGGCGTAGCAGACCGCTGTAGGTAATACCGCTTTCGCCGTCGTCGTTCATCCCGTTGGCCTTGAGCACTTTGGCGAGCATCCGGGCCGTCCCCGAAGACCCGATGGCCTGCTGCCAACCCAAGGCACGGTAGCGCCGCGCCACTGTTTCAAATTGCTGCGTGGCCACACGCTCCGCCTCCAGCAGCGCCGGGGCGGTGATGCAGCCACCGGAAAAATAGCGCGCACCGAAAGTGCCGCTGCCAATCGCAATGCTTTCGGTCAGCAGCGGCTGAGCGCCCTGCCCCAGAATCAACTCGGTGGACCCACCACCGATGTCCACGACCAGTCGCATGCTTTGCGGGCTGGGGATCGCATGGGCCACACCGGCGTACACCAACTGCGCCTCTTCATGCCCGGAAATCACGTCGATCCGAAACCCGAGGTGGCGCTCGGCGCTGGCCAGAAACAGTTGCGCATTGTCAGCTTCGCGAACGGCACTGGTTGCCACCGCCCGCACCCGGCCGGCTTCAAAACCGCGTAATTTTTTGCCGAATCGCGAAAGCGCCTGCCATCCACGATCCAGCGCCATTTCATCCAGCGCACCGCCCTGAAAACCTTCCGACAGACGGACAGGTTCACGCAGGGTTTTCACCTCCTGAATCATCCATTTCTGGTTCCGCTTGACCGACTGTCCAATCATCATGCGAAACGCATTGGAGCCCAGGTCAATGGCTGCAAACAGGGAGGCGTCTCCTTTCATGGCGGGGATTCCTGGCAATTTCATCGGCTTGCGGAGGGAGTTCCGCTGGGCGTTCAAGATGGTTTGCGAGGATCCTGCCATGGGTTAGGTGACATCCAGATGACACCGCCGTTTTTTCTACGTGCTGAAGGCCAGTAGACGTCTCTGAGCAGCACTCCCGATTGACGGAAGCGCTGCTTTCAGGTGCGTCCTGGTCATTTGTCATCCGGTTTGGTTGACGATTGGGGCCGATGTTCAGCGCTTTCTTCGGCGTTGGGTGGTTCGGGATAACTGCCTGGCATGAACACGTGAGTCAGCAAATCCCTGGCATCGACGTCGACAACGCCCTGAACCGAACGTGTGATTGCGACCACTTGCTCACATTGCCGATGGGTGTTGACCCGACCACTCAACGCCACCGTGCCCGCATGGCTTTTAACGTGAATGTGCATGGCAAGGGTGGGCTCGGCCATGGCCAGGGCCGACTTCACCCGTGTCGTCAGCCATGTGTCGTGAGCGACCGCTTCCAGTTGATGTGAATACTGCTCGAAGGAACGAAGTTTCATGGTGTATCCCTCTTTCAGAACGAAGGAGCAAACACCCTAATTATAGTGCGCCCTAGCGTTTGACCGACAAATCCGTCTGCGTCATGCGACTACGCACGGTGAACACGCCGTCTCCCGAGAGAATCGCGCTGCGCGCGAACAATCGGCCGCTCTCCCAGTTCGAAAGTCCCAGCTCCGGCTTGTTCAGCGCGTACTGCCCGTCGACCCAGCGAGTGATGCCGTTGCCGACAAACGGGGCGTTGACCGCGTTGTAGAAACGCTCATGCGCAGCGTCATCCTCACTGATCAATGACACCGTGAACTGTGGGCTGTATCGATTGAACAAGGTAATAGCGCGGTCCAGATCGTCGACGATCATCAGGCTGACTTCCGGGGTTTCTTCCCACTCCCATTCGCGCCCCAATTGATCCTCTGGCAACGGTTCGGCCATTGCCTCGGTCCGGTAGCCTTCGGCGCGGTATACCTCGACGTTTGCACTTAACCATTGAGCCGGCAAATACGGCTCGCTGCCGTCGACAACGTGCAGCTTGCAGCCCTGGCCCCGGGCGCTGCCGGCCTGTTGCAACGCATCGAGAAACAGCGGCACCAGTTCAAAGGCGCGGTCGCGCTGGATCAGGCAAACGTTCAAGGTGTTGCAGACTTTGCGGTCCAGAGAATTGCGCACCACGGCGGCGAAGCGCGTTGCGTCGGCGCCCTTGTCGGCGATCAGCCAGGCGCCACCGGTACCGTGCAGGCTGACGGCGGTGCCGGCCTGTTGGGCGATGCTGCCCAATTGGCTGACCGCACGCCCCGAACCCCGGGCCACGGCCAGGGACAGACGCCGGTCGGCGAACATCGCCCAACCCGCCGCGTGATTGACGCTTTCGACCAGCGACACCGCGCCGACCGGCAACCCGGCGTCGCTCAGTGCCGGATTCAGTGCATGGGTGACGATGGCCTGGGCGGTGCCCAATGCATCGCTGCCGATGCGCAACACGGCGGTGTTGCCGGTGCGCAAGACGCCAGCCGCATCGGCGAACACATTCGGTCGGCCTTCAAAGACAAACGCGACGATGCCCAGCGGCGACACCACTTGTTCAACCTTCCAGCCATCGTGCTCGACGCAACTAAGCACCTTGCCCCGCGAAGCGGGTGCATCGCGCCAGGCCCGGAGGCCGGCGATCATGTCACCACGCATACGTTCATCGGCCAGCAAACGCGTCGTAGAGCGCCCACGAGCCTTGGCGCGTTCGATGTCGTTGAGGTTGGCGGCCGCGATCAAGTCCCAGCACGCCGGGGTTTCCAGGCGCTGGGCAAACAGGTCGAAAAAGGTGCTGATTGCTTGATCCGACACCGTCGACATCGCGCTGAATGCCGCTGCTGCACCCTCGATCGCAACGCTGGCCGCGTGCTGGTCAGCCACCGGAATCAACAACAATTCGCCGCTGACCTGCTCCACCAGCAGATGGTCTCCGGGCTGAAAGCGTGCGGCCAGCTCGGGGCTGACCACCGTGACACGATTACCGGCAAAAGGAATCGGCGTGCCAGCGACTAGACGTTCGAGCGCAAGAGACATGAAGCGGTTTCACCATGCAGGGGGCGGCCGGAAAATGTATAGGAAATTTCCCGGAGCGTCATTCACCACTCTTACATGCTGTTCACTTAAGCCAACGCGAACCTTGTAGCAGCTGGCGCAGCCTGCGTCCGGCTGCAGGCTGCGCCAGCTGCTACAAAATTGGGTCGCTCCTTAAATGAACAGCATTACTCTCCTACAGGGGGTGTGCGCAGGGCTTGTATCAGTGTGTGTACAGACCTGTTCCTGACACACCCGGCCCATAAATCCCGCCCGCAACGACACATCGCAGATACACCTGCTTGATGAACTACGCCAGTCGATTGGCCAAGCCGATCAAAGCGCTCAACTCACTCAAGCTACGGAGATCAGCCTATGAACACTTCGCTCTCATCGGCCGTGAAAGGCCTGCACCTGAACCTCGACCGTGCCGGTAGCTGGCTCGCGCCCCTGACCTTGCGGTTGTTCATCGCCTGGGAGTTTTTTGAGTCGGGCCTGGAGAAATGGAACGGCGACAACTGGTTTGCCGACATTCAGGACCGTTTTCCGTTTCCGTTCGACCAACTGCCGGCCACGCTGAACTGGGAACTGTCGATGTGGGCCGAGCTGATTGGCGCCCTCGCCATTCTGGTGGGCTTCGGCACGCGGGTATCGGCAATCAGTCTGATGGTGATCACTGTGGTCGCCACCGCTGCCGTTCACTGGCCGGCCGATTGGTCTACATTAAGTGAGCTTGCCCAGGGTTACGCCATCAGCAACAAGGGTCATGGCAACTTCAAACTGCCGCTGATCTACCTCGCCGCCCTGATGCCGTTGTTGCTCTCGGGTGCCGGCAAGCTGAGTCTCGATACGCTGCTGGCGCGATTTTTCTGGCGCCGTCACAATCGTTGAGATGCTACCGTGACAAGCTTCACTCTTCACCTCACTTGCGTAGACAGGAGCCACCATGAGCGTGACCACCCAATGGATCGACATCGACAGCGACGAAGGTACGTTCGGCGCTTACCTGGCCATTCCTCATACCCAACGCGGCCCGGGGATCGTACTGATCCAGGAGATTTTCGGTGTCAACGAGCACATCCGCTCGGTTGCCGAGCAATACGCCGCCGATGGGTATCTGGTGATTGTGCCGGACCTGTTCTGGCGCAGCGGCCACCGCATCGAACTGACCTATGACGAATCCGGCTGGAAACGCGCCGTCGAGTTGATGAACGCCACGGACATCACCAAGGCGCAAGCCGATATCAAACTGACCATCGACGCGCTCGATGACCAGCCAGGGCTCGATGGCGGCATCGCGTCCATCGGCTATTGCTTCGGCGGCCTGCTCTCGTACCTCACTGCCGCCAACGGGCTGGTGGAAGTGGCCATCGCCTACTACGGCGGCGGCATCCAGAATCACCTGGACCGCGCCGATGACATTGAAGTGCCTTTGCTGATGCACTTCGGTGAACAGGACAGCCACATTCCGCTGGAAGCCGTGGAGAAAATCGCCGAGCGTTTCGACACCAACGATAATGTAGAAATTGTCGTGTACCCAGAAGCCGAACATGGCTTCAACTGTTCGCACCGCGACAGCTACAACCAGCGCGCAGCGGCTGAGGCGCATGGCAATACGTTGATCTTTTTGGGTCAGGAGCTGTAAAAAACGCCCTTCCTGAAAAAGGCCCCTTCATCGATTGATGAAGGGGCCTTTTTTATTGGGCGCGTTTACCGGATCACAGCTCTTCCGCTTGCGCAGTAACAGCCAGGGTCGGCTGAGCATTGCGCTCATGAACATGGCGATGGGGCGTGCGGTCGATGTTCAGGCTCAGAATCTCCGGACGGCTATAGTGCCCACGGCCGTCCATTTGGCGCTTGCGGATCTCGATCTCGAACAAGTCGATGTCAGCGATGACCTCCCCTTCGCCTTCAGTCAGCGCGCCAATCACTTCGCCTTGTGGGTCGATGATCGCGGTGTAGCAACCGCCGGAAATCGGGCCGATCTCGCAACCGGTGTCGGCCATGATTTGCGCTTGCTGTTCCGGGTATAGCCAGGCAGTCGAGTTGACCACGAAGCACGCCGATTCCAGCGCATGCATGCGGATGCTGACTTCCATCTGACGGGTGAACCGCTCACCGGCGAACGAGCCGGGGTACATCGAGGCGTGAATCTGTTCGCCGTCTTCGATCAGGGCATACCGCGCCAGCGGGTTGTAATGTTCCCAGCACGCCAGTTGACCGATGCGCCCTACCGCGCTGTCGGTGGCGCGCAGGCCGGAGCCATCGCCCATGCCCCAGATCATGCGTTCGTGATACGTCGGCGAAATCTTGCGTCGCGCCTGAATCAGCGTGCCGTCGGCATCAAACAGCAGCTGCGTGTTGTACAGCGTGCTGCCATCGCGCTCGTTGACGCCGATGGACACCACCATGTTGGCTTCCCTGGCGGCATTGCCGATTTCATCGGTGGTCGCCGACGGCACCACCACGGCCTGATCCAGCAACTTGTAGTGCTCGGAACCCATTTTGAACGGCGCCTGCACAAAGGAGAAATACGGGTAGTACGGCACGATGGTTTCCGGGAAAACGGCGAACTGCACGCCCTGCACGCCGAGTTCACGAATCTTGTTAACGACCTTTTCTACTGTGCCTTCACGGCTGTAGAGCACGGGGGCAATTTGGACGGCAGCGGCTTTTACGATGGTCATGGTGGTGATCTCACTGAGGGATTGGGCTTCAACGAGATCAAGATTACGTCAATCATATTTTGTCTTGAATGACGAATACGCCACCTTTCAGGACATGCCAGACATCACACGCGATTAGCCCGCTGAATCACTTGCGGCGGTTGCCCGAACGCACGAATAAACGCCCGGCGCATACGCTCCCGGTCGCCAAACCCGGTTTCGGTCGCCACCACATCAACGGCATGTCGACCGGTTTCCATCATCAATCGCGCAGCTTCTACCCGCAGGTTTTCGATGGCTTTGGCCGGCGTTTGACCGGTTTCAGCGTGGAACACTCGACTGAATTGCCGGGGACTCAGATGGGCCGCATGGGCCAGCTCCTCCACAGATAACAGGGATTTCAGGTGTTGTTTGGCATAGGTCAATGCCGCCTGGATCCGGTCGGTCTTCGGTTCGAGTTCCAGCATCACCGAAAACTGCGACTGGCCACCCGCGCGGCGGTGATACACCACCAATTGCCGGGCCACCGTGCGCGCCACGTCGGCACCGAGGTCCTTTTCCACCAACGCCAGCGCGAGGTCGACACAGGCACTCATGCCGGCAGCGGTCCAGATATTGCCGTCGTTGATGAAGATGCGGTCCTCTTCGACCAGCACCTTTGGATACGCTCGCTGCAAGGCCGGCGCATGACACCAGTGAGTGGTCGCCCGCCGCCCCTCCAGCAAACCCGCCTCGGCCAGTGCAATCGCCCCGGTACAGATCGAACCCAGACGCCGGGTGGACGCGCCGGCGCTGCGCAAAAACGCCACCATGCCCGGCGATGTCGGCCGGACCAGGTTGTCACCCATCACCAGCAGCGTATCGAACACGCGCTGATCGAACGCGCTGGTTTCCACACCGAAACCGGCGGAAGTCTGCACCATGCCACCCTGCTCGGACAGCAGCGAAAGGCTGTACACGGGCTCGTCGGCGCTGTTGTTGGCCAACTCGAAAGTCGCGCACATGGAGAGGCCGAGCACCTGAAAGCCGGGGTGAACGATGAGTCCGATATTGAGCACGGTGGTTGTCCGCAAACGTGGCATGACGGGTTTCACGCCATTTGACCAAGACTCTACTCTGCTGTGAACTGCACCAGGCGATAAACCTGTGGGAGCGAGCCTGCTCGCGATGGCGGACTGACATTCAACAACGATGTCGACTGATCGACCGCTATCGCGAGCAGGCTCACTCCCACAAGGGTTGCGGCGTTACCCGGATGGCGCAATGGACTTCCCTTCGATCCAGCGTTTTAATCGCAGAGGACTTTCAAGCACAACAAGGGACCACCATGCTCGACATTTCCATGCAGGACAGCGCCGCACCGGATGGCGTGTGCTATGGCTGCGGCAGCCGCAACCCTCACGGGCTGCACGTCAAAAGCCACTGGCACGAAGATGGCGTTCACGTCGTTGCCGAGCATCTGCCCGACGCCAAATACTGCGGCTGGCCGGATCTGGTGTACGGCGGATTGATTGCGATGTTGGTCGATTGCCACTCCAACTGGACCGCCATGGCCTACCACTACCGGGCAGAAAACCGCGAACCGGGCTCCCTGCCGCGCATCGACTGCGTCACCGGCAACCTTGGGATCAAGTACATCAAGCCGACACCGATGGGCGTTGTGCTGACTTTGCGCGCCAAGGTTGAGGGCGAAGTCGGGCGCAAGACCCGGGTTATCTGCGAGGTCTACGCCGACGGCGTACTCACGGCCGTGGGGGACTCGGTTTTTGTTCGGGTCGATACCGGGCAACTGGCTGCCGCCGCGCATGGTCGCGAGGTGTAAGGGCTTTACAACTACTTCGCCTTCCCGTCCTTGGGTTTGTAGAACACGAACAAGCCGATACTCGCCGTTTTGATGTACTTCGTTGCCCAGACCGGTTTCACCGTCTTGTCATGGAAGTACATCGCGCCGCCTGTACGATCCGGTAGCTGCTTGTTCAGTGCCTTGCGCGCAATTTCCTTGGCCAACTCATATTGGGTTTCTTCCTGGACCGCATCCGCGCGCCCGTCGCACCACCAGGAGAACTGGCAGCTTTTGGTTTCGGAACCCTGCTTGACCACCGCGCACACGGTGTCGGGGAAACCTTCGTGGCCGAGACGGTTCATCACCACGCTGGCCACCGCTTCCATGTCGGCCGCGTTCTTGCCTTTGGCTTCCCAGTAAATGGAGCGGGCCATGCAGGTGATCGCATCGTCCAGCGGCGACTTGCCGGCCGGGTCGACGGCCTGGACTTCGGTCGCAGTAATAGTCTGGGACTTGGGCACCGGCACGTTGCTGCCCTTCTCGGCCGCCTTGTGTTCAAGCACCTGCGCCTTGTCTTCCGCCACCTCCTTATTTTGTTTTTTATCGTCCGCAATAGCTTGACCGGCGAGTAGTGAAACGGCGAGAACAGCGGCGATCCATTTGACGGGCATAGCGCAGACACTCTGGGAGACGTCGGCATAGTGTAGTAGCCAAATCATGTCAGCTATGGAGTCATAAACTGCAAAAAGCCATTGCCTTGTACGGGGGGAGTTCGCGCATCATGGGCATAGTCCGTCCAAGGGGATTTTCATGCACGTCTTATCATCCGCTATGCGCTTTTCAGGGTTGTCGCTGGGTCTGGTGCTAGCCTCTGCGGCCATGGCGGCCGAGGAAACTCAGCTGACCGACTCGATCAACGCCTTTCGCAGCATGACGCAGAATTGCGCCGGTCAGGTCTCGCCGGAGTTGCCACCGCTGAACAGCGATCCGCGCCTGATATTACCGGCCAGCGGACCGGTCGACTTGCAGCAGGCCATGGTGCGTGCGTCGTATCCGATGTTCAATGTGCAATCGATTACCCTGACCGGCCCGCGTGATGCGCAAGCGGCGATGATGGCGGTGCAGGAAAGCTTCTGTCAGGTGGTGCTGGACCCGAAATTCGTCGACATCGGTGTCAGCCGCCGAGGCAACGATTGGCGAATCGTGCTCGCCCGCCCCTTGTTGCCTGCACGCCAAGGCGATGCCGCCGCCGAAGGCCAAAAGCTGTTGGTCGAGCTCAACGCCGCGCGCACTCAACCTCGTAAATGCGGCAGCCAGGCGTTTGCAGCAACCACACCGCTGGCCTGGAACGCCCTGTTGGCGACAGCCGCCGAAACCCACTCCCGGGCCATGGCCAACGGCAACTATCTCGATCACAAGGACCGTGATGGCCGCACGCCCGGTGACCGTGCGGAACTGGCGGGTTACAACTTTGCGCAGATCGGCGAGAACATCGCCGCCGGGCAAGACACCGTGCGCAGGGTCGTCGACGGCTGGCTGGCCAGCCCCGGTCATTGCGCCAACCTGATGAATCCACAGTTCAGTGAACTCGGTGCCGCTTACGCGGTGGACCCGAAGAGCGATGCGGGGATCTACTGGACGGCCATGTTCGGTACGCAATAAGGACGATGATCAGAGCGGTGATCAGCCGCTCTTACAGCGTTTGCTGACTGTTGCCGACGGTTTTGGCCTTTTCGATGGCCCAGTCCATTGCTGCCTCAAAGTCCAGCAAATGCGGGGACGGATTGTGGTCCACTTCAATCACTGAGCCGTCCGGCCGGTACACGCTAATCAGCATTTTCAGGGAGCCGTCTTTCAGTATCTCGGCGGTGACCTTGATCGAGCATCCGTTGGAAAGCGTCTCCTTGTGTTCCTCATGGCGTTCAGTCATTGCTGTCTCCCTCTCGTGGTGAATGAATGGGGCAGTCATCCCTACTGAGCGTAGTAGAAGTTCGCCCGGGATCATTGCCGCCACGGCAGGTTTCAACAACGAAAAACCTCCCCGAGACAGCGGCGCAATGCCACCTATACTGCATTCCACCAACCCCGCCCGGGGCCTGCACTACCGACAATAAAAAGCAGAGGTGGAACATGGTTTGGCAGCAAGTCTACGATCCCTTCGGTAATCCGCTCATTTCAACCCTCCTGGCCGCCGTACCGGTGGTGGTGATGCTGGCCGCCCTGGCGTTTTTCCATATCAAGGCGCACATCGCAGCATTACTCGCGCTGGCGTCTGCCCTGGTGATTTCGGTCCTGGCTTTTAGCATGCCGGCGAACATGGCCGGCTCGGCGGCGTTATTCGGTGCTGCCAACGGCTTGCTGCCGATTGGCTGGATCGTGCTCAACATCATCTTCCTGCACCGACTGACCACCGAGAACGGCTCGTTCAAAGTGTTGCAGGATTCCCTGGCGCGCATCACCGATGACCGACGATTACAATTGCTGCTGATCGCCTTCTGCTTCGGTGCGTTTTTTGAAGGCGCGGCCGGTTTCGGTACACCGGTGGCGGTGACCGGTGCGATCCTGATCGGACTGGGCTTCTCGCCTTTGGCCGCTTCCGGCCTGGCCTTGATCGCCAATACCGCGCCGGTTGCGTTTGGCGCACTGGGCACACCGATCATTACCCTGGCCAAAGTGACCGGGCTGGATGAAATGGAGCTGTCGATGATGGTCGGTCGCCAGTTGCCCTTCTTCTCGGTACTGGTGCCGTTCTGGTTAATCTGGGCCTTCGCCGGCTGGCGCAAGATGCTGGAAATCTGGCCGGCGATCCTCGTGGCCGGGGTCAGCTTCGCGGTACCGCAATTCCTGGTGTCCAACTACCACGGCCCGATGCTCGTGGACGTGATCGCCGCGCTGATTTCCATGGCCTGCCTGACCGGTTTCATCAAGGTCTGGAAACCCGCCACGGTGCACACCTCAGCCGCCTTGTCCGGGCGCGTCGACAACTCGAAGATCGACGAGGAGCATAAGCACACAACCGAGCCCAACGCGACCTTTGCCAGTGATGCCAAACCGGCGGTAATGCGCGCATGGATGCCGTGGATCATCCTCACGGTATTCGTCTTCGCCTGGGGCACACAGAGCTTCAAAAACATGTTCGATACCCGCCCGGCGATCGATCCGGTCACCAACTCGGCCAAGCTCGACCCGCAAGGCAAACCGATGCGCGAAGCCAACCCGATCTTCGCCCCGACCGTGACCTTTACCACCCTGCACCAGCAGGTTGAAAAAGTACCGCCGGTGGTGCCTGCACCTAAAACCGAGGACGCGATCTACAAGTTCAACTGGTTCACCGCCACCGGCAGCGGCATCTTGCTCTCAGCCATCCTCGGCGGGCTGCTGATGGGTTACTCGATTCCGCAACTGGTACGCCATTACCTGAGAACGATATGGGTGGTGCGCTACTCGCTGATCACCATTGTGGCGATGCTGGCCCTGGGTTACCTCACGCGCTACTCGGGACTGGACGCCACCATGGGCCTGGCCTTCGCCGCGACCGGGATTTTCTACCCCATGTTCGGCACCCTCCTGGGCTGGCTCGGCGTGGCCTTGACCGGCTCCGACACGGCCTCCAACGTGCTGTTCGGCGGCTTGCAACGGGTGACCGCCGAACAACTGGGGATCAGCCCGGTGCTGATGGCGGCGGCGAACAGTTCTGGCGGGGTCATGGGCAAAATGGTCGACGCACAGTCGATTGTGGTGGCGTCCACGGCAACGCGCTGGTACGGGCATGAAGGGGAAATTCTTCGGTACGTATTCTTCCACTCCATCGTGCTGGCGATTCTGGTCGGTGGACTGGTGACGTTGCAGGCGTATGTGGCGCCGTTCAGTCATATGGTGGTGGGTGGGCATTAATCCGTAAGTGCCACCGTTTGCCACAACCCGGACAAATTGTCCGGGTTGTGCGGCAAACGCTGCTTTACTGGATTAAATCTTTAACACACGGGAAGCGCCCCTATGGAACGTCTCACCGCCAAAGATTTCGCCCCCGAACTGCTCGAACTCTACGATTACTACGTCCATGGCAAGATCAACCGGCGAGAGTTTCTTGATCGCGCGGCGTTGTTCGCCTTGGGCGGTTTGACCGCCGGCGCCTTGCTCGCCTCCCTGAGCCCCAACTATGCGCTCGCCGAACAAGTCGAGTTTACCGACCCGGACATCATCGCCGAGTACATCACCTACCCCTCACCCAAGGGTCACGGCAATGTGCGCGGCTATCTGGTGCGCCCGGCCAAAGTCACTGGCAAAGTGCCGGCGGTGCTAGTCGTACATGAAAACCGTGGGCTCAATCCGTATATCGAAGACGTCGCCCGACGCGTCGCCAAAGCCGGGTTCATCGCCCTCGCCCCCGACGGCCTGAGTTCGGTCGGTGGCTACCCCGGCAACGACGACAAGGGCCGCGAGCTACAGGCGAAGGTCGACCCTGAAAAGCTCATGAACGATTTTTTCGCCGGCATCGAGTGGCTATCGAAAAACGACGCGACCACGGGGAAAGTCGGCATCACCGGCTTCTGCTACGGCGGAGGGGTGTCCAACGCAGCGGCCGTGGCCTATCCGGAACTGGCGGCAGCCGTGCCTTTTTATGGTCGCCAGCCAAAAGCGGAGGATGTGGCCAGGATCCAGGCGCCCTTGCTGCTGCATTACGGCGAGCTGGACAAGGGCATCAATGATGGATGGCCAGCGTACGAATCAGCATTGAAAGCCGCCGGCAAAACCTATGAGGCCTATATTTATCCGGGCACCAACCATGGTTTTCATAACGACTCGACGCCTCGCTACGATGAAGCCGCCGCCAAATTGGCCTGGGATCGTACGATCGCGTGGTTTCGCAAGTATCTGGCTTAGCAGACGGGGCACGGTTGGATTGACCGGGCTCAGGCGTCGACCTGAATCACCTCGATACCCAACCGCTGATAATCCTCAACGTTACCCGACGCCACCTGTTGCTCGGTGATCAGCGTATGGATGCGATTGCACGGTGCGACAACAAACGGCTCCACGGCGCCCAGTTTGTCCGCCGTGGTCACGGCCACCACGTGCGACGCGCTGTTGATCATCGCCTGCTTCACCGGCGCCTCATCGAAATGCAGCGAGCTGATGCCGACTTCCGGGTGAATCGCGCAGATACCAATGAACAGCAGATCCGCCTTGATGCCTTCGATCAACCGCAGGGTTTCATGCCCGCTGGCCGACATCGTCGCGCGATTGAGTTGCCCACCGGCCAGGATCACGTTGACGCCTTTGTATTCGGCCAAGGCGATGGCGATCAGTGGCGACGCGGTAATGGCCGTAATGGCAATGTCCGAGGGCAGCGACCGCGCAATCTGCAGCGTTGTGCTGCCTGAATCGAACATCACAATCTGGCCATCCTGCACCCGGCGTGCGGCGAGTTGTGCCAGCTGCGTTTTCACCTCATCGGTTTCACCGACCCGGGTGAAGAAATCCTTGCCCGTGTCTTTAGGCCGCGGCAACGCTCCGCCGTGCACCCGTTGCACCAACCCTGCACTGGCGAGTTCTGACAGGTCGCGGCGAATGGTGTCTTCAGAAACGGAGAAATGCTGGCTCAGCTCGCAAGCCATGACCTTGCCGTCGCGTTCAAGGAGCAGGAGGATTTTTTGCCGGCGCACCGAAGGTAGTTCGGTTGCAGCGTGCTGATCTTGCATGTTTATGCCTGAAATTGCGGGTTTTTGCGAGGTTAGCCAAGCTACCGATAAAACACAATCGGGCGTTTCTGGCACACTCCCCGGCACCTTCGTCCAGAGCAGCCATCACCCATGCTTTTTGCCCTTGTCTCAAACGGTTCACCGCTCACGCCAGCACAACCTGACGTAACGGTTCCGTGGTGGAGTTTTACCAAGACCGTGCTGTGCGCCGCCGCCTTGGCGCTGGTACGTGATGGCAAGTTTGATCTGGACGAAACCCTGCCCGAAGGTCCCTTCACCCTTCGCCAGGTGCTGCGGCATGAAGCCGGGTTGGCCGATTATAGTGAACTGGCGCAGTACCACGCCGCCGTGGCGTGCAACGAAACGCCATGGCGCGCCGATGACATGCTGATACGCCTGGAAGCAACCCGATTGCGCTACGCACCCGGCGACGGCTGGCGGTATTCGAATGTGGGTTACCTGTATGTGGCCAGGTTCATCGAACGCCTGACCGGTCTTGCACTGGAAGAGGCGCTGACCCAACTGGTTTTTTCACCCCTCGGTTTGTCACGTGTACGCCTGGCCACGAAGCGTGCCGATCTGCAGGGCGTAAGCATGGGCACCGCTCAAGCGTACGACCCGGGCTGGGTATATCACGGCCTGCTGGTCGGCCCGCTGGATGAAGCCGCGCTTTGCCTGGATCGTCTATTGGCCGGCCAGACCCTGCCGTCGTCGTTACTGCGGGAAATGCAAACGGTCCGCAGTCTTGGCGGGCCGATAGCCGGGCGCCCCTGGGTTGCGCCGGGCTACGCCCTGGGCCTGATGCAAGGCGCGGTCGAGGAAGGACTGATATTGAGTGGGCACACCGGCTGCGGGCCGGGCAGCGTGATCGCCGTCTACCGTTGCGCCAAAGGCGACGACACCGCCAGTTGCGCGGTTTTTGCCGAAGGTGGCGCCGACGGGGCTGTCGAAGCAGAGGCTGTCGGTCGCTTGGTGAATATCCTTGAATGACGCGGGCCTGTTTGCCAAAGAATCAGCCCGGATGAATGGTCGTTCATGGCGTGTGTGATGGGACTAACGTTGTAAGTCCACACCGGGAAATCCGGTATTCTCACAGCGGTGAACTTCCATGGACAAGATCGCCCGAAAGCTAATGGACTCCTCGACAATCCGTTTCGCTGGCGCCGGATTGGCATTAATCGCGGGATTGAGCGGTCCGATCGCCGCCCATGCCGATGAGACGTACGCCAAGAATTTGCTCAAGAGCATGTCCGACTACCTGACCGCGCAAAAAAACATATCGTTCAACTACGACACCAGTTTTGAAGTCATCACCAAAGAAAAACAAAACCTTGCGCTGGCCGCTTCCGGCACGACCGTCATCAACCGCCCCGACAAGATCCGCAACCTGCGCGCGGGTGGCTTTGTCGACATGGAAATGCTGTTTGATGGCACCACCCTGACCTTGCTCGGCAAAAACACCAACACGTACACGCAAGTGGCTGTACCCGGCACACTGGATCATTTGATTGATGAATTAAGGGAAAAGTACGACCGACCGTTGCCGGGCGCGGACCTGTTCGTGTCCAACCCTCAAGAGTCCTTGATGAAGGGCGTGACCAACATAAAGGACTTGGGCAGTGGCGTGATCGGTGGCGTCGAGTGCGATCACCTGGCGTTCAGAAGCAAAACCGTGGATTGGCAGATCTGGATTGCCCAAGGCGAGCGTCCTTACCCCTGCCGTTATGTCATCACCTCGAAACAGATCGCGGGCGGACCGCAGTACAGCATTCAGTTCAGTAACTGGAAGACCGGCGATGAGGTTGCCCCCGACGATTTCACCTTTAACAACACAACGAATGCGCAGAAAATCGATTTGAAAGACCTCCCCGGCGATACGTTGCCGAAAAATTTTGTGCGAGGACCTGCCAAATGAATCTTTTGATAAAAACAGGTGGTTTGTTACTTGGCGCCTTCGTGCTGATCGCAGCGCTTGAGGTGGGTCAAACCCTGTCGATCCCCGGCGTACATAGCGTTATTTCCCACGCCGAAGCGGAGGTCGGACGCCCTCTTTCACCGGTCAGCGTTGCCGGGGTAGCACGGCGTAGCAACCGGTGATGACAACCCAGGCTTGAACGCCTGAGCGGTGTCAGTTACTGGCAACGTGCGCCACACTGCCCGACTTCACTAACGCCTTGAGCGAAGCATCAAATTGCTTCAGCGCCTTCACTTGCAATTCGGTTTGCTGGTCGATTTGCGCAGCAATTTCCGGCGCCGCCTTGCCATGCACCCACACTGATGGCATTTGCTGTGCGCGTGAGCCTTCGGCCTGGCCGATGTACTGCAGGTCTGCATCGTAGAATTTGGCCATGAAGCGCGCTTCGACCTGATTATTGCGCTTGGACACCAGCCGGCTGTAGGTGTCCAACATCACCACCACGTCGGGACGGGCTTGCACCAGCGCGTCGAGGTTGTCGTAGACCGTCACCGAGCCGAACTGTTTTTGCAGCGAGCCCATGAGCCAGTTGATCGCCAGCTTCGGATCGGAGCTGTTGACGAAGGCGTTGCTGATGCGCGAATCCAGCTGCGGATTTTTCGCGCCGTTCACTGCAACCGCATGGTACTGCTCAAGGTATTGGAGGGTATCGAGGGTGTTTGCGCTGTAGAGCACGCCCACCGATCGGGCATGCTGCAGACCGCGTTTACTGTCGGCGATCGGCGGGAAATGGCAAGACGGGTCAGCCGCGTAAGCCGGCACAGTCGCGGCGACGCTGCCGGTGAATACGGCAACAAACGCCAGCAAGGTAGACATTCTCATCGCGCAGGTTCCTTCAAGGGCGAGTGGGGTATGTGGCTATCCTCCTCCCTTGCCAAAAAAACAGAACTTGCATTGCTTGATGATGAGTATTGATCAAACCAATGGTGGCGCGATGAGCCTGGGCTACGCTGTTTTGATGCCTTTGTTTCCGCCCTCGCCCATGGAGCCCAAACGTGCACCGAATTTCCTCTGCCGCTATCGCCTTGAGCCTGTTATTCGCCTTTTCAAATCCAGCCTCTGCGGATACCCCCGCCCTGAATGAAGCCCGCACCCTCGTCGCCAAGGTCCACATGGGCAGGAATCTCCCGGCCCTTGCATTGTCGACGGCGCAGGGAACGGTCTCCTACTCGATGATTGCCGAGAAGCTGGGGGCTGACGATGCCAACCGTATCGTGTCTGAGGAAATCACCGCGCTGCTGCCCAAGTACCAGCCCGAATGGGACGAAAACCTGGCGCGGGCCTACGAAAAGTCGTTCTCCGAAGAAGAACTGGCCTCGCTCGTCGCCGAAGGCCCTGCCTCGCAATACGTGGAAAAAGTAAAAGCACAGCAAGCCACCGTCGGTGGAGAGATGCGCTCGACTTCAGAACCGATTGTGGCGGCACTGGTGACAGAAGCGCTGAAGGCGACCATGGAGAAACGAGTGCCGTAAAGCGGTCTACGCTGCTTCAGGTACACCACTTCCCCTGTGTACCCTGGAGACACCGTCATGCTGCGCACCCTGCTGACCGCTTCGCTACTGCTTGCACTTAGCCTCCCGGCCTTGGCCGGGGTCACCCCATTCCCCGCCACTTTTCATACCCAGGACATCACCGTTGAAGGCGTGAAAATCCATGTGCGCGTCGGCGGCACCGGGCCGGCCGTGGTGATGCTGCATGGTTTTGGTGACACCGGCGACATGTGGGCGCCCCTGGCGGCCGACCTGGCCAAGGACCACACCGTTGTGGTGCCGGACCTGCGCGGCCTGGGGCTGTCGTCGATCCCGGACGGCGGCTACGACAAGAAGACCCAGGCGGGTGACATCCGTGGCGTGTTGGCCGCATTGGGGATCGAGCATGCGGTGGTCATTGGCCATGACATCGGCACCATGGTCGCCTTCGCTTACGCCTCGCGTTATCCGCAGCTGACAGATCGCCTGGTGGTGATGGACGCCCCGGTGCCCGGCATCCCGCCCTGGAACGATATCGTGCGCTCACCGATGCTTTGGCACTTCGACTTTGCCGGCCCGGACGCCGAACGTCTGGTGGCCGGTCGTGAACGCATCTACCTGGACCGGTTCTGGAATGAATTCGCGGGCGACCGCAGCAAAGTCGATGAAGCCACCCGGCAGCATTACGCCAAGCTCTATGCTCGCCCCGGCGTGATGCACGCAGCCTTCGCCCAGTTCGGCAGCATTCGTCAGGATGCCGTGGACAACGAAGCCTCAATGAAGACGCGGCTGACGATGCCGGTGCTGGCCATCGGCGGGGAAAAGTCCTTTGGAGCCAATGAAGCGATTGTGATGCGCAATGCGGCGGACAACGTGACCGAAGTGGTGATCCCGGGCGCCGGTCACTGGCTGATGGAAGAAGCGCCGACGCCGACCATTCAGGCGATTCGCAACTTCATCGCACAGTGACGCGAGTGGATCGCGGCGTTCGCAGTGGCGTTCAGCAGCAACGCGTCGTGCACTGCTTGCCGCCGTAGCGGGCCTCCTGACGCTCACGAATAAACATCGAAAGGCTCAAGACCGGCTGGTCCGGGTGTTTGAGCGCCATTTGCGCGACGTAGTTGTCGTAGTCCGGGACGCCGACCATCAAACGCGCGCCTTGGCTGAGGAACTTGGCGGCTTGCTGCAATTTGCGGTACATGGCAATGCTCTCATTGTGGTTTTGGACAGCCCCATGAAAGCGCACTTTTGTATCTGGAATGTGTCCACGCAACCGCAACGCATTCCTTCTATCTGCAACGCCAACCGTGTAGCAGCTGCCGAGCAGCGCGAGGCTGCGTTCGGCTGCGCAGCAGTCGTAAACCCTCAGCGCACGGTGAGCCTGACGCACCGCATTGGCTGATTTTACGACTGCTTCGCAGCCGAACGCAGGCTTCGCCAGCTGCTACGGGATCGTTTTAAGGCTGAATTGACGGGAAGCCGCTGATCCGTAGTTTTTCTCCGGTTCTGTCTCTGTACCGCAACCCGCGCCGGTCCGACAATGCGCAGCACGGCGCAAGAGTTTGTTAATATCCACGCGCTTTTTACGTCTGATCTATTCAGCCGCCACAGATTTCACCTCGCTACACAGGATTTTCCCCCATGACTACGTTGTATACCCGTCGCACTGTCTTGCGCGGCATGAGCCTGTTGAGCCTCGGCCTGCTGGCCGGCTGCGATGACAGCAGCAAGCTGTCGTTCAAGTACGGCAAGGACCTCAGCGACAAGATCATGGGCCGTACCTTCAAGCTCAAGGACGCCGACGGCGAAACCCGGATGCTGACCAGCTATCGCGGGTTGATGCCGATGATTTTCTTCGGCTTCACCCAATGCCCGGCCGTGTGCCCGACCACCCTGGCCCGCGCCGCCCAAGCGAAAAAACTGATGGGCCGCGACGGCGAAAAGCTGCAAGTGATCTTCATCACCCTGGACCCGGAACGCGACACGCCGGCGATGCTCGATCAATACGTCAAATCATTCGACCCGACATTCGAGGCGCTGCACGGCACGCTGGAAGAAACCGCCGCCACCGCCAAGGAGTTCGGCGTGTTCTTCGAAAAAGTCCCCAGCGGTTCGAGCTACACCGTCTCCCACACCGCGACCAGCTTCGTCTTCGACTCCCGGGGCACTCTGCGCCTGGGATTGTCCGCGTCCCTTACCGCCCAAGAGTGCGCAGAAGACCTGCTCACCGTCATGGAGGTCTGCTAATGACTGCAACATCCTTCAAACGCATCAAACAACTGGCCCTGGGCCTGTCGCTGATCGGCCTGGCCTTTCAGGTGTCGGCGCAAACCCAGGTCCACGACGCCTGGGTCCGTGCGACCGTTGTCGACCAACCGTCCACCGGCGCGTTCATGACCCTGCAAGCCGACAGCGACAGCACCCTGCTTAGCGTTCAGTCGCCGGTGGCTAAAACGGTGCAGATTCACCAAATGAGCATGAAAGACGACGTGATGAAAATGGGCATGGTCGAGTCCGTCGCGCTGCCGGCGGGCAAGGCTGTGAGTTTCGACCCCCATGGCTACCACGTGATGCTGATCGACCTGACCACTCAGGTTAAGGAAGGCGACAAAGTCCCACTGACCCTGATCGTGAAAAACGCCAAGGGCGAGCAGGAAACCATCGAAGTGCAGGCCGAGGCTCGGGCACTCGGCACGATGGATCACAGCAAGATGCATTGAGGCGTTGAGCTGAAGGCTGTAGCGGATCAAAAAACCAATTGAACCCTGCGGCCCATCGCGCTTTCGAAAGCCTATAGCGCCGAACTTCGAAGAAGCCAGGCGCCATTGCAGAGGAAATCCCGATGAACACCAGACTTCTGCTTCTGATCGCCTGTTTGAGCCCGACGCTGGTCATGGCTGAAAGTTGTGACGTCCAGACCCGGTCCCAAAGCCCTTCCGTACCGGTGGTTGAATCCCATAGCTGCTATGAGTACGACGGCATGCCGGTGAACGCCATCGACTGGTCTTGCAGCAACGAAAGCAAAGAAATGCTGACCAGCACCAAGAAAAAAGTCGCACAGTGCGACGATCACTACCAGGCCACGTGCATCGCCACGCTGACTCAAGAATCTTTGGCCAACCCACATTCCACCAGCAAGGACAAGAACAGCACCTCGCTGACCATCCCCGACAAGGCGAAAGTCACGACGTACTACTACAGTGCCGAACACCTGGGTCAGGCGAAGATAGATTGCGAGTCCGGCGGCGGGCGCTGGAAAGCGCAGTAGGCGTTCACCACATTCCCTGTGGGAGCCTTACCAAAAAACCTGAAATTTAATGAACCCAGCCCACAGCGATACACCTAACTGAATGACTATCAGGAGGGTGACGAATGCACATCGAAACAATCTGGATCGTACTCACAGCCGTTCTTCTGCTGATCGAGCTATGGGCAATCAACCGAGTCCGAAAAGCTGAAGGCAAATCGAGCAACAAACTCTTGTGGATCGTGGTGATCGTGTTTGTGCCGCTGTTTGGGGTTGTGGCATGGGCGTTGGCGGGGCCGAAACACACCGAACACAATCCGCATTCGCCGCAGGTCAGGCAGTGACGCTGGAACGTGTGCGCTGAAGACTGCGTGATCCAAATACAAAGCCCCGACGATTCGGGGCTTTGTCGTTTCTGTTCATCCCGCTTCGCTAAAGTCTATTGGAAGCCGCCAGATTCGAATCTTCCATTCCGAAAATCATGTAGGAAACCACCTTCTGTGGCGAGGGAGCATGCTCCCGCTGGGCGGTGAAGCCGCCCCAACCCCCGCCACAATTTTAAACACACCCACATCCTGTAGCAGCTGGCGAAGCCTGCGTCCGGCTGCGCAGCAGCCGCAAACCCGGCAAACAAAGTCCACCTGACATTAAACAACTTCTGAATACCGGCTTGTCCCAACTCGCAACCGATTACCCCGTCCTGCTCATCGACAGCGACGCCCCACTGCGCGAACTCCACAACTGCCTCAGCGAACGCCTCAGCGCCGTCCTCAAATACCTGAACCTGATGGCCTGCACCAGCCTCCCCGACTACGCCGAAAATGACATCAACACCGTCACCAACATCGCCCGAATTTTGATCCAGGATGTGAATGATGTGTTTCGGGTGATTGAGCAGCGTGGGTTTGATTTGCCAAAGAGCCGGTAATCAAATTCAAGTCGTAAAAAACCCGCGTTACTGCGGGTTTTCGGCCTATGGCTTTGCTGAGTCCCACTCGCACTGCTTCAATCGATCAGCATCAGTGCCGCTTCCTTCATGCCTATCAACTTCGCCCTCTGCATTGAGGAAAATATGAGTGTTGGGCCACGTTGGTGTGATGCTGATGCAATGCCAGCGGCCTTTCTCGCTACGCCAAGAAAACTCCATAAAGAAATCGCTATCCGGGGACAGAAAGCCTTTGTCGCTAACGCTGGCACCGGGGGCAAACCTTCCCCTGTAGATCCGGTCCTTGACGTTCCAGACGTACCGCAACTCTTCCCGTCCTTCTGGGGAATAATGGACGGTTGCCGTTGGTAATGCGGTGCGCCAAAAAACAATCGCCAGCAGCGGAAAAATCAGAATCCATAACCATCGTATGTACCGTGTTCGGGTTTTATTTGCATACGTGGTCACTGATTCCATCTCCCCAATTCTGCGGCGCAACCGCCAACACTTCATCCATGATCAGCTTTGCTGTTACACCGCCGTTAGGGTGCTGGTTGGCGAGCTTCACTCCAATACTGATCGACACCCTGTCAGCAACATCGTCCCATGATCGTAAATCGGTCCATGGGCTGACTGTAGGGTGTGGGCCGGGAAGCGTCCTGTCCGTTTTAGGTTTTGTTAACAATTCATCGGCCTTCCTTACGCTGTCTGAAGCGATTTGTTCAGCACCGGCACCGTCGAGCAGGAGACTTTCCGACAGCCCGCTTATGATTCCAACGTATCCGTAATGGATGTTCGACCAGATGTCATAGAAGTACTCGTACGCACCTTGTTTGTGCCGCACACCAGCGAACAGCTTGCGCAGCTTCGGCTTGTGATCCCACTCCTGATCCTGACCCACTTTTTTAGTCCAGATTGTGGCTGCTGCGACTTTCTGCGCCCTTGCGATATTGCCGTAATTCGGTGGCCCAGCCATGCGCGAAAGAAAAGGTAATTCTGCAAACTGCTTTGCCGCCACGTCGGGATCGTAGTCAATGAGCCTCTTCATCACCAACACAGCCGGGTCGTGGATGTTGCGATTCATCTCACCTGCGATGTAGCTCGCCAGCTCTTCCATTTGATCGGGATGGTTGCAAACGGTGGGCTCAGGCTTTTCGGCTTCCTGGTTTTGAGTTGCAGCATTTGGGTCCACAAGAGCATTGGCAGCAGTAGCCTTCTCTATCAGTTTCGGATCGGCCAGCAAAGTAGCCATGCGTTCATCATCAACCGTGCCGTCCGGACGGACTGCGCCCAAAACAGCGAAGTTGATGATCGAAGCACCGGGAGCGCCCCCCATAACAAACCCACCACCCACATCGCCTGATCCAGTAATGATCGTTCCGCCATGACTGGTGGGGCTCCCCAAGTGAGCCATGGGACGGCCGTTCACTTGAATAGAAGGAAAACCAGTGGTGATAACAGCACCACAGCCACAGGTATCACCCACACGAGCTGCACCCATGAAGTTGATATTTGTGCCGGCGCTAGCTGAAGCAATAGGGGTTGTACCGTGACCTGGCATTGGACAGACATGCTTGTCGCCCAACCGTGCAGAAGAAATCATGCAGCATCCTTAATCGTCCTTGGAAAAACCCGCGCTGAGGCGCGGGCAGAATGACGTTACTCCGGAATCCGATGGCTGACTTTAGGACATCTCCCAAAAGTCACGCTCCGATTTCCGACTCCATGTCATTGCTGGGGCCCGAGGGTAACCGGTCTGGACTGAGGTTTTGAATAGTGGCAGTTCGCCTAATGAGGGTTTCGTATCAGAAAAACCACGACGATGGACGACCTGCCCCTTGCCCTCACGCTCAAAATTCCCACTGACTTCCCTAATCATCGACAACGACACACTCGTACCAGGTGCCCAGCAAAAGGTGACACAGCTATTTACTAAATAAACCTGTCACCTTTTTCGTTGTCACCGTTTTCGTCTATTTTTATAGATGCTCTGGATTGACCTTTTCCTGATCAGAACGGGCTGACGGTCATCAATGATCCGTAACAGGAGATCGCATCATGAAGCGCTTGCTTGGGTCCCTTGGATTTTCATTGTTACTAGTGGCATCGGCGGTGTTCGCTCATCACGGCTGGAGTGAGTACGACTCGAGCAAAACGTTGCAGCTGGACGGAACGATCGAGGAATCCGGTTACTCCCACCCGCATGGGTTCGTTCGCCTGAAAACCGACGACAAGACTTGGAACGTAGTACTGGCGCCACCCTCGCGCATGGAGAACCGTGGTCTTTCCAGGGAAATGCTGAGTGTCGGCAATCGGGCGCTGGTGGTGGGCTATCAGAATCGCAACAAACCCGATGAACTGCGCGCAGAACGCATCACCGTCGACAACAAAACCATTGAGTTACGCTGATGCAGACAACTGGCACCGGCGATGGATCGGGTCTGGAGGGCTGGCTGGACTATGTGGGTGACTCGCAACTCGGGTCGGCCATGCGAAGCGAGTTATGGATATACCCGATAGTCGAAGTGGTTCACATTATTGGTTTTGTGGTGCTTGTCGGCTCTGTCGTCCTGTTCGATCTGCGGGTTCTCGGGTGCTCGAGAGATCTTCCGGTGACGGCACTGGCTCGCCACCTCCTGAGGTGGGGAGTCGCGGCCCTGCTATTGATTGTCCCGGCTGGGCTGATGATGTTTTCAGCACATCCGCATGACTTCGCATCCAACGACGTGTTTATTCTGAAGCTTTGCCTGATCGGTATTGCGGGCCTCAATGCGGCTGTTTTTCACGTTGGTGTCTTGCGCTCAGTAGACCGGTGGAATACGGACACCGCGGCGCCTGGAATAGCAAAAATCCAGGCGATCCTTTCGATTATGTTATGGATCAGCGTGGTGCTCTGCGGCCGACTGCTGGCCTACACCTGACGTAGCTGCCCTCACGATGCGGCAACAGGGATGGAAGAAAAAATGCCCATATCTCACGACACAGGCATTTTCTTCATCCGACCAACCAATAGCCGTACTGGCTCAACCAAAAAACTAACTTCCGCCACTGCTACTGCTGCTACCTTGCGGCCCACTCGCCTTGGTGCCAGCCGCTGCCGGGCCGTTATCGGTTGTCCCGCCATCCGCGCCTTTGGGAAGCGTAGCGGCATCAGGATCAGCATTGGTGGGTTTAGGTGCGGGATCGCGAGTCTCGGTCTTGCCATCGGTAGAGGTCCCTGCCGGTGTTGTGTCCGCTGCGACAGCGTACAGCGAACTGCCCGACAGAAACGCTGCGAGCGTCAGGACCACAATTTTTGGATTCATCATTTTGATTCTTCCTGTGTGTTGGGATAACACAACATTGGAAGAATGACGGATGAAATCGTGCTAAGAGGCGGACGAGCGGTGGTGTCTGGCCGCTTTTCACCTGTGTGCAACTAAATAGATCTGCCACCTTTTTGATGCAGAGTTTCAGGCAATCGCGACTGTTTTTTTCAGCAATTCATACAGCCCATCAGGAACCAACGGCGCTTCATCAGTAAAGCCTTCCCACGTAAGCCACTTCGCAGCGAAGGTTGCGCCATCGGTTTCTTGGCCGTCCAAGTGCGGCAACTCATAGACGCTGGCATCCACAAACTTCGCATCGTAAACCTGCACAATTTCGTGTCCTGGCCTGCCAGCGTACGTAAAGATGTTTTCAAGCGTACCGAGCAAGCGGACATCGGTGATGGCCAATCCAAGTTCTTCCTGAACTTCACGTTCAATGGCTTCGGCACTGGTTTCGCCAAACTCGATGCCGCCGCCGATCGGGCGGAAGAATGGGCGGTTTTTGATGGGGTCGTGGGCTTCGCTGAGCAGTATCTTGCCATCATGATGGAAGATGCAGAGTGCGAGGGGGCGGATGCGGTGTGTGGTCATTAGGTGAAGTCCATTTTCTTTGAAAAACGCTGAATCAGCTGCTTCCATTTAACATTGGTGTTGGATGCGGACGCAGCCTTCGGCAGCTGCTACAGGGGTGCGTCCGTTTTTGGGTTAGAAGTTTGCTGGAGTGTTGGCACTGATGATTTCCGCTTCGTCCTGCCCAATATTGCGAAACTTGTGCGGCAGCGTGGTCGGGAAGTAATAGCCGTCGCCAGCATTCAGCACACTGATCTGTCCATCCACCGTGAGCTCAACGGTGCCACGGGTCACGAGCCCACACTCCTCCCCTTCCGAGTGCACAATCGGCTCTTCCCCGGAGCTCGCCCCAGGCGCGTACTGCTCGCGCAACAAGCGCATCTGCCGGCTCGGCACCGAAGCGCCAATCAGCAGCAACCGCAGCCCATGACGGCCCAGATCCGGCTGCTCGTTGGCGCGGAACACGTATTGATGCTCACGCGGTGGCTGGTCGAAGGTAAAGAAGTCTGCCAGAGACATGGGAATGCCTTCGAGCAGTTTTTTCAGGGAGCTGACGGAGGGACTGACGCGATTCTGTTCGATCAGGGAGATGGTGGCATTGGTGACGCCGCTACGCCGGGCCAGCTCGCGCTGGGACAGTTTGTAGCTTTCGCGTACTAATTTGAGTCGTGAGCCCGTGTCCATGACAGCCTTATGCGAGAAATACTTAAGGGTTATGGGGGTGGATGGCGGGCGACTTTTGGCCGCGAAAATACCGCTTCCCTGTCCCGGAAATTTGAAAGGCGGGTATTAAATCACGTTTGGGGGTGTTGCTCAGCAGGTTCGATAACTGGTTAGTGAAAAAGCTGAAGGTGCTCATGGCAGACCTTTTAGCGATGTGAGTATTGGGGGTGTCAGGTGATATTGAGGGCGGCTGATATGGCGTCATCGCGAGCAGGCTCGCTTGTATGTTTAGACTTGAAGGGGTGGGCGGGACTAAAAGCTCGATTCCGACTCTAGCCAGTACGGACCGTGGGAGAC
>NZ_JAVDUA010000032.1:0-86800 GCF_031456105.1 Pseudomonas sp. BE134 | reverse complement strand
TCCGGGTTGATCCGGATCCCGGGTTCAGCGCCAGCGAGACGTCGACTGGCTCAGGCACAAGAGAAAAAAGTATGCAAGATCGTACGCGGCGTACTCTCGCCGTTGCTGTCGAACATCCTGCTCAACGAACTCGACCGCGAGCTGACACGACGGGGGCACCGTTTCGTGCGCTATGCCGATGATGCGAACATCTATGTGCGTAGTCATCGTGCAGGTGAGCGAGTGATGGCCGGTGTCGAGCGCTTCCTGAGGCGGCGTCTGAAACTGTCGCTGAATCGGGAAAAGAGCCGCGTGGTGCGGCCTTGGGTCTGCGATTATCTGGGTTACGGGATGAGCTGGCACGAACAGCCGAGGCTGCGAGTGGCGACAATGAGCCTGGATCGCTTGCGTGACCGACTCAGAGAGCTGCTGCGCGGGGCGCGGGGCCACAAGATGGCGAATGTCATCAAGCGGATAAACCCTGTGCTGCGCGGTTGGGCTGGCTACTTCAAACTTAGTCAGAGCAAGCGACCCCTTGAGGAGCTGGACGGGTGGGTGCGGCATAAACTTCGCTGTGTCATCTGGCGCCAATGGAAGCAACCCTCTACGAGGGTAGGCAACTTGATGCGTTTGGGGCTTGGCGAAGCACGCGCCTGTAAATCAGCCTTCAATGGTCGCGGCCCATGGTGGAACTCGGGGGCGCCTCATATGAATCAGGCGTTACCGAAGAAACTGTGGGATCAGCTAGGGTTGATCTCAATACTGGATACGATAAACCGGCTTAGCCGCATAGCCTGAACCGCCGTATACGGAACCGTACGTACGGTGGTGTGAGAGGACGGCGGATGTAAATCCGCCTCCTACTCGATGACGCGATTCAGTGCCGAACGATGTTTCTCCGGCGCGCCCCTCGGATACCGCACGTGTCGGCAACCTCTGTCGTCAAATGTCAAGTCCCTGACGTCAAATGAAAAGCGGCCGACTTATCCGTGACGATACTGGCCTCGATACCGAAGTCGAAGAAAAGCCCTGTTACACATCGAGCCCGATGCCTCCGTGCCTTGGCGGGGGCTGTCAGTTGCATCTCAGTAAAACAATTATAGAGAGCGCAGAATGAAGTTCAGTTTTATAGATAACAGCAAGCCGAGCCGCCGGCGCGTTCTACGCGATGCCTTCACCCTGGCGGTGGCGGCTTCGCCATTGGCAAGCCTCGCCAAGGCTGCCGACGAAACCAAAGCGGTCGACGAAACTGCTGAAGAAGTGACTTTTGCTGCGGGCCCACGGCCGCTGGTGCAGTACCCGCAAAAACGCCCGTTGACCCTTGTAACCACCCGCCCGCCGCACCTGGAGACGCCGTTCCCTGTCTTCAACGAAGGCCCGATTACGCCCAATGACGCCTTTTTCGTGCGTTACCACCTGGCCAATTTCCCCACCAGCATCGATCCGGATACCTACCGTCTGACGATCAAGGGCTCGGTCGACACGCCGCTGTCGCTTTCCCTTGCCGAGCTCAAAGCTCTCGCAGAACCGGTAGAAGTAGTGGCCGTGAATCAGTGTTCGGGTAACAGCCGTGGCTTCTCGATGCCGCGTGTGTTTGGCGCTCAGTTGGGCAATGGTTCGATGGGCAATGCCCGCTGGGTGGGAGTGCCACTCAAGGCCGTATTGGAAAAGGCCGGTGTGAAAGCCGACGCAAAGCAAGTGACATTCCGTGGGCTAGACAAGCCCGTGCTGGGAAGCACGCCGGAGTACATCAAGGCCCTGGACATCAGCCATGCCATGGACGGTGAGCCCATGATCGCCTGGTCGATGAACGGAACCGATCTGCCGTTCCTCAACGGATATCCAATACGCCTGGTGGTACCAGGCTATTTCGGCACTTACTGGATCAAGCACCTGAATGAGATCGAAGTCGTCGACCATACTTTCGACGGTTTCTTCATGGCAAAAGGTTATCGCCTTCCGGACAACGATTGTTTATGCATTGCCCCCGGCACCACTGCGGCACAAACCAAACCGATTTCAAAATTAGCGATACGCAGTTTCATCACCAGCGTTAAACATGGCGATGTATTGCCGCTGAAAAAAAACGTGGTGCTCAAGGGCATAGCGTTCGACGGCGGTGTTGGCGTCAACAAGGTGGAAATTTCTATCGATGGCGGAAAAAACTGGCGCGAAGCCAAGCTTGGAAAGGACCTTGGTCGTTTCTCCTTCCGTGAGTGGACGCTGCCGATCACCTTTACCAGCAAGGGCGCCACACAATTGATGGTGCGAGCCAGTAACAGTGCGGGCGAGACGCAACCGCTGCGAGCTGACTGGAACCCCAGTGGCTACCGTCGCAATGCCATAGAAACCAGCCACGTGACTGTCGCCTGAGGGGCCCGCATGAAACTCATGAAACGCATGACCACCTTGCTCTGCGCGGCTCAGGTTTGTTTGGCTACCCTGGCCGGTGCGGCACCACTGTCGATCACATTGCCGCCGGAAACGGCTGTGCTCAAGCCCAATGAGCTGCCTGGTTATCAGTTGGCCCAGCAGAAATGTTCCACCTGCCACTCAGCTGATTACATCAACTTCCAGCCTCCTGGCATGAGCCTGGCGCAGTGGACGGCAGAAGCGGGCAAGATGCAGAAGGTGTATGGGGCCCCCATCAGCGATCAGGATGTGACCATGATCGGCGCCTACCTTGCGGCGACCTACGGCAGTGCTCATACGAGCGATGCCGATGTGCAGGCGGCCTCGAATCCGACAGCAAGCCAACCCCCGGCGGCGCCTGTCGCAAAACCCGATGCCATGGCGTTGCTCCAGAATAACGCCTGTCTGTCCTGTCACGCGATCGATCATAAGGTTGTAGGTCCGGCCTATCACGATGTAGCTGCCAAATACGCCAAAGACCCACAGGCGCAGACCAAGGTAGCGTCCAGCATTCAGCACGGCGGTTCCGGCAAATGGGGGGATATCCCGATGCCGCCTTTCGCGCAGTTAAGCCCGGACGATCTGCAAACCCTGACGACGTTTATATTGAAGCAGTAAAATCCCGGCCCGCCCGGCCGAGAACCTGCTCTCTGGCGGCGATATCCACCGAAGTCCGATGGGGCGCCAGAAACGAAAAAACCCGCCTGAGAAGGCGGGTTTTTTTGAAGTTTCAGAGATTTTTCAAGCATTCTCTGGAACCTTGTATGGCTCCACGACCTGGACTCGAACCAGGGACCCAGTGATTAACAGTCACTTGCTCTACCAACTGAGCTATCGCGGAATGGCGCCTATGTTACTGATTCAAAAAGAGAAGTCAAGCGTCTGATAGCAACATGGGCAATTCGTCGGGACAGGCGGTGGTTTATCGGCCGTGGGCGGTTACCAGATTCGTCCCGGAGGTCTACCATGGCCGCCCGGAAGTGGTTACACGCGCTGCCGGCCATTCGCCGAAAAGGTACGCGCCATGAATCACCCAACCTGCACACCTCACCACAACGAGGTGTTCGCATGAGCATCGCTCAGATCAGCTTGCCCAAAGGTGTCGGCCCCCACGCCGAAAAATTGTTCGACGCAATCACGCAGGCCAGCACGGCTGAGGAATTGAACCGTGCCGGCGGCAAGGCCGAAGGTTTTGTTCTGGGACTGGAAAGCACCAAGGCGATCAAAAGTCAGATTGCCGAGTCGCTCTATGTCGCCTATGACGACGCCGCCAGCCAGCGTGCCACCGAACTGGCTTAACCGCCGAACGTAAAGGTGCCGAGCATCATTTTGGTGTAGAGCGTCGTGGCGGCCAGTTGCACCAGCCATAAGGCCAGGCCACCAAGAAACACGCCGGCAGCCACTTGCATCACCAGGTTGTTGCCGCGTTTGGCCGGGGTGCGAGGCACGAAGTGGTCCAGCTCGTCGCGGTCTGCGCGTAGGTCATCGTTTTTCATGGGTTTCTCGCAAAATTCCTGGATGTACACAAAACCTGTAGGAGCTGGCTTGCCAGCGATGAGGCCATCACATTCAACATTGTTGTTGGCTGGGCGACCGCCTTCGCTGGCAAGCCAGCTCCTACATTTTGAATGGTGGGGAGTTTAGAGGGCGCAGTCGCTGCTTTGAAAACTATCTGCCACAAATAAAAAACGGGAAGCCAATCGGCTTCCCGTTTTTCATATCACCGGACGACTCAGATCACCTGAACGATGGCCTTGGTCACTACGTCGATATTGCTCTGGTTCAACGCAGCCACGCAGATGCGGCCGGTGTCCAAGGCGTAGATGCCGAACTCGTTACGCAGGCGGGTGACTTGCTCAACCGTCAGGCCGGAGTAAGAGAACATGCCGCGCTGACGGCCGACGAAGCTGAAGTCGCGCTGCGGGGCGTTTTTCGCCAGCAGATCAACCATCTGGATGCGCATGCCGCGAATCCGCAGGCGCATTTCTGCCAGTTCTTCTTCCCACTGGGCACGCAGGACCGGGCTGTTCAGCACCGCGGCGACGATGCTTGCACCGTGGGTTGGCGGGTTGGAGTAGTTGGTGCGGATGACGCGTTTGACTTGCGACAGTACGCGCGCGCTTTCTTCTTTCGATTCGCTGACGATCGACAGGGCGCCAACCCGCTCGCCGTACAGCGAGAACGACTTGGAAAACGAGCTGGACACGAAGAAGGTCAGACCCGACTCGGCGAACAAACGCACTGCAGCGGCGTCTTCGTCGATGCCATCGCCAAAACCCTGGTAGGCCATGTCGAGGAACGGTACGTGGCCTTTGGCTTTAACGACTTCCAGAACGTTGTTCCAGTCCGCCGGGCTCAGGTCCACGCCGGTCGGGTTGTGGCAGCAGGCGTGCAGCACAACGATCGAGCCGGAGGGCAGGGCGTTCAGGTCTTCCAGCAGGCCGGCACGGTTTACATCGTGGGTCGCAGCGTCGTAGTAGCGGTAGTTCTGTACCGGGAAACCGGCGGTTTCGAACAGTGCGCGGTGGTTTTCCCAGCTCGGGTCGCTGATCGCCACGACTGCGTTCGGCAGCAGTTGCTTGAGGAAGTCGGCACCGATTTTCAGTGCGCCGGTACCGCCAACGGCCTGGGTGGTGATAACGCGGCCAGCAGCGATCAGTGGCGAGTCATTGCCAAACAGCAGTTTCTGCACAGCCTGGTCGTAGGCAGCGATGCCGTCGATTGGCAAGTAGCCACGGGAAGCGTGTTGAGCGACGCGAATCGTCTCGGCTTCGACAACGGCGCGCAGGAGTGGAATTCGCCCCTCCTCGTTGCAATAAACACCGACCCCCAGGTTGACCTTGTTGGTACGGGTATCGGCGTTGAATGCTTCGTTGAGGCCCAGGATTGGATCGCGTGGTGCCATTTCGACAGCGGAGAACAGGCTCATTTTTGCGGCGGCTCTGAATGGAGAGTGGAGGGACATGTGGCGCTCCAGCCGAATGCACTAGAGCGGTGCACAAACGGGGAGCTAGTATAGAGGTCATTGGCGATTGATGGCGACAGACGATTCGGCTTTTCCGTTAAGTTTTTCCGATTATTTTTCGACCATTAGCCGATTGGCGTCGTCAAAGGATTCACGGGATGTAGGACGTTTGCCTTGAAAGAGCAGGCAATCGACTCCACATTGAGCACAATCCAGTTTTTTCCTCGGGCGACGTCGGTCGTTTGTGGTCTTTTTCGTTGCTGTCCGGTTTGACCGGTCAGGCGCGACCCCAGGGGTATTGAATGTCTGAATTCCAGCTAGTCACCCGCTTCGAGCCCGCCGGCGATCAGCCGGAAGCCATCCGCCTGATGGTCGAAGGCATCGAAGCCGGTCTGGCGCACCAGACGTTGCTCGGTGTGACCGGCTCCGGCAAGACCTTCAGCATCGCCAATGTGATCGCGCAAGTGCAGCGTCCGACCCTGGTGCTGGCACCGAACAAGACCCTGGCCGCGCAGTTGTACGGCGAGTTCAAGGCGTTTTTTCCGAACAACGCGGTGGAGTACTTCGTCTCCTACTACGACTACTACCAGCCCGAAGCTTATGTACCGTCGTCCGATACCTTCATCGAGAAAGACGCCTCGATCAACGACCACATCGAGCAGATGCGCCTGTCCGCGACCAAGGCGTTGCTGGAGCGCAAAGACGCGATCATCGTCACCACCGTGTCGTGCATCTACGGTTTGGGCAGTCCGGAAACCTATTTGAAGATGGTGTTGCACGTGGATCGCGGCGACAAACTCGATCAGCGTGCCTTGCTGCGTCGCCTGGCGGACCTGCAATACACCCGCAACGACATGGATTTTGCCCGTGCAACCTTCCGGGTGCGGGGCGATGTGATTGATATCCATCCGGCGGAATCCGATTTTGAAGCGATCCGCATCGAGCTGTTCGATGACGAAGTCGAGAGCCTGTCCGCCTTCGATCCGCTGACCGGCGAAGTGATCCGCAAGCTGCCGCGCTTCACGTTCTATCCGAAAAGCCACTACGTGACGCCGAGAGAAACCCTGCTCGGCGCCATCGAAGGCATCAAGATCGAGTTGCAGGAGCGCCTGGATTACCTGCGCAGCAACAACAAACTCGTTGAAGCCCAGCGTCTGGAGCAGCGCACCCGCTTCGACCTGGAGATGATCCTTGAATTGGGCTATTGCAACGGTATCGAAAACTACTCGCGTTACCTGTCCGGGCGTGAATCCGGCCAGGCGCCGCCGACGTTGTTCGACTATCTGCCGGCCGATGCCCTGTTGGTGATCGACGAATCCCACGTCAGCGTGCCGCAGGTCGGCGCCATGTATAAGGGCGACCGCTCGCGTAAAGAGACGCTGGTGGAATACGGTTTCCGCCTGCCGTCCGCGCTGGATAACCGACCCATGCGTTTCGACGAATTTGAAAGCATCAGCCCGCAGACGATTTTCGTCTCGGCGACACCCGGCAATTACGAGGCAGAACACGCAGGTCGCGTCGTTGAGCAGTTGGTGCGGCCGACGGGGCTGGTTGATCCGCAAATCGAGATCCGCCCGGCGTTGACACAAGTCGACGATCTGCTCTCGGAAATCACCAAGCGCGTGGCAATGGAAGAGCGGGTTCTGGTCACGACCCTGACCAAGCGCATGTCTGAGGATTTGACCGATTACCTGGCCGACCACGGCGTTCGCGTGCGTTATCTGCACTCGGACATCGACACCGTGGAGCGGGTCGAAATCATTCGCGATTTGCGCTTGGGTACGTTCGATGTGCTGGTGGGGATCAACCTGCTACGCGAAGGTCTGGACATGCCGGAAGTATCGCTGGTGGCGATTCTCGATGCGGACAAGGAAGGCTTCCTGCGCTCCGAGCGCTCGCTGATCCAGACCATCGGCCGGGCCGCCCGAAACCTCAACGGTCGGGCGATTTTGTACGCTGACCGCATTACCGGCTCCATGGAGCGGGCGATCGGTGAAACCGAGCGTCGTCGGGACAAACAAATCGCCTTTAACCTGGCTAATGGCATCACGCCCAAGGGCGTGTTCAAGGACGTCGCCGACATCATGGAAGGTGCCACCGTGCCGGGCTCGCGCAGCAAGAAGCGCAAAGGCATGGCCAAGGCCGCCGAGGAAAGCGCCAGGTACGAAGCCGAATTGCGCTCACCGGGCGAGATCGCCAAGCGCATTAAAGCCTTGGAAGAGAAGATGTATGCGTTGGCGCGTGATCTTGAGTTTGAAGCAGCGGCGCAGATGCGCGATGAGATTGGCAAGTTGCGGGAGCGGTTGATCACCGTCTGATCGGCGGTGATTGTGCGGACCTCATCGCGAGCAGGCTCGCTCCCACAGGGATCACACTGAACCTTGTGGGAGCGAGCCTGCTCGCGATAACGGTCGCTTGGGCACCGCAGATCTTACCTAGTGCGCCTCACCAACCTTAATCCCCTCCGGCAGTTTTTTGGTCAGCAAGATCGCCAGCATGCTCACCCCCAGCGCAATCCCGACAAAGTGAAACGCATCGTTGTAAGCCATGATCGACGCTTGCTGATGCGCAATTTCACTGATCTTGCCCAGCGCCGCCGTCTCATTGCCCAGCCGGTCCGCCATCGACGCCAGCCGCTCGGCCACCTGCGGATTGCTCGGCACGATGGCTTCGCGCAAATAATCAAAGTACGTCTTGGTTCGCGCATCCAGCAGGGTGGCGAGGAGGGCGATGCCAATCGCGCCGCCGAGATTACGCAGGATATTGAACAGGCTCGACGCCGAGCCCGCGTCCTGCGGCAGGATGTACGCCGTGGCAATCAGCGAAATGGTGACCATTATCAAAGGCTGGCCCATCGCGCGAAGGAGCTGGATCTGATTGAACTGCGGCCCGGCAAAGTCCGGGTTCAGCACCCCCGAATAAAAACTCGCCAGCCCGAACAACCCGAAACCCAACGTACACAGCCACTTCGGCGAAATGTACTTCATCAGCTTGGGCACCAGCGGAATCAGAAACAGCTGCGGCACGCCCATCCACATGATCACTTCGCCGATCTGCAGGGCGTTGTAGTTCTGGATCTGCGCCAGATACAGCGGCAACAGGAAAATCGAGCCATACAGTCCGACCCCCATCCCCAGGCTGGAAATACTCGTCAAGCCGAAATTGCGGTTGCGCAGGATGCCCAGGTTGATCAGCGGGTTGGGCCTGGAGACTTGCACGATCACAAAGGTGATCAGGCTGATCAGTGCGATGCTGCCCAGGGTCACGATCAGGTTCGACTCCAGCCAGTCCTTGCGGTGGCCTTCCTCCAGAAACACCTGCAAACAACCGAGGCCGACGCCGAGGGTGAGAATGCCCATGTAGTCGGTGCTTTTCAGTAACTCCCAGTGTGCTTCTTTCTTCTCCAGGCCGTACATCAGGCCGGCGATCATGAGCAGGCCCGGTGGCACGTTGATGTAGAAGATGTATTCCCAGCCCCAGTTTTCAGTCAGCCAGCCACCCAGTGTCGGGCCGATGGATGGCGCGAAGGTGGCGGTCATGGCGAACATGGCCATGCCTTTGGCGCGGTGGTGCTCGGGGAGCTTGATCAGTGTCAGGGTGAACGCCAGCGGGATCAGCGCGCCGCCGGTGAAGCCCTGCAAGGCACGGAAGACGATCATGCTTTCCAGGCTCCACGCCATGGAACACAGCAGCGAGGCGACCAGGAAGCCCGTTGATACCCAGACCGCCAGTCGTCGAGCCGACAGCAACTGCACGAGCCACGCGGTCAGCGGGATCATGATGATTTCCGCTACCAGGTACGAAGTTGAAATCCACGAGCCTTCTTCCAGGGTGGCCGACAGGGCGCCCTGAATGTCTTTGAGTGAAGAGTTGGTGATCTGGATGTCGAGCACGGCCATGAAGGCGCCGAGCATCACGCTCATGACCGCGATCCAGTCCCGCCGGGTCGGTTCGCCGACCGGGCGGATCAGTTGATCACCGGCCATCGTCAGGGGTGTCTTTGATGTTCACTTTAGCGGTGACAGACATGCCCGGGCGGATCTTGCCTTGCAGCGGGTTGTCCGCGGCGAAAGTCAGTTTTACCGGAATCCGTTGTACGACTTTGGTGAAGTTGCCCGTGGCATTGTCCGGCGGTAACAGGCTGAATTGCGCGCCCGACGCGGCGAACAGACTGTCGACTCGCGCTTTGATCGGCGTGTCGCTGTAGGCGTCGAAGGTCAGCTCGGCGCTCTGGCCGGGCTGCATATGGCCGATCTGGGTTTCTTTGAAGTTGGCCTGAATCCAGATGTCCTGATCCGGAACGATCGACAGCAAATAGGCGCCGGCTTGCACCACCTGGCCCTCGCGGGCGGCGCGCTGGCCGATCAGACCGCTGATGGGCGCGTGGATTTCGCCGCGGGTCAGGTTCAGTTCGGCTTGCGCCAGGTCGGCCTTGGCATTGGCGATCTGCGCGTCGAGGCGTTTGATCTCGGCGTTCAGGGCGTTGACTTGCTGGCGCTGGCCCTGAGCATCGGCCTGTGCCTTGGCGACTTGCGAGCGGGCGATGTGGTTGTCGGCGGACAGGGTGGTCACCCGTTCTTCCGAGATGTAGCCGGGTTTGCGCAGGGTCTGAGCGCGAGTCAAATCGATGAGCGAGCGGCCGAGACTGGCCTGGCTGGAGGCGACTTGCGCTTCGCTGGCGGCGATCAGGCTGGATTGCTGGGTGAGTTTGCTTTGCGCTTGCAGGCGTTCGGCTTCGCGGGTGGCGAGGGTGGCGCGGGCGCGGTCGACGGCGAGGTCGAAATCGGCGCCTTCGAGCTTGATCAGCAGTTGGCCTTTTTCGACATGCTGGTTGTCGTGCACCAATACTTGGTCGATGCGCGCGCTCAACTGGCTGGAAACGCGGGTGATCTCGCCCTGGACATAGGCGTTATCGGTGCTTTCATAAAATCGTCCCTTGAAGAACCACTGGGCGAAGAAGGCCCCGGCAATCAGCAGGATGAGCAGCAGGAAAATAAACAGGCGACGCTTGAGTTGGGCAGGCATGAGGCAGGCTGTAGTCGAGAAATTGTAAGGAAAGATATCAGCAGGTGAATCTGTCATACAGCCGATAAGTGGTAAATGCCATCGAATGATATTTGGCCATTCACCCGGGGATACGCGCGTTGTAGGCGCAAACTTGGCTTAAATGCCCTGCTCACTGGAGCCGGGCGGGTGTCGCCTGTTACCATTCGCCCTTTGATTTATCTTCATTTCGAGACTTGCCATGACCACCGTCCGCACGCGCATCGCGCCATCGCCTACCGGGGACCCCCACGTAGGTACCGCTTACATCGCTTTGTTCAACTACTGCTTTGCCAAGCAGCATGGCGGTGAGTTCATCCTGCGGATCGAAGACACCGACCAATTGCGCTCGACCCGTGAGTCCGAACAGCAGATTTTCGACGCCCTGCGCTGGTTGGGTATCGACTGGAGCGAAGGCCCGGACGTGGGTGGCCCGCACGGTCCTTACCGTCAGAGCGAGCGCGGCGATATCTACCAGAAGTATTGCCAGCAACTGGTTGAAATGGGCCATGCCTTCCCGTGCTTCTGCACCGCCGAAGAGCTGGACCAGATGCGCGCCGAGCAAATGGCTCGCGGCGAAACCCCGCGTTACGACGGCCGCGCGCTGTTGCTGTCCAAGGAAGAAGTCGCCCGTCGCCTGGCCGCTGGCGAACCGCACGTGATCCGCATGAAAGTGCCGAGCGAGGGCGTGTGCGTGGTACCGGATATGCTGCGTGGCGATGTCGAGATCCCGTGGGATCGCATGGACATGCAAGTGCTGATGAAGACCGACGGCCTGCCGACGTACTTCCTGGCCAACGTGGTCGACGACCACCTGATGGGCATCACCCACGTCCTGCGCGGCGAAGAGTGGCTGCCCTCGGCGCCGAAACTGATCCTGCTTTACGAGTACTTCGGCTGGGAACAACCGGAGCTGTGCTACATGCCGCTGCTGCGTAACCCGGACAAGAGCAAGCTGTCCAAGCGCAAGAACCCGACCTCGGTGACGTTCTACGAGCGCATGGGCTTCATGCCGGAAGCAATGCTCAACTACCTTGGCCGCATGGGCTGGTCGATGCCGGACGAGCGCGAGAAGTTCTCGTTGCAGGAAATGGTCGATCACTTCGACTTGAGCCGTGTCTCGCTGGGTGGGCCGATTTTCGACGTCGAGAAGCTGTCGTGGCTCAATGGCCAGTGGCTGCGTGACCTGCCGGTGGAAGAATTCGCTTCGCGCCTGCAAACCTGGGCGCTGAACCCTGAATACATGATGAAGATCGCGCCGCACGTACAGGGCCGTGTTGAAACCTTCAGCCAGGTTGCACCGCTGGCGGGGTTCTTCTTTGCCGGTGGCGTGAACCCGGATGCCAAGCTGTTTGAATCCAAGAAGCTTTCGGGCGATCAGGTTCGTCAGTTGATGCAGCTGATCTTGTGGAAGCTCGAAAGCCTGCGTCAATGGGAGAAAGACAGCATCACCGCGACGATCCAGGCGGTGGTTGAATCCCTTGAACTGAAGCTGCGAGACGCCATGCCGCTGATGTTCGCTGCGATTACTGGTCAGGCCAGTTCGGTGTCGGTACTCGATGCGATGGAAATCCTCGGTCCGGACCTGACCCGTTTCCGTCTGCGCCAGGCAATCGACCTGCTGGGCGGTGTGTCGAAGAAGGAAAACAAGGAGTGGGAAAAACTGTTGGGTAATATCGCCTGACACACCTGCTCTTTGACGTTGACACCTAATGGACGACGTTCACCTGTAGCTGCTGCCGAAGGCTGCGTTGGGCTGCGAAGCAGCCCCTTGTAGCTGCGACACAAACTGTCTGAAAGGATGGTGTGTCTCTATAATGCGAGCGCTACGCACTCGAACGCAGCCTGCGGCAGCTGCTACAGGAACGGATACACCCCCGGATTTACGGGGGAGGTCGGTAAGTGATTGTTATGGCGACAAAAAATTTTGAAAATTGTTAAAAATAAGTTTGACAGCTTTCTGATCCGCCATTAAGATTCGCCCCGTCCTCAGCGATGAGGGGCTATAGCTCAGCTGGGAGAGCGCTTGCATGGCATGCAAGAGGTCGACGGTTCGATCCCGTCTAGCTCCACCAATTTACACTTCAGGGTCTGGCCACACCGGCCTTGAAGCGATCAACACTCAGTGTTGATCTGTTGTATAGAAGGGTTTGCGTCCCCTTCGTCTAGTGGCCTAGGACACCGCCCTTTCACGGCGGTAACAGGGGTTCGAGTCCCCTAGGGGACGCCAGTTTTACAGAAGCGATGTTGCAAGATGTCGCTCCGCCGCGAGGCGAAAAATCCGGGGCTATAGCTCAGCTGGGAGAGCGCTTGCATGGCATGCAAGAGGTCAACGGTTCGATCCCGTTTAGCTCCACCAATTTTACAGTTCAAGGTCTGGCCACGCAGGCCTTGAATCGATCAGCTCTCAGCACTGATCAGTTGTATAGAAGGTTTTGCGTCCCCTTCGTCTAGTGGCCTAGGACACCGCCCTTTCACGGCGGTAACAGGGGTTCGAGTCCCCTAGGGGACGCCACGATTACCCGCTCTGCGGGATTTTATAAGGGTCATTCAATTATTGAATGGCCCTTTTGTTTGTCTGGCGTTTGGCCAAATCCCCCATTTCTATCAAACTGATCTTCAGACCAGCGGTCACATCCACGACTTGCGAAAAATTATTATGAGAATAATATTCTAGTCGTAATATTCGGAGGCAACGATGAACGATAAAAAAGCTCAAACCCGCGAACGCATCCTAAAGGCTGCCAGCGCAGCGCTGATTCAGCGCGGCCCGGCAGAGCCGAGCGTGGGCGAAGTGATGGGTGCAGCCGGCCTGACCGTCGGCGGCTTCTATGCACACTTCGAAAGCAAGGACGCCATGATGCTGGAGGCGTTCCAGCAACTGCTGGGGCACCGTCGTGACCTGATTGCCGACATGGATGCGCAACTTACCGGTGAAGAGCGTCGCGCATTGGTGGCTGCGTTTTACCTGTCACGTAAGCACCGTGACTCCTCCGAATCGGCATGCCCGATCCCGGCGTCTGTTGGCGAACTGGGACGGCTGCCGGATGCGTTTCGTGTTGCGCTGAATGAGCATGTGGAATTGATGGTCGCGCAGTTGGCGGCCAGTCCGGAAGACACCGACAAAGCCCTGGCAGACATGGCCTTGATGGTGGGTGGTTTGGCCCTGGCTCGCGCTCTGGGGCCGGGTGAGTTGTCCGATCGATTGCTGCGCGCTGCCAAGTCGGCGGTGCAATGACCTGAAGGCAGTGGCCTGAGGAGTGAGAGCGATGAGCACGTTGAAGTGGGTTCGTGGCGTTAATGGCACCTTGGGCTGGTTCGCACCGAAACTGGTTGCGAGCAAAATGCGACTGGCATTCATGACGCCGCGAGAACTTCCTCCGCGTGATTGGGAGCTGCCGCTTCTGGCGAAGTCCGAACGTATCACGTTGCGCTTTGGCCTCTCGGCGCTACGTTGGGGGCAGGGCCCGGCTGTGTTGTTGATGCACGGTTGGGAAGGCCGGCCGACGCAGTTTGCAAGTATTATCACTGCACTCGTCGATGCTGGTTACAGCGTGGTCGCCCTCGACGGTCCGGCGCATGGTCGCTCACCGGGTGAAGAGGCGAACGTCGTGCTGTTCGCTCGGGCCATGCTGGAAGCCGCTGCCGAGTTGCCGCCGCTGCAAGCGGTCATCGGTCATTCGATGGGTGGCGCCAGCGCCATGCTCGCTGTCCAATTGGGCCTGCGCACCGAAACCCTGGTGACGATCGCCGCCCCGGCGCGGATTCTCGGGGTGCTGCGTGGTTTTGCACGTTACGTGCGACTGCCGCCCAAGGCCCGTTCGGCTTTCATTCGTCAGGTTGAGAGAGATGTCGGCATGCGCGCCGCGACGCTGGATGTCGCCCACTATCAACTGGACATGCCCGGCCTGATCGTTCATGCCGAAGATGACCGCTACGTATCGGTCAAGGAATCCGAACTGATCCATGAATCCTGGTTCGACAGTCGCTTGCTGCGCCTGGAAGAAGGCGGCCATCAGCGGGTACTGGCTGATCCCCGGGTCATTGATGGTGTGTTATCACTGTTGGCCGGTCGCAGCCTGCAATCGCGCCAATCGGCGTAAGCATCCGTTACACTGCCCCGGTCGACTTTATTTGACCGGGAGTGGGGCATGAGCTGGGATCGGGCAACGCCATTTATCATTGATCTGCAAGTGGGCGCCGAGGACATCGACGGGCTGGGTCACGCCAATAATGCGGTGTACGTGACGTGGCTTGAGCGCTGTGCCTGGCGCCACTCACAGCGTCTGGGGCTGGACCTGGTCGAGTATCGGCGGCTGGACCGGGCGATGGCGGTGGTGCGGCACGAAATCGATTACCTGGCCGCTGCCTATGAAGATGACGAATTGCAGTTGGCAACCTGGATCGTCGATTGGGATCAGCGTCTGAAAATGACCCGGCACTTCCAGTTGAAGCGCCCCCGCGACAACACCACGTTACTGCGCGCCCAGACCACCTTCGTCTGCATCGAACTGTCGACCGGCAAGCCCAAGCGCATGCCGGCCGAGTTCATTGAAGGCTACGGCCCTGCGTTGTTGTCGCAAGAACTGAATATCACCCAAATCTAATGTGGGAGCGGCGGTGCGACGATTCAACTTGCTCGCGAAGGCGGCCTATCAGCCAACTCTTGTGCTGAATGTTACGACGCCTTCGCGAGCAAGCTCGCTCCCACAAGGGATCTGCGATGTTCTGCAGATTTCCCGCGCAATCCAGTAAACTGCCGCACGTTTTTCGTTGAGTGTGTTTTTCATGCAAATTGCTTTGGCGCCCATGGAGGGGTTGGTCGACAACATCCTGCGGGACGTGCTGACCCGTGTGGGCGGTATTGATTGGTGCGTGACCGAGTTTATCCGGATCAACGATCAGTTGCTCACGCCTGCCTACTACCACAAGTTCGGCCCCGAACTGCTGACCGGTGCCCGCACCGCGTCCGGCGTGCCGTTGCGCGTGCAGCTGCTCGGTTCTGATCCGGTGTGCCTGGCGGAAAACGCCGCGCTGGCCTGTGAGCTGGGCTCTGAAGTCATCGACCTGAACTTCGGCTGCCCGGCCAAGACCGTCAACAAATCTCGCGGCGGCGCGGTATTACTCAAAGAGCCTGAACTGCTCAACCAAATCGTCGAACACGTGCGTCGCGCGGTCCCGGCACACATTCCGGTGACCGCCAAGATGCGCCTCGGTTTCGACAGCCCGGACGGCTCGCTGGTGTGTGCCACAGCCTTGGCCGAAGGCGGCGCCGCGCATATCGTGGTGCATGCGCGGACCAAAACCGATGGCTACAAACCACCGGCGCATTGGGAGTGGATCCCGCGGGTGCAGGACGTGGTCAAGGTGCCGGTGTTTGCCAATGGCGATATCTGGAGCGTCGAAGACTGGCGGCGGTGCCGCGAAATCAGCGGTGTGGAAGACATCATGCTCGGTCGCGGCCTGGTGTCGCGGCCGGACCTGGCCCGGCAAATCGCGGCGGCGCGAGCCGGTGAAGAAGTGGTTGAGATGACGTGGGCCGAGCTGTTGCCACTGCTTCAGGACTTCTGGCTGCAGGCCAAGGCGCAGATGACGCCTCGCCAATCGCCAGGTCGCTTGAAGCAATGGCTGGCGATGCTGACCCGTAATTATCCGGAAGCGATTGAGCTGTTTACCGTCCTGCGTCGTGAGACGGAGCTCGATCACGTCTCGCGTTTGCTCGGTCTGCAAGTCAGCGAAGCGGCCTGAAAAAAATCTCGAAATAATCTCTTGAAATGCAATCAGCGGTCCTTATCTAAGGGTTACGCGATGCCGGATACGGGTCGCGGAGACAAAAACCTTGCTGATTGTTTTCAGGAGATTTGAACCATGACTACCGCATTTTCCCTGGCCCCACTATTCCGTTCCTCGGTAGGTTTCGACCGTTTCAACGACCTGTTCGAAACCGCCCTGCGCAACGAGCCAGGCAGCACCTACCCACCCTACAACGTTGAAAAACACGGTGATGATCAATACCGCATCGTCGTCGCCGCGGCCGGTTTCCAGGAAGAAGACCTGGACCTGCAAGTCGAGAAGGGTGTGCTGACCATCAGTGGCGGCAAACGTGAGGCGAACGAAAGCGTGACCTTCCTGCACCAAGGCATTGCCCAGCGTGCGTTCAAGCTGTCGTTCCGCCTGGCGGATCATATCGAGATCAAGGCGGCGGACCTGCGTAACGGTCTGTTGAGCATCGATCTGGTGCGCATCGTGCCGGAAGAGGCGAAAGCCAAACGCATCCCGATCAACGGGACGCAAAAACCGGCTTTGCAGCACTAAAACCGAGCAATGAAAAAGGGCGCCATCGCGGCGCCCTTTTTTTGTCGTTCGTGTCCGCAAATCCAAACATAACGCAAACCCCTGTAGATACCGTCTTGAACCTCGCCGGGCAATCGCGTTTTTTCAGGCAAATCCCAGACGCAGCCTCGCGGTGCTCGTCAGCTGCTACAAATCCCCCAGCACATTCCGCGTAGCAGCTGTCGAGCACCGCGAGGCTGCGTCCGGCTGCGAAGCAGTTTTACGACGGCTGCTACAAAAACCGTGTTATTTCAGGAGTTTTTGAAACTCTTCCATCGGCAACGGCCGGCTATGTAGATACCCCTGATAAAAATCGCAGCCCAGCCCCTGCAAAAACTCCAGTTGCTCCGGCGTTTCCACGCCTTCGGCAATCACTTTCAGTTCCAGGCTGCGAGCCATGGCGACAATCGCACGGATGATCTCGGCATCGTTCGGATCAGTGGTCGCGTCGCGAATGAACGACTGATCGATTTTCAGGGTGTCGACCGGCAAGCGCTTGAGGTGGGTCAGTGAGGAATAGCCGGTGCCGAAGTCGTCCATCGCGAAACTCACGCCGAGTTTTTTCAGGCGGCGCATTTTGTTGATGGTGTCTTCCAGGTTCTGGATGACGATGCCCTCGGTGATTTCCAGTTTCAGCAGCGAACAGGGCAGGCCATGGCTGGTGAGGCAGTTTTCGATGCGCTCGACAAAATCGGCCTGGCGAAATTGCCTCGGGCTGATGTTGACGCACAGGCTGAAACTGAGCGGGTTGACCAGGCCTTTGGCAACCAGTTGTTTGAAGGCCCCGCAGGCTTCGTCGATTATCCAGGTGCCGACTTCAACAATCAGGCCGCTGTCTTCCAGCACCTTGATGAACTCGGCCGGGGATTGCGCCCCGAGTTCCGGGTGGTTCCAGCGCACCAGCGCTTCGGCGCCGACGATGCGATTACCCCGGGCGTCGACCTGCGGTTGGTAATGCACATGAAATTCGCCCCGGGAAAGGGCCAGGCGCAGGTCGGTTTCCATGCGCAGGCGTTCACTGGCGGCCTTCTGCATGGCGTTGTGATACATCTGCGAGGTGTTGCGCCCCGAGTCCTTGGCGCGGTAAAGCGCGATGTCGGCGCGTTTGAGCAGGTCGGTCGGGGTTGAGCCGTGGTCCGGAATCAGCGCGATGCCAATGCTTGGCGTCACTTGCAGGCGCTGGCCATCGAGGAACATCGGTTCCGACAGCAGTTCTCGCAACGTGTCGGCCAGTTGCTGAACCTCGGCACTGACCTCATTGCGCGAACCTTCCAGACCGCTGAGCAACACCACAAATTCGTCGCCGCCCAACCGCGCCACGGTATCTTCCTGGCGCACGCTGGCTTCCAGTCGCGCGGTGATGATTTTCAGCACCGTATCGCCGACCGGGTGACCGAGGGAGTCGTTGATGTGCTTGAAGTGATCGAGGTCCAGGAAGAGCAACGCGCCCCGCAGGTTATGGTGCTTGAGCAAGGCGATTTGCTGACTCAGGCGTTCCATCAGCAAGGCGCGGTTGGGCAGGTTGGTCAACGGGTCGTGGTAGGCCAGGTGACGGATCTGCGCTTCGGCGTTTTTCAGCAGGCTGACGTCGCGAGCCGTCAGCAACAGGCAGGCCGTTTCGTTGAGGGTAATCGGCTCGACCGAGACTTCGACGGTCAGCAACGCCCCGTCTTTATTGCGCCCGAGCATTTCCCTGTGATGTACGCGGCCCTTGAACTGCAGTTCGGCCAGCAACGCCGAACGTTGTTTCTCTTCGGCCCAGATGCCCACTTCGTACGCCGTGCGACCGATCACTTCTTGCGCGCGGTAGCCGGTCAGGCGGCAGAAGCCGTCGTTGACCTCCAGATAGCGCCCGGTATCGCGCTCGGTAATGGTGATAGCGTCGGGGCTTGAATGGAACGCCTTGGCGAACTTCTCTTCACTGGCCTTGAGCGCCGCTTCGGAGCGTTGCTGGTGGGAAATATCGCGCAAGGTGGTGACGATGCAAGGTTGGTTGCCAACGCTGATCTGGCGGCTGGAAATCACGCAGGTCAGGGATAGCCCGTCCTTGTGCCGGGCGACGATGGCGGCATTGTCCAGCCCTTGTTCACGGATGATCTGTTCGATCCGATGAGGGCTATGCGCCGCCGCGTCCCACAGGCCAATCTCGTCGGCGCTGTGGCCAATCACTTCGGCAGCGCTCCAGCCAAAGGTCTGGGTGAAACTGGAGTTGATCTCGATGAACTGGCCAGTGTCCTGGTCTGTCACGCAAATCGGATCCGGGCTGACCTGGAACAGCGTGGCGAATTTTTCTTCGGAAGCCACCAGTCGCTGTTCGCGCTCCACCTGATCGGTGATGTCCAGCAGGGTGCCGGCCATGCGCACCGGTACACCGTTTTCATCGCGGTAGAGGCGGGCGCGGCTTTCCAGGTAGCGCGAACTGCCGTCCGGCAGTTGTACCCGGTAGGTCAGTTGATAATTGCCGGCCGGGCCTTCGCGCAGGCTGCGATAGGCGTCGCGCATGGTGTTGCGCTCTTCGCCGGGCACGCCTTCGAAAAACTCATCGAAGGCTTCATGGAAGGGTTTGGCCTCCAGCCCGTGCAACTCCGCGGCCCGCGCCGAGCCATAGAGCATGCCGCTGGGAATGTGCCAGTCCCAGGTGCCGAGCTGCGCCGAATCCAGGGCGAGGTCAAGACGTTCCTGGCTGTCCTTGAGGGCTTGTTCGGCGACTTTACTTTCGGTGGTGTCGAGGAAGGTGCTCAGCAAATACGGTTGGCCTTCGAGTTCAACCTTTTGTGCGCTGAGGAGGCCATTGTGGATCTGCCCGTTGCTGGCACGAAATTGTACTTCCATGCTGAACAAGCCACCTTTGGCCTTGGTGGCCGTAACCAGTTCGGTGCGTTGTTCCGGGTGAACCCAAAGGCCCAATTCCAGCGTGGTGCGGCCTATCGCGTGTTGCAGTGGCCAGCCGAACAGGCTTTCAAAGTATTGGTTGGCCTCGGTGATCAGGCCGTCTTCCTGGCGGGTCAGCAACACCATGTTCGGGCACAGGTGAAACAGCGTGGCGAAGCGTTTTTCCGAGCTGCTCAGGGCTTGTTCGCGCTGACGCTGATGGGTGATATCGCGAATCACTCCAATCATGCGCGGCCGGCCGCGTTGGTCCGGTACCAGGCTGCCGCTGATCTCCAGCCAGTGGTAGCTCCCGTCGGGCCAGCGGATACGGTGATGCATCGCTTGTTGAAGTGGCGCGCCGGCAATGACCGCATGGAACGCGTGGACGGTTTTCTCCCGGTCTTCCGGTGGCAGCAAGTCGAGGTATTCCAGATTCTCGGGTAGCGGCGTGTGCGGATCGAAACCAAACAGCGCCTGAGTCCCCCGCGACCAGCTGATCTGCCCGCGCTCGATGTCCCAATACCAGGCCCCCAGCCGTGCGCCGTTCAAGGCGGCGAGCAGTTGTGGCGCGCTTTGCCAGCTCAGCTCGGTCTGTTTTGGGTCGAGCATCTGAATACGCGGCATCGGCGGAATACGGTCAACAGATTTCGACATTGGCAACAGGCCTTGGCGGAAATGGGCGTTAAGCGCAGGGTTTCGCGGCTCTATAGTCGTAGCACGCGTTAGCCATGAGTCCCTGGCAAATCGATTTGTGCATCCAGCAAAGCCATAAACGCCCTTGCCGCATTCGATAGCGTCCTTTCGGTGTGCAAGATATAGCCTAGCTGGCGAGTCAGTTGTATGCCCGGCAACGGTATTCGTGCAACTTGTTCATCCAGCATCGTGCGCGGCAACACGCTCCAGGCCAAGCCTATTGAAACCATCATCTTGATCGTTTCCAGATAATTCGTGCTCATGGCAATGTTCGGTGTCAGGCCCTGCGCTTCGAACAGCCGCTGAACGATGTGATGGGTAAAGGTGTTGCCGCCGGGGAAAACCGCCGGGTGCAGGGCGATGTCTGCCAGATTGACCGGGCCGTGGCTGATCAACGAATGCTCTGGAGCGACCACGAAATCCAGCGGGTCGTCCCACACAGGCGTTGCCTTGACCAGCGTGTGCGGCTCTGGCGCCAACGTAATCACCGCCAGTTCCGCACGGCCATGGAGGATTTCTTCGTAGGCCACTTCCGAATCGAGGAACTGAATATCCAGCGCCACCTGTGGGTAACGCCGGGTGAATTCCCTTAATAAGGGTGGCAAACGGTGCAAACCGATGTGGTGACTGGTGGCCAGGGTCAGGCGGCCGGACACTTCGCCGGTCAGATTGGTCAGGGCTCGCCGGGTGTCGTCCAGCACATTCAGTATCTGATAAGCCCGTGGCAGCAGGGCGCGGCCGGCCTCGGTCAGGCCTACTTCACGGCCCAGGCGATCAAACAGCCGCACCTTCAATTGTTGCTCCAGCCCGGCGATACGTTTGCTGATCGCCGGCTGAGTCAGGTGCAGCCGTTCGCCAGCGCCGGAGAAGCTCCCGCTCTCGGCAATCGCGATAAAGGCATTGAGGTTGGCCAGATCCATCGTAGTATTCCAGTTGGTTATCCAAAGCATAAAAAATATGAATTTGAGTTATTTAATGTAACCCCCTAGGATCGACCTCACAAGCCAAAGGGTTATTGAAATAACCCAGGGCATAGAAACAAGCTGATGAGGAACCGTCTGATGGCCGGCAAAACGCTCTACGACAAGCTCTGGGATTCGCACTTGGTCAAACAGCGCGACGATGGCTCGGCGCTGATTTATATCGATCGTCACATCATTCACGAAGTGACTTCGCCGCAAGCCTTTGAAGGCCTGCGTCTGGCCGGGCGCAAGCCTTGGCGGATCGATGCCAATATCGCGACCCCGGACCACAACGTACCGACCACACCGGAGCGCAAGGGCGGCATCGAAGCCATTGTCGACCAGGTCTCGCGTTTGCAGGTTCAGACCCTCGATGACAACTGTGATGAATACGGCATCGTCGAATTCAAGATGAACGACATTCGCCAAGGCATCGTCCACGTCATCGGCCCGGAGCAGGGCGCGACCTTGCCGGGCATGACCGTGGTCTGCGGCGACTCCCATACCTCGACCCACGGTGCCTTCGGTGCCCTGGCTCACGGTATCGGCACCTCCGAGGTCGAGCACGTGCTCGCCACTCAGTGCCTGGTCGCCAAGAAAATGAAGAATATGCTGGTGTCGGTCGAAGGCCAATTGCCGTTCGGCGTGACGGCCAAGGACATCGTCCTCGCTGTGATCGGCAAAATCGGCACCGCTGGCGGTAACGGCCATGCCATCGAATTTGCCGGTAGCGCGATTCGTGACTTGTCCGTTGAAGGCCGCATGACTATTTGCAACATGTCCATCGAGGCTGGCGCACGCGTTGGTCTGGTGGCGGCGGACGAAAAAACCGTGGCCTACGTGAAGGGCCGTCCATTCGCTCCGAAAGGCGCGGAATGGGACTTGGCCGTCGAGGCGTGGAAAGACTTGGTGTCGGATAAAGACGCCACGTTTGACACTGTCGTTGAGCTCGACGCTACCCAGATCAAGCCGCAAGTCAGCTGGGGCACTTCGCCTGAGATGGTGTTGGCGGTCGATCAGAACGTTCCGGATCCTGCGAAGGAAATGGACCTGGTCAAGCGTGACTCAATCGTGCGCGCCTTGAAGTACATGGGTTTGACCGCCAATCAGGCGATCACCGACATTCAGCTCGATCGCGTGTTTATCGGCTCCTGCACCAACTCGCGGATCGAAGACTTGCGCGCTGCTGCCGTGATCGCCAAGGGCCGCAAAGTCGCGTCGACCATCAAGCAGGCCATCGTCGTGCCGGGCTCGGGTCTGGTGAAGGCGCAGGCTGAAGCGGAAGGGCTGGACAAGATTTTCCTCGAAGCCGGTTTTGAATGGCGTGAGCCGGGTTGCTCGATGTGCCTGGCGATGAACCCGGACCGTTTGGAGTCGGGCGAGCATTGCGCCTCGACCTCCAACCGCAATTTCGAAGGCCGTCAGGGCGCCGGTGGTCGTACTCACCTCGTCAGCCCGGCGATGGCCGCCGCCGCTGCTGTAAACGGTCGTTTCATCGACGTCCGTGAATTGATCTAAAGGAGCGCAGCATGAAAGCTTTTACCCAGCACACTGGTCTTGTCGCGCCTTTGGATCGTGCCAACGTCGATACCGATCAGATCATTCCGAAGCAGTTCTTGAAATCGATCAAGCGCACGGGTTTTGGCCCGAACCTGTTCGATGAATGGCGTTATCTGGATGTGGGGCAGCCGTATCAGGACAACTCCAAGCGCCCGCTGAACAAGGACTTCGTCCTCAACGCCGAACGTTATCAAGGCGCCAGCGTGTTGCTGGCCCGCGAGAACTTCGGTTGCGGCTCCAGCCGTGAACACGCGCCATGGGCGCTGGAAGAATACGGTTTCCGCAGCATCATCGCGCCGAGCTACGCCGACATCTTCTTCAACAACAGCTTCAAGAACGGCTTGCTGCCAATCATCTTGAGCGACGCTGAAGTGGATGAGCTGTTCCAGCAGGTTGAAGCGAATCCTGGCTACCAGTTGCAGGTTGATCTGCAAGCCCAGACCGTGACCCGCCCGGACGGCAAGGTGCTGAACTTTGAGATTGACGCGTTTCGCAAACACTGCCTGTTGAACGGTCTGGACGACATTGGCCTGACGTTGCAGGACCATGAGGCGATTGCGACATTTGAAGCCAAGCATCGTGCGAGTCAGCCTTGGTTGTTTCGCGACGCCTGATTGATCCGAGATTGATGTAGGCCACTCTGGCCTCATCGCTAGCAGGCTAGCTCCCACATTGGATCTATGGAGTACACAAATCCCCTGTGGGAGCTGGCCTGCCAGCGATGGCGGCAGTGGAGACACCCCAAGACTCACCCCAAAAGGAAGTCCCCATGACCAGCACCGCCCGGCACACCCAGGTCGTCCAAAAGCAATTCGGTGAACAAGCCTCGGCCTACCTGAGCAGTGCCGTTCACGCTCAAGGCACCGAGTTTGCGTTGCTACAGGCCGAAGTGGCCGGGCAGGGCGATGCCCGAGTACTGGATCTGGGCTGCGGCGCCGGCCATGTGAGTTTTCACGTGGCTTCGCTGGTCAAGGAAGTGGTGGCCTACGACCTGTCCCAACAGATGCTCGACGTGGTGGCCGGTGCTGCCGTGGAACGTGGCTTGAGCAACGTATCGACGGTCCTTGGTGCCGCGGAGCGCCTGCCGTTCGCCGATGGCGAGTTCGACTTCGTGTTCAGCCGATATTCGGCGCACCATTGGAGCGATCTCGGTCTGGCGCTGCGGGAAGTTCGTCGGGTGCTGAAGCCGGGTGGCGTGGCGGCGTTCATCGATGTGTTGTCACCGGGCAGTCCGTTGTTCGACACTTACCTGCAAAGCGTCGAAGTGCTGCGCGACACCAGCCATGTGCGCGATTATTCCGCCGGCGAGTGGTTGCGTCAGGTCAGTGAAGCGGGGTTGCATACCCGCAGCACCACGCGCCAGCGGTTGCGCCTGGAGTACAACAGCTGGGTTGAGCGCATGCGCACACCTGAAGTGATGCGCGCAGCCATTCGCGAGTTGCAGCAGTCGATGGGCAATGAAGTTCGCGAATATTTTGAGATTGAAGCCGACGGGTCGTTCAGTACCGATGTGCTGGTGCTGTTTGTAGAAAGATAGCCACCGATCGATAGAATTTTTCCGGGTGTGCCCCTGGGGCGCACCGACTGATGACATGAGGAAAGCATGAGCAAGCAGATTCTGATTCTCCCAGGTGACGGTATTGGCCCGGAAATCATGGCCGAAGCGGTCAAGGTGCTGGAGCTGGCCAGCGACAAGTACAGCCTGGGCTTCGAACTGAGCCACGACGTGATCGGCGGCGCGGCCATCGACAAGCACGGCGTGCCATTGGCCGACGAAACCCTGGAGCGTGCCCGCGCAGCCGACGCTGTGCTGCTGGGCGCCGTGGGCGGCCCGAAATGGGACACCATCGAGCGTGACATCCGCCCTGAGCGCGGTCTGCTGAAAATCCGTGCGCAACTGGGCCTGTTCGGCAACCTGCGTCCGGCGATCCTGTACCCGCAACTGGCCGAGGCTTCCAGCCTCAAGCCGGAAATCGTGGCGGGCCTGGACATCCTGATCGTCCGTGAACTGACCGGCGGTATCTACTTCGGCGCGCCACGTGGCACCCGTACCCTGGAAAATGGCGAGCGTCAGTCCTACGACACCCTGCCGTACAGCGAGAGCGAAATCCGCCGCATTGCCCGCGTCGGTTTCGACATGGCCATGGTGCGCGGCAAGAAACTGTGCTCGGTGGACAAGGCGAACGTGTTGGCGTCCAGCCAGCTGTGGCGTGAAATCGTCGAGGAAGTGGCCAAGGATTACCCGCAAGTCGAACTGAGCCACATGTACGTCGACAACGCCGCCATGCAACTGGTGCGTGCACCGAAGCAGTTCGACGTGATCGTCACCGACAACATGTTCGGCGACATCCTGTCCGACCAGGCTTCGATGCTCACCGGTTCCATTGGCATGCTGCCGTCGGCGTCCCTGGACACCAACAACAAGGGCATGTACGAGCCGTGCCACGGTTCGGCGCCGGACATCGCAGGCAAGGGCATTGCCAACCCGTTGGCGACCATTTTGTCGGTGTCGATGATGTTGCGTTACAGCTTCAATCAGCAGGCGGCAGCCGATGCCATCGAGAAAGCCGTGAGCCTGGTGCTGGACCAAGGCCTGCGCACAGGCGACATCTGGTCGGCGGGTTGCACTAAAGTCGGTACGCAGGAAATGGGCGACGCAGTAGTCGCCGCGCTGCGGAATCTGTAATCTCTCGGGCCCGCTGCCATTTTCAACTTCGAAAGCAGCGGCCCACTTTTTTAAGAAGGTGTAGTTGCGATGAAACGTGTAGGTCTGATCGGTTGGCGCGGTATGGTCGGTTCCGTGCTCATGCAGCGGATGCTGGAAGAGCAGGATTTCGATCTTATTGAGCCGGTGTTTTTCACCACTTCCAATGTCGGTGGCCAAGGCCCGTCCGTGGGCAAGGACATTGCTCCGCTCAAGGACGCTTACAGCATTGAAGAGCTGAAAACCCTCGACGTGATTCTGACCTGCCAGGGTGGCGACTACACCAGCGAAGTATTCCCCAAGCTGCGCGAAGCCGGCTGGCAGGGTTACTGGATCGACGCTGCTTCCAGCCTGCGCATGCAGGATGACGCGGTCATCGTCCTGGACCCGGTCAACCGCAAGGTCATCGACCAGCAGCTGGATGCGGGCACCAAGAACTACATCGGCGGCAACTGCACCGTCAGCCTGATGCTGATGGGCTTGGGCGGTCTGTTCGAAGCCGGTCTGGTCGAGTGGATGAGCGCCATGACCTATCAGGCGGCCTCCGGTGCGGGCGCGCAGAATATGCGTGAACTGATCAAGCAAATGGGCGCGACCCACGCCGCTGTCGCCGATCAACTGGCTGACCCGGCCAGCGCCATCCTCGACATCGACCGTCGTGTGGCCGAAGCCATGCGCAGTGAAGCGTACCCGACCGAAAACTTCGGCGTACCGCTGGCCGGCAGCCTGATCCCGTGGATCGACAAGGAACTGCCGAACGGTCAGAGCCGCGAAGAGTGGAAGGCCCAGGCCGAGACCAACAAGATCCTCGGTCGCTTCAAGAGCCCGATCCCGGTCGATGGCATCTGCGTGCGCATCGGCGCCATGCGCTGCCACAGCCAGGCGCTGACCATCAAACTGAACAAAGACGTGCCGATTGCCGATATCGAAGGGCTGATCAGCCAGCACAACCCTTGGGTGAAACTGGTGCCGAACAACCGCGACATCAGCATGCAGGAGCTGAGCCCGACCAAGGTCACCGGCACCCTGAACGTGCCGGTTGGCCGTCTGCGCAAGCTGAACATGGGGTCGCAATTCGTCGGTGCCTTCACCGTCGGCGACCAACTGCTGTGGGGCGCGGCCGAACCGCTGCGTCGTATGCTGCGGATCCTGCTTGAGCGTTGATCGATTGAAGCAATAAAAGAACCCGTGCCTTGAAAGAGGTGCGGGTTTTTTTATTCCTCCGATCGTGCCCACGCTCTGCGTGGGAATGCCGCCTGGGACGCTCCGCGTCCCGGTTCTTTATGTGACGCAGAGCGTCTGGGGATGCATTCCCACGCGGAGAGTGGGAACGATCAGGGGAGGTGCGAATTGCCTGCACGCCACCCACCCGGTAAAGTGCCGCTCCCCCCGTTTCGCCTGAGGTAGAACCATGAGCCAGTCCTTTGATATCGCCGTGATCGGCGCCACCGGTACTGTCGGCGAAACGCTGGTGCAGATTCTTGAAGAGCGCGACTTCCCGGTCGCCAACCTGCACTTGCTGGCGAGCAGCGAGTCGGCCGGGCATTCGGTGCCGTTTCGCGGCAAGAATGTGCGGGTGCGGGAAGTCGATGAGTTCGATTTCAGCAAAGTCCAGTTGGTGTTTTTCGCGGCCGGCCCGGCGGTGACCCTCAGTTTCGCCTCGCGCGCTAGCGCCGCCGGTTGTTCGTTGATCGACCTGTCTGGCGCTTTGACCGCCGATCAGGCGCCGCAAGTGGTGCCGGAAGCCAATGCCGACGTTTTGGCCAGCTTGAAAAAACCCTTCCAGGTCAGCAGCCCGAGCCCGTCGGCCACCACCCTGGCGGTGGTGCTGGCGCCGTTGCTTGGGGTGATCGACCTGCAGCGGGTCAACGTAACCGCCAGCCTGGCGGTCTCCGCCCAAGGGCGCGAAGCAGTGACGGAGCTGGCTCGGCAAACCGCCGAGTTGCTGAACGTGCGTCCGCTGGAGCCGACATTCTTCGATCGGCAAATGGCGTTCAACCTGCTGGCTCAGGTCGGCAAGCCGGATGAGCAAGGCCATACGCTGCTGGAAAAACGCCTGGTGCGTGAGTTGCGGCAGGTGTTGGCGCTGCCGTCATTGAAGATTTCCGTCACTTGTATTCAAGCCCCGGTGTTTTTTGGCGATAGCTTTAGTGTGACGTTGCAGTCTGCGAGTGCTGTCGACCTGGCGAAAGTCAACGCGGCGCTGGAAGATGCGCCCGGTATCGAACTGGTCGAGGCCGGCGATTATCCGACCGCAGTGGGCGATGCGGTGGGGCAGGACGTTGTGTACGTTGGTCGGGTTCGCAGCGGTATCGACGACCTGTCGGAACTTAACGTGTGGCTGACGTCAGATAACGTACGCAAAGGCGCCGCGCTCAATGCTGTGCAAGTGGCTGAATTGTTGATAAAAGACCTGCTGTAAAAGATACTTGGCAACAATTCGCACAATGGTTCCAGGGCAAGCGTCAGGCTTGGCCGCAGTGCTGCAGGAAAGCCACCCAGTGGGGCTTTGCGGGGGGCTGCAAGAAATGATCGCGCGCGATGACACGTCGACGCCGCGCGCAATGCCTTACGGCAGCGACTATCAAGACCTTCTCGCTGGCCGAGGAATGTTCAAACAAAGGATGAGGCTATGGTTCAAGTTCGCAAACTGGTGTTAGCAATTGCGGCCGCCTCGGCGCTGTCCTCCGGCATGGCACATGCCCTCGGGCTCGGGGAGCTGACCCTGAAGTCGACGCTGAACCAACCCTTGGTGGCGGAAATCGAGCTGCTTGACGTCAAGGACCTCACGGTTGCCGAAGTGGTACCGAGCCTGGCCTCACCCGAAGACTTCGCCAAGGCCGGTGTCGACCGCCAGGCATTTCTCAATGACCTGACCTTCACACCGGTGCTCAACGCCAGTGGCAAAAGCATCCTGCGGGTGACTTCCAGCAAACCACTGTCCGAACCGATGGTGAAATTCCTGGTCCAGGTGATGTGGCCAAACGGTCGCCTGTTGCGCGATTACAGCGTGCTGCTCGACCCGTCCAAATTCTCGCCGCAGACCGCTGAAGCGGCTGCGCAGCCAGCGCCGACCCAGACCGTCACGGCCCCTGTGACCGGTGCCACCCAGCCGACTCAGCACACCACCACGCCACGCGATACCCTGTGGGAAATCGCCGCGAAGGCGCGCAACGGTGGCTCGATTCAGCAAACCATGCTGGCCATTCAGGCGTTGAACCCGGATGCCTTTATCGACGGCAACATCAACCGCCTGAAAACCGGTCAGGTGCTGCGCCTGCCGGATCAGGCGCAAGCCACCAACCTGCCACACCCCAAGGCAATCGCTGAAGTGGCCGCCCAGAACACCGCGTGGCGCCAGGGTCGTCGTTATGTAGCGAAACCAGGCACCGGCCAGCAACAACTCGATGCCACCAAGCGTGGTAACGCTGACGCCGGTACTGCACAAGACGCCAAGGACAAACTGAGTCTGGTCTCGGCCGAATCCGGCAAGGCGGGTGGTAAAGGGGCTGCGGGCGATGCCAAGAACCTGAGCAACAAGCTGGCCGTTACCCAGGAAAGCCTCGACACGACGCGTCGTGACAACGCTGAACTGAAAAGCCGTGTGACTGATTTGCAAAGTCAGATGGACAAGCTGCAACGCCTGATCGAACTGAAGAACAATCAATTGGCCAAGTTGCAGGCCGAAGGGGCGGCGGGAGCACCTGCTGCAACGGCTGCTCCGGCTCTATCGGCTGAGTTGGCCGCCAACCCTGCGACGGCTCCGGCTGACGCAGCACCGGCTCCGGCAGCACCGGCGCCAGAAGCAGCCGCGGCGCCTGTCGACCCGACAACCGAGCCAGCACCGGCGGTCTCCGACGACCAGAAATTCAACGAGCTGCTGTCCAACCCGATCCTGGTGGGATTGATCGGTGGCGGTGCGGTGGTTCTGGCGCTCTTGCTGCTGTTGCTGGCACGTCGCCGCAAAGCTCAGCAAGAAGCCGAGAAGCACCTGCGCATGGCCCGTGCCTTGTCCGAAGGGCAGGATTTTTCCTTTGACAGCGACCTGCCGGAAACCAGCTTCGACGGCCTGGAAGTGCCACCTCCGAGCGTAAAACTCGCCACTGCGCCGGCTCCAGCACCTGCGCCAGCGCCAGCACCCGTGATTGCGCCGGTTGTAGTGACTGCGCCAATAGCGGCGCCCCTGGTGTCACCTGCCGCCGAGCGTGATGAGGATGTCTTGAGCAAAGCGCAGTCGCACATCACGGCCGGTCGCCTGAACCAGGCTGCCGCGTTGCTGGAAGACGGCATCAAGCAAGAACCACAACGCAGTGAGCTACGTTTGAAGCTGATGGAGGTTTACGGTCAGCAGGGCGATCGTGATGCGTTCGTGGGCCAGGAGCGCCAGCTGGTCGCCAACGGCGACAACTTCGCCCAGGTCGAAAAACTCAAGGCGCGCTTTCCGGCCATGGTCGTGGTCGCTGCAAGTGGTCTGGGCGCTGCGGCCATTGCCGCAGAACTGGACGCTCAGTACGTCAAAGACCTGCTGCTGGACGAGCCGCAAGCCCCGGCGCCTGCCGATGACGACTTCGACAGCGCGTTCGACTTGAGCCTGGACGATCTGGAAGCCGCTTCGCCGGCTGCGGTTGCGCCAGAGGCAGACACGTCGACCGAACTGGACGAGTTCCCGCTGGATGACGATTTGAGCTTTGAATCGGTGTTGCAGCAGCAAACCGAAATCAAGGAAAACCTCGACGACCTGGCGGATTTCGATCTGGATATGGATCTGGGCGCAGAGCCGTCACCGGCCATCCTCGCTGAAGACGACTTCTTGCTGGATCTGGACGAAGGCGTGAAGGATTTGCCTGTCGTGCCTGAAGTGCTACAAGACGATCTGGAGCTGCCTGCCGATTTTGATCTGTCGCTGGCTGATGAAATGGACGTGATTCCGACCGAGCCTCGGGTTGCTGACATTCCGGACGACTTTGAAGCTGAGCTGGATGACGTCAACGCCGAACTGGATCGTTTGTCCCAGAGCATTGGCGAGCCGAGTTTTACCGCAGAAGACGCCATGGCTTCGGCGGCTGACGAGCCGGACTTCGACTTCCTCTCAGGTACGGATGAAGTCGCGACCAAGCTCGATCTGGCCCAGGCCTACATCGACATGGGCGACAACGACGGTGCTCGGGACATTCTCAAAGAGGTGCTGACCGAGGGCGATGACGGGCAAAGGACAGAAGCCAAGGAAATGCTTTCGCATCTGGCTTGAGTGATCCCTCGGCAGTAAACAAAACGGCAGCCCATTGAGGCTGCCGTTTTTGTTTTCGCGGTGAGTCGGCGGTGTTCTGTCTAATGCCATCGCGAGCGGGCTCACTCCCACAGGGGTATGCATTTCAATGTGGGGGGGCAATCAACAAAAGACACAGGCCTCTGGCATCCCGGTCCATCGGCCTTATAATGCCCGCCTTTGCGCACATCAGCAGGCTGTCACCCCTTGGCAAATATAGATAATCCGGCTGCCGAAATGGCGGCCGAGGGCTTTTTCCGGATCGCATTGGGCGTTGAATACAAAGGCTCGCGATACCGTGGCTGGCAACGCCAGGCCTCCGGCGTGCTCACCGTGCAGGAAACCCTTGAGAAAGCTTTGTCCAAAGTCGCCGATTCGCCGGTATCGTTGCTGTGCGCCGGACGAACGGACGCCGGTGTTCATGCGTGTGGCCAGGTGGTGCATTTCGATACGCAGGTCGAGCGTTCGATGAAGGCCTGGGTCATGGGCGCCAATATCAATTTGCCCCACGACGTCAGCGTCAGTTGGGCCAAGGTCATGCCGGCGCATTTTCATGCGCGGTTCAAAGCCATTGCGCGGCGCTACCGCTATGTGATCTACAACGATCAGATTCGTCCGGCGCACCTCAACGAAGAAATCACCTGGAATCACCGCCCGCTGGACGTCGAACGTATGGCCGAAGCGGCGCAGTACCTGGTGGGAACCCATGATTTCAGTGCGTTCCGCGCCGGGCAGTGCCAGGCGAAATCGCCGATCAAGGAATTGCATCACCTGCGCGTCACGCGTCACGGCAAGATGATCGTGCTGGACATCCGCGCCAGTGCGTTCCTGCACCACATGGTGCGCAACATTGCCGGTGTGCTGATGACCATCGGTACCGGCGAGCGACCGGTGGAATGGATGAAAGAGGTGTTGGAAAGCCGCATTCGCCGTTCCGGCGGTGTGACGGCGCATCCGTTCGGCCTGTATCTGGTGCAGGTCGAGTATCGCGATGAGTTCCAATTGCCCGAGCGTTACATTGGCCCACACTTCCTGACCGGTTTCACGGAACTTGACGGCTGACGCCCTCGAACGCATTTGTTACCATCCGGGACTTTCCGGGATTTACGCTGAGGATTTATCGACATGTCAGCCGTTCGCAGCAAGATTTGCGGGATCACCCGCATAGAAGATGCGTTGGCGGCGGTCGAGGCCGGGGCCGATGCCATCGGGTTTGTGTTCTACGCCAAAAGCCCCCGGGCCGTGACGTTTCAGCAGGCGCGCGACATCATCAAGGCGCTGCCGCCGTTCGTCACCACCGTGGGGTTGTTCGTCAATGCCAGTCGTTGCGAGCTGGGCGAGTTGCTCGATGCCGTGCCGCTGGACTTGCTGCAGTTCCATGGTGACGAAACGGCCGCCGAGTGTGAAGGCTGGCACCGGCCGTACATCAAGGCGTTGCGGGTCAAGGCGGGTGATGACATTGCGGCAGCCTGCGATGCGTTTCCCAGCGCCAGCGGCATCCTGCTCGACGCCTATGTAGAAGGTGTACCGGGCGGAACTGGCGAAGCATTCGACTGGTCTCTGATACCACAAGGCTTGAGCAAGCCGATCATTCTGGCGGGCGGTTTGACCCCCGATAACGTCGCCGGGGCGATTGCCCGGGTCCGGCCGTATGCCGTGGATGTCAGTGGTGGGGTAGAGGCGAGCAAGGGCATCAAGGATCACGCAAAGATTCAGGCATTCATCAAGGCGGTACATACCTTGATGTGACGGCTGGCAGACTGCCGCCGTCCACAGGCATGGCTGAGGATTTATGGGTTGTACGCAGGTCGCTTTAGCTGACCCGGCCACCCGATCAATCATCGCCACACATATGAATTTAGCTCAAGGGCATACGCGGGGCTGCGAACCAGAGCGTTCGGGCCGCCGGTACTGGAGAAAGAAAGCATGAGCAACTGGTTAGTAGACAAACTGATCCCTTCGATCATGCGTTCCGAGGTCAAGAAGAGCTCGGTGCCTGAGGGTCTGTGGCACAAATGCCCGTCTTGCGAGGCTGTGCTGTACCGTCCAGAGCTGGAAAAGACCCTGGATGTTTGCCCCAAGTGCAACCATCACATGCGTATCGGCGCCCGCGCCCGCATTGATATCTTCCTCGACGCTGAAGGCCGTGCCGAACTGGGCGCGGACCTGGAGCCGGTTGACCGTCTGAAATTCCGTGACGGCAAGAAGTACAAGGATCGCCTGACCGCTGCGCAGAAGCAGACCGGCGAAAAAGACGCACTGATCTCCATGAGTGGCACCTTGCTGGGCATGCCGGTTGTGGTGGCGGCCTTCGAATTCTCCTTCATGGGGGGGTCGATGGGTGCCATCGTTGGTGAGCGTTTTGTTCGCGCCGCCAATTACGCGCTGGAAAAGAAATGCCCGATGATCTGCTTTGCCGCTTCCGGTGGTGCGCGGATGCAGGAAGCCCTGATCTCCCTGATGCAAATGGCCAAGACCTCTGCGGTGTTGGCGCGTCTGCGTGAAGAAGGCATTCCCTTTATCTCGGTGCTGACCGACCCGGTCTACGGCGGCGTTTCCGCCAGCCTGGCGATGCTGGGTGATGTCATCGTCGGCGAGCCAAAAGCCCTGATCGGCTTCGCTGGCCCGCGCGTGATCGAGCAAACCGTGCGTGAAAAACTGCCGGAAGGCTTCCAGCGCAGTGAATTCCTGCTGGAGCACGGTGCCATCGACATGATCATTCACCGTCAGGAGCTGCGTCCGCGTCTGGGCAGCCTGCTGGCGCAAATGATGGGGTTGCCGACGCCGAAATTCGTCGCTGCGCCAATCGAGCCAATCGTGGTTCCGCCGGTACCTGCGAACCTATGACCGAGCGCACCCTTGGCGAGTGGCTCGCCTACCTTGAACAGTTGCACCCTTCGGCCATCGACATGGGTCTGGAGCGTTCGCAACAGGTAGCGTCCCGCATGGGGCTGGGCAAGCCGGCGCCTCGGGTGATCACGGTCACCGGCACCAACGGCAAGGGTTCAACCTGCGCATTCGTGGCCTCGTTGCTGCGAGCGCAGGGCCTGAGCGTTGGTGTCTACAATTCTCCGCACCTGCTGCGTTACAACGAGCGCGTGCAGGTCAATGGCGTCGAAGCCACGGATGCCGCGCTGTGCGAGGCGTTCGCCGCAGTCGAGGCCGGTCGTGGTGATGCGTCCCTGACGTATTTTGAAATGGGCACCCTGGCGGCGTTCTGGCTGTTTCAACAGGCCGGTCTCGATGCCGTTGTGCTGGAAGTCGGCCTGGGCGGGCGTCTGGATACGGTCAATGTGGTGGATGCCGACATGGCGCTGGTCACCAGCATCGGCGTCGACCATGCAGATTATCTGGGTGATACCCGTGAGTCTGTGGCCTTCGAAAAAGCCGGCATCTTCCGTCAGGGCGCGCCCGCGCTCTGTGGTGATCTGAGTCCTCCACAACCGCTGCTGGACAAGGCGCGGGAGCTGGCTTGTCCGTTTTTCCTGCGTGGTCGCGATTTTGATCTCGGCGTGACTGATCACGACTGGCAATGGCGCGGGCTCGACGCGCAAGGGCGAGTGGTCGAGTTGCACGATCTGCCGTTGCTCGATCTGCCGATGGAAAACGCCGCATTGGCCCTGCAGGCCTATCTGCTGCTCGGTTTACCTTGGGTGGATGCACAGATTATTGATGCGCTGAAATCGACGCGGGTGGTGGGGCGTCTCGACCGTCGTCAGTTCGACTGGCAGGGCAAGCGCCTGAACCTTTTGCTGGATGTGGGACATAACCCGCATGCCGCCGAATACCTGGCGCGCCGCTTGGCCACTCGACCGCTGACCGGCAAGCGCCTGGCGGTGTTCGGTTTGCTGGCTGACAAGGATCTGGATGGTGTTGTCAGTGAATTGAGTGCTAGTGTCCAGCATTGGGCTGTCGCGCCGCTGGATTCACCGCGTGCGCGACCGGTTGCCGATTTGCAGGCTGCGCTGCAGAACCTTGATGCGTCGGTAACATCCTATGACAGCGTGGCGGCAGCCCTGGAAGGGCAGAGCGCGTTGGCGACGAGCGACGACGAGATACTGTTGTTCGGATCATTTTATTGTGTCGCCGAGGCCCTTGAATGGTTGGCCCGGCGCTCCACGGAGGAAGCGGCAAATGGCATTGCTGGATAAGGCCTACAAACAACGCATGGTCGGCGCTCTGGTGCTGGTAGCGCTGGCGGTGATTTTCCTGCCGATGCTGTTTTCCCGTCAGGATGAGCAGCGTCAGGTGACGGTCGATGCACCCGCGATGCCGCATGCTCCTGAGTTGCCGCAAGTCCAGGTTGAACCAGTAGCGGTGCCTGAGCCGCAGGTGCTGCCTCAAGAACCTGTGCCGAGCGATGATGAGATCGCTCAGCAGGAAGCGCCGTTGACGCCCGTTGCACCAGTTGCCCCTGTCGCGCCGGCGCCTGTCGCCAAGCCAGTCGTCCCGGTACCTGCGCCAGTCGCCAAGTCTACGACGCCGCCCGCTCAGCCAATCGCGGCTGCAGCGGCCAGGCCGGATACCACGCAAAGTCGCATCGATGCCAATGGCCTGTCGATCAGCTGGTCGATTCAACTGGCCAGCCTGTCGAATCGCCAAAGTGCGGAAAGCTTGCAGAAAACCCTGCGCAGTCAAGGCTATAACGCCTATATCCGCTCGGCCGATGGCAAGAATCGAGTGTTCGTCGGGCCGCTGATCGAGCGTGCCGAAGCCGATCGTCTGCGCGACTTGTTGAGTCGCCAACATAACCTCAAGGGTTTTGTTGTGCGCTTCCAGCCTGAGCGTGGTTAAAAACTATCGCCCCGATTTGAAATGCACTGACAATCGCCGCTTACCGATCAGCATGGGCTCTGCTAAAATGCGCCGCCTTATCCGTCTGTAGGCTGCACTGTGCCATTTACCTGGGTTGACTGGGCGATCGTTGCAATCGTCGCCATCTCCGCATTGATCAGTCTGAGCCGCGGCTTCGTCAAAGAAGCGTTGTCGCTAGTGACCTGGGTCATTGCAGGAGCCGTTGCCTGGATGTTCGGTGGTTCATTGTCCGAGTACCTCGCCGGATACATTCAAACACCGTCGGCTCGTGTGATCACGGGCTGTGCCATCATGTTTGTCGCCACGTTAATCGTAGGCGCAATGATCAATTATCTTATCGGCGAGTTGGTTCGCGTCACCGGGCTTTCCGGGACCGATCGATTCCTCGGCATGGCCTTCGGTGCCGCGCGTGGCGTGTTGCTGGTGGTCGTGGCGGTCGGGCTGTTGAGTCTGGGGCCGGTACAGCAGGACGGGTGGTGGAAAGAGTCACAGCTCGTGCCAAAATTTCTATTGGTCGCAGACTGGTCCAAAAACCTGATTCTCGGGTGGAGCAGTCAGTGGCTTGCCAGCGGTATCAGCGTACCCGCTGAGATACCGTTCAAGGAGCAACTCTTGCCGATGGCCAAAACGCCTCAGTGAGTGTTGTTCAGTTCAGATCCATTAAGTAGGGGTTGCGTCGCATGTGTGGCATCGTCGGTATCGTCGGTAAGTCGAACGTCAATCAGGCGCTGTATGACGCGCTAACCGTGCTCCAGCACCGCGGCCAGGACGCTGCCGGTATCGTGACCAGCCATGATGGCCGGTTATTCCTGCGCAAGGACAACGGGCTTGTGCGTGACGTGTTCCATCAACGTCACATGCAGCGCCTGGTCGGCCACATGGGCATTGGCCATGTGCGTTATCCGACCGCAGGCAGCTCGACCTCGGCCGAAGCTCAACCGTTTTACGTCAACTCGCCGTACGGCATCACCTTGGCGCATAACGGCAATCTGACCAACGTTGAACAGCTGGCCAAGGAGATTTACGAATCTGACCTGCGCCACGTCAACACCAACTCCGATTCGGAAGTTCTGCTGAACGTGTTCGCTCACGAACTGGCCCAGCGTGGCAAGTTGCAGCCGACAGAAGAAGACGTTTTCGCCGCTGTTACTGACGTGCACAACCGTTGCGTCGGCGGCTACGCGGTCGTGGCGATGGTGACCGGTTACGGCATCGTCGGTTTCCGTGACCCGCACGGCATCCGCCCGATTGTCTTCGGTCAGCGTCACACCGACGAAGGCGTCGAGTACATGATCGCTTCCGAAAGCGTCTCCCTGGACGTGCTCGGTTTCACCCTGATTCGCGACCTGGCACCGGGCGAAGCGGTCTACATCACTGAAGATGGCAAGCTGCACACCCGTCAGTGCGCAACCAACCCGTCCCTGACCCCGTGCATCTTCGAACATGTCTACCTGGCGCGTCCGGATTCGATCATCGACGGTGTTTCGGTCTACAAAGCCCGTCTGCGCATGGGCGAGAAACTCGCCGAGAAGATCCTGCGGGAACGTCCGGACCACGACATTGATGTGGTCATCCCGATCCCGGACACCAGCCGCACCGCGGCCCTGGAGCTGGCGAACCACTTGGGCGTCAAGTTCCGCGAAGGTTTCGTGAAGAACCGCTACATCGGCCGGACTTTCATCATGCCGGGCCAGGCAGCACGTAAAAAATCCGTACGCCAGAAGCTCAACGCAATCGAGCTGGAATTCCGTGGCAAGAACGTCATGCTGGTGGATGACTCGATCGTTCGCGGCACGACCTGCAAACAGATCATCCAGATGGCTCGCGAAGCTGGCGCCAAAAACGTCTACTTCTGCTCCGCCGCACCGGCCGTTCGCTACCCGAACGTCTACGGTATCGATATGCCGAGCGCTCACGAGCTGATCGCCCACAACCGTTCGACCCAGGACGTGGCTGACCTGATCGGCGCTGACTGGTTGATCTATCAGGACTTGCCTGACTTGATCGAGGCGGTCGGTGGCGGCAAGATCAAGATCGACAAGTTCGATTGCGCGGTGTTCGATGGCCAATACGTCACCGGCGACGTCGACGAGGCTTACCTGAACAAGATCGAGCAGGCACGTAACGATGCCTCCAAGGTCAAGACGCAGGCAGTCAGTGCGATCATCGATCTGTACAACAACTGAGTTTCTACCGGCCCTGAGGGGCCGGTTTTGTATCTACTAAACGAGTAAGGCAAGGAGTGAGAGCATGAGTCAGGATTGGGATGCCGGTCGGCTGGACAGCGACCTTGAAGGCGTAGCGTTCGATACCCTGGCCGTACGCGCCGGTCAGCACCGCACGCCGGAAGGCGAGCACGGTGATCCGATGTTCTTCACCTCCAGCTACGTATTTCGTACCGCTGCCGACGCGGCGGCACGCTTTGCCGGTGAAGTGCCGGGCAACGTCTACTCGCGCTACACCAACCCGACCGTGCGTGCGTTCGAAGAGCGTATTGCTGCGCTGGAAAGCGCCGAGCAAGCCGTGGCCACTGCCACCGGCATGGCTGCGATCATGGCGGTGGTGATGAGCCTGTGCAGCGCTGGCGATCATGTGCTGGTTTCGCGCAGCGTGTTCGGTTCGACCATCAGCCTGTTCGAAAAGTACTTCAAGCGCTTCGGCATCGAAGTCGATTACGTGCCTCTGGCGGACCTGTCCGGTTGGGACGCGGCAATCAAGACCAACACCAAATTGCTCTTTGTCGAATCGCCGTCGAACCCGTTGGCCGAGCTGGTAGACATCGCCGCGCTGGCAGAAATCGCTCACGTCAAAGGCGCGATGCTGGTGGTCGACAATTGCTTCTGCACCCCGGCATTGCAGCAGCCGCTGACAATGGGCGCGGACATCGTCGTGCACTCGGCAACCAAGTTCATCGACGGCCAGGGCCGTTGCATGGGTGGTGTCGTGGCCGGTCGTAGCGAGCAGATGAAAGAAGTAGTCGGTTTCCTGCGCACTGCCGGGCCAACCCTCAGCCCGTTCAACGCCTGGATTTTCCTCAAGGGCCTCGAAACCCTGAACCTGCGGATGAAGGCGCATTGCGCCAACGCCCAGCAACTGGCCGAATGGCTGGAACAGCAGGATGGCATCGAGAAAGTCCATTACGCTGGCCTGAAAAGCCATCCTCAGCACGAGCTGGCCCAGCGTCAGCAGAAAGGTTTCGGTGCGGTGGTCAGTTTTGAGGTCAGGGGCGGCAAAGAGGGCGCGTGGCGCTTTATCGATGCGACCCGCCTGATTTCGATCACGGCCAACCTGGGTGATACCAAGACCACCATTACCCATCCGAGCACCACCTCTCACGGTCGTCTGGCGCCGCAAGAGCGGGAAGCAGCGGGCATTCGTGACAGTCTGATTCGCATTGCGGTCGGCCTGGAAGATGTGGCTGACCTGCAAGCCGACCTGGCGCGCGGGTTGGCAGCCTTGTGATCGAGTTGTCCACGCCGACAGTCGGGTCCAGGGGCCGTGTTGCACTGGTCACCGGTGCGGCACGCGGCATTGGGTTGGGGATCGCGGCCTGGTTGATCAGCGAAGGCTGGCAGGTGGTGCTGAGCGATCTGGATCGGGTGCGCGGTTCGAAAGTGGCGAAGGTGCTGGGTGACAATGCCTGGTTTATCGCCATGGACGTTTCGAACGAAGGGCAGGTGGCGCTGGGTGTCGCCGAGGTGCTGGGACAATTCGGGCGCCTGGATGCGTTGGTGTGCAACGCGGCGGTGGCCGATCCGCATAACATTACGCTGGAAAGCCTCGATCTGGCCTACTGGAACCGCGTGTTGGCGGTGAACCTCAGTGGGCCGATGCTGTTGGCCAAACACTGTGCGCCGTACCTGCGCGCGCACAGCGGTGCGATCGTCAACCTGGCCTCGACCCGCGCCGGGCAGTCGGAACCCGACACGGAGGCTTACGCTGCGAGTAAGGGCGGTTTGTTAGCGCTGACTCACGCTCTGGCGATCAGTCTTGGGCCGGAAATCCGTGTGAATGCGGTCAGCCCAGGTTGGATCGACACGCGAGACCCTTCTTTGCGGCGTGCCGAGCCACTGACCGATGCCGATCATGCCCAGCATCCGGCGGGCAGGGTAGGGACGGTCGAGGACGTCGCGGCGATGGTGGCGTGGCTGCTGTCGAAGAATGCCGGTTTTGTCACGGGCCAGGAGTTTGTGGTCGATGGCGGCATGACCAAGAAGATGGTCTACAAGTAAGCTGCGAGTCTCAAGCTACAAGCCGCAAGTAAATGCGAGCCCGTGCACTCCCGAATACGCAATCCTGCTTTTACTTGCCGCTTGAAGCTTGTGACTTGAAGCTGTTTTGAAAAAACTTCAATCCTGCTATTGACTTAGGTTCGGTACCTGCGTAAATTTCGCGGCCTCGGAGATGCAAACGGGTGATTAGCTCAGCTGGGAGAGCGTCTGCCTTACAAGCAGAATGTCGGCGGTTCGATCCCGTCATCACCCACCACTTCCGAGAGTCTTGCGAAAGCAAGATGGAAGCTGTTAAAAGCCTCCACCGACGCGCAGCGGTAGTTCAGTCGGTTAGAATACCGGCCTGTCACGCCGGGGGTCGCGGGTTCGAGTCCCGTCCGCTGCGCCATATTTTCCGGATCAGATTTATCTGGTTCGAGATTGAAAAGCTTCTGAGTTTTCAATCAGACGAGTTACTTGGGCGAAAGTCCAAAGCGATACGCAGCGGTAGTTCAGTCGGTTAGAATACCGGCCTGTCACGCCGGGGGTCGCGGGTTCGAGTCCCGTCCGCTGCGCCATATCTGCTACAAGGCCCACTGAACGCCTTGGAGCTACGAAGAAAACTGCTGGTTATACCGGTGTTTACTTCGAGTCGATAGCAAAGACCCTGGTCGAAAGGCCGGGGTTTTTTGTGTCTGAAATTTGGCTTTTCATCCTCTCGCCGTTGCCGGGCCTTCCCTGAATACCTTTCCCCCGCGGAACTCCTCTATCCGTGCCATAAAAAATCACAATATTTTGATTCGCTGGTCAGTTTTTTGTATTGGGCTGTTTGCCGCGAGCGCATAAGCCTATAAACTTAACCTTTCGGTCAGCTTTGCACTGTTATTTCAGCCCTTTGTTTCGTCAATAAGGGTTTCTGCACGACTCGAGATTCCCAGTACATAATCAAAAGGGCGGGTTCCTAACCGCTCAGAGGATGATCCATGTCCAACCGTGATATATCCCGGCGTTCGTTCCTTCAGGGCGGGCTGGTGGCAGGTGTGAGCGTGACGCTCACACCGCTCAGCAGTCAGGCGCTTGCCGCCTTGATGGAAAACAGCGTGACCGTGCCGTCCGAGCAATGGCTCGGCAACAACGGCAAGGCGCGCTCGCGTAACGATGCCTTGTCGAAAGTCTGCGGCAGCAAAGTCTTTGCCCGCGACATCCGCGCCAAGGACATGCCGGGCTGGCCGCAGCAGCAAGGCCACGCCATGCTGCTGAAAACCATCAAGGCCGATCGCATCTACGCGGGCATGGACCTGGCGTGGCTCGGCGCCGAGTTGCAGCCTGACCGCATCGTCACCGCTGCTGACCTGGAGAAAGACGGCATCGCCTTTCCGGAGGAACACGCGCCAGATCCGCTGTTGCCGGAAGGCAAGGTGCCTATGTTCATCGGTCACCCGGTGGCGATCCTGATCTGGAACGACTTCGAGCGTTTCCGTCAGGCCAAGGCCAAACTCAAATTCAATGACAAAGCTATTCGTTACGGTGCCCAAGTGCCGTTCTACGAGGGCGATCCCTACGGCAGCTTCCGCTATGTGCGTGTAGGCGGTGCGACCTCGGCGGACGAAGATGAATTCGCCAGCCTCAAGGACTCGATCCTGTTCCCGATGCTGAAAAACCGTCGCCCGGTGTGGAATTCCCAGCCCAACCTGCACGGCAACCTTACCGAGCGCGGATTGTTCTACGCCGATCGCATGAAGCAACAGATCGACACCCCACCGGACAACTGGCTGGTGTTCGACGAGCGTTACAAAACCCCGTCGATCGAGCCGGCCGCGTTGGAGCCGGACAACGGCAACGGCTGGTACGACCCGGCGACCAAGACCCTGCATTTCGTCGTGGCCACCCAGTGTCCGCTGGAAACCGCGACTGAAACCGCGAAAATGATCGCCCCGTCGCGTTTCGGCCTGGCGCACCTGAACATGCACCCGGGTTACACCGTCGGCTACGGCTCCAAAGACCACAACATTTTCGTCTACTACGCAGCCCTCGCGGCGTTGTATGGGGCCGGTGTGCCAGTGCGTCTGGCCAACGATCGCTACGAGCAGTTCCAGAGCGGCATCAAGCGTCACCCGTTCGACATCCGCTACCAATTGGCGGTAGACAAGAACGATCACAGCTTCAAGATTTTCCGCGCCGAAATGAGTGTCGACGGCGGTGGCCGGGTCAACTACAGCCCATCCGTAGCGGCAGTTGGCGCCACGGCCGCGCAGTCGATCTACTACATGCCGCAGAACGATTTGCAGGTCACGGCCTATCATTCTCGCGCCGTTGAAGCCGGCTCGATGCGAGGTTACGGCACCCTGCAAAGCATGGCGTCCACCGAGATGATGGTCGACGAAATAGCCGATCGCCTCGGCATCGATGCCATTGATCTGCGCAAGAAAAACGCCATGGTCTCGGGCATGAAAAACACCCAGGGCGCAGTGCCTGCGGGTGCGTTGCGCCTGCACGAGATTCTCGACAAGGCCGCCGTTCACGACGTCTGGAAAAATCGCGACGCGATCAAAAAACAACGCGAAGCGCAGGATCCGGATAACTGGTACGGCATTGGTTTCGCGATTTGCCAAAAAGACTTCGGCACCGGTTCCGAAGCGCCGATGGCGAGCGTCGAGTTCACCGCGCAGGGGCACGTTACCCTGCGTCACATCGGTATCGAACTCGGCACGGGCATGTCGACCTCGCAAGCGTTGGTCGTAGCGGATTTCCTCGGTGTTGCGGCAACAGAAGTGAAGACCGGCGAGACCGAATGGAAAGAGTTGCAGCTGATCAGTGGCGGCAACCCTTACATCATGAGTCAGGCCGAGCAAGACGGTTTTCTGCGCAATCCTCGCTGGGTCGGCAAGATCGCCTCGGCTTCGTCTGCGACCAACTCGGCCTACTACTTCAGCCACGCCACCCGTGAAGCGGCGCGCGTGCTGTTCAACCACGGCTTGTGGCCGGCGGCGATGCAGATCTGGAGTCAGGGTCCTTATGGTGGTGCGGCCAACCCTTATGTGGTGCGTCGCGAAGATGCGCATTGGGTCGACGGTAAACTCACCGCCAACGGCATGCAGCCACTGAGCTTTGAGCAACTGGCCAAGCACGCCCACGAGCGTGGTCTGGTCACTGGCGCAACCGTGCACGGTTTCAACCGCTGGAGCTGGGCCGTTGCCGAGTTCAGCATCGACGGCGTGCGCGAACGTCTGCCGCTCGATGGCCTGGCGGTCAAGTACGGTGACGGCGCTCCAAGCGTGAAAAAGGCGCAGATGAACAGCGCCGGTTTCCATCTGCTGGATCGCCAGAACGTGCATTACCCCGACACTCAGCTGAACAACGCGGCAGTGACTTACTACAGCCCGGTCGCGACGCTGGTGGAACTGAAAGTCAACAAAGGCTCGGCCGAAGTGCAAGTGCTCAACCATCATTCATGGGTTGAGTGCGGTCGGGTGCTGGTGGAAGAGCTGGTCAAGGGCCAGGTCGAAGGCGGAATCGCCATGGGCATTGGTCATGCGTTGATGGAAGAGATGCCGCTGTACGAAGGCGGGCCGGGGGAGGGTGACTGGAACTTCAACCGTTACCGTTTGCCGATGGCGCGTCATGTGGCGGTCTGGAAGCAGACGTCTGAAATCCTGCCGCCGCTGTCGCCGAGCGATCCATCGAAGGGCATTGCCGAAGTGGTGATGATCCCGGTGGTCGGTGCCATCGGTAACGCCGTGGCACACGCCATTGGCAAACGGGTCCGCGACCTGCCTATCACTTCTGCACGCATCAAGGAGGCCCTCAATGGCTAACCGTCCGCTCCAACTGACCCTCAACGGTCAAACCGTCGGCCCGGTGGACATCCCTGATGACCTGCCGATGATCGATTACCTGCACGAATACAAAAACCTCACTGGCTCGCGTTTGGGTTGCGGACAGGGTATTTGCCATGCGTGCGTGGTGATCGTCGATAACCCGGACGGCACCAGCGAAGAAGTGCGCACCTGCATCACCGGCGCGCATTACTTTGAAGGCAAAAAAGTACGCACCATCGAAGGCCATGCGAAACGCGACGAGCAGGGCAAAGTCACTGAGCTGAACCCGATCCAGCAGCGTTTCGTCGACGAATTCGCCTTCCAGTGCAGCTACTGCGCGCCGGGTTTCGTGAATGCCGCGACTGTGTTGGTGGAAAGGCTGCAACGTCAGCCCATCGTCAAAAGCCAGCTGGAAAAAGTCATCGAGGACAGCCTCGGTCACCACATCTGCCGCTGCACCGGCTACGTGCGTTACTACAGCGCGACGCGCAATGTGCTGACCGATCTCGGCCTGGTCAAGGAGGGTTAAGCATGAAGCAACTACTTTCCCGCCTGGCATTGGCGGTTGGCCTGAGTGCGCCGGTGTTGCTGGCTCATGCTGACGATCAGGTCAAGCGCGGCGAATACCTCGCTCGTGCCGCTGACTGCATGGCTTGCCACACCGCGCCGGGTGGCGCGCCGTACGCGGGTGGTCTGCCGATTGTCTCGCCGTTTGGCACGATCTACGGCACCAACATCACCCCGAGCAAGGAGCACGGCATCGGCCTCTACAACGATGACGAATTTTTCGCCGCGCTGACCGAAGGCAAGCGCCGTGATGGCGCCAACCTGTACCCGGCCATGCCGTACACCTCGTATCACCTGATACCACGCGACGACTCCGATGCGATTCACGCGTACCTGAAAACGTTCGAGCCGATCGAGCGTGCGGCGCCGGTTACCAGCCTGAGCTTCCCCTTCAACGTGCGTCTGGGCCTGATGGGCTGGAACATGCTTTATGGCAAGGATGTGAAGCTGACGCCGACCGAGGGTAAAAGCGAAGCCTTCAAACGTGGCCAGTACATGGTCGACGTGCTGGGGCACTGCGGCGAATGCCACACCCCGCGCGGTTTGCCGGGTGCGATGCAGCAGGACAAGCGCATGACCGGCGGCGTGCTCAATGGCTATCTGGCACCTAGCCTGTTAGCCGATGACCTGGCGGCTCGCGGCTGGAACCATCAAGACCTGAGTTCATTCCTCAAGCACGGCATGAGCGCTCAGGGCACGATGTTCAACGAGATGTTCCCGGTGTTCCACAACAGCACCCAGGGCCTGACTGACCCGGATCTGGCGGCGATGGCGACTTACCTGCTGGGCGATCAACCACCAGCGGCGAAAGTGCTGACTGACGTACCGTTCGACAAACTCACTGCAAGTGCCCAGCGTGGCCGTCAGGAATACCTCAACGTCTGCGCCGGTTGTCATGAGGTTGGTGGGGACGGTAAGCCGCACATCGCTGTGGCCATGCGCGGCAATACCACGCTGCGCCTGGAAGATCCGCGAAATCTGGTGCGGGTGATTGATGACGGTATCGGTGAGCAGAAGTTTTCCGGATTCGAACACATGCAGCCGATGCCAGGGTTCGCTGAGAAGCTCAGTCACGAGCAGCTCACTGATCTGCTGAACTACCTGCGTCAAAGCTGGGGTGGTCAGCCGGGTGATTTGTCGGTGAACGCTGTGCAGACGTTGCGTGCCGATGCGCCGCCGCTCGAGCACAAGGCGCACTGACATGCAGCATCTCGATCTGCAAGTGGTGCGCCGGGCGCTGGAGTGGTCGACGGCCGGCCAGCGCCTCTGGCTCTGCACGGTGCTCGCCACCTACGGCTCGGCGCCTCGTGCGCCGGGTTCGCTGCTGGCGGTGAACGCCGACGGGCAATGGATCGGTTCGCTGTCGGGCGGCTGTGTCGAGGAGGATTTTCTCGAACGGGTCGCCGAGGGGGCGTTTCTTGAAGCGGTCAGCGTTGTTCGTTATGGCGAGGGCGACGATCCGCGCTCCCGGGTGAGTCTGCCCTGTGGCGGCGTGCTCGATGTGCTGGTGGAGAAGCTTGAACCGGTTTGCGAGGTTCAGGCGCATCTGCGGGAGCTGGAGTCGGCGCTGTCAGGGCAGCGTCGGCTGATTCGCGAGGTCGATCTGGCCAGCGGCGCGCGCAGCCTGTTCGATGATCGCGAGCAGGGTGTGCGAATCGAGCGTGAGATTGATCGGGTGCGCGTTCGGATCGGCGCAGCGCAACGCTTGTTGTTGGCGGGGTATTCCTCAGTCGCTCAGGCGTGTGCAGAGTTTGCCGTCGGGCTGGGTTTCGAAGTTATTCTGTGCGACCCGCGTGACGAGGTGCTGGAAGGCGTGGTGCTGGAAAACGTCGAGATTCGTCGTCAACTGCCTTCGGTGTTCATTGCTGACGGCGGTTGTCACAGCGACACAGCAGTGGTGGCATTGACCCACGATCCGCGCATTGATGATCTGGCGATGATGGAAGCAGTGCGCACCGACGCGTTTTACATCGGTGTGATGGGTTCCGTGCAGACGTCGCAAAAACGCTTCGAGCGTTTACGCAGGATTGGTGGTTTGGGCGAGGCCGAGCTGGCGCGGATTCACGCGCCCATCGGTTTGAACCTGGGCAGCAAGACACCTGCCGAGATTGCACTTGCCGTACTCGCCGACATTCTGCGAATTCGTAGCGGCATCGCACGAGACCGGCTCTAACCACTATCCCCCTGTGGGAGCGAGACCGGCTTGCCGGCGATAGCGGTCTTCAAGTCAGTGCTTCATAGGCTGACACACCGCAATCGCGAGCAGGCTCACTACCACAGGGAATAGTGGTGTCCTTGCCAGGCTGATACAAAAAGGGACCGCATTCAGCGGTCCCTTTTTTGTATCAGTATCCGAACTTGTCCCGTAGCCCGTAATACCAGGCGCCCAACGCCGCGAACGGTGTGCGCAGCAATTGTCCGCCGGGGAAAGGGTAATGGGGCAGGTGGGCAAACGCGTCGAAACGCTCGGCCTGACCTCGCAGCGCTTCGGCCAGCACCTTGCCTGCCAGGTGCGTGTAAGTGACGCCATGACCACTGCAGCCTTGGGAGTAGTAGACGTTGTCGCCCAGTCGTCCGACTTGTGGGAGACGCGACAGGGTCAGCAGGAAATTACCGGTCCATGCGTAGTCAATTTTCACATCCTTGAGCTGTGGGAACGCCTTGAGCATCTTCGGCCGAATGATCGCCTCAATGTTCGCCGGATCCCGCGCGCCATACACCACACCGCCGCCGAAGATCAGGCGCTTGTCGCTCGTCAGGCGGTAGTAGTCGAGCAAGTAATTACAGTCCTCGACACAGTAATCCTGCGGCAGCAGGCTGTTCGCCAATTCCCCGCCCAACGGTGCGGTGGTGATGACTTGAGTCCCGCAGGGCATCGACTTGGCCGCCAGTTCCGGCACCAGGTTGCCCAGGTAAGCATTCCCGGCGACGATAACGAATTTGGCCCTGACCTTGCCTTGTGGCGTATGCACCATCGGGTTCGCGCCGCGCTCGATGCGCACCGCTGGCGATTGTTCATAAATAGTGCCGCCCAGTGACTCAATGGCATCGGCTTCGCCCAGCGCCAGATTGAGCGGATGAATGTGCCCGCCACTCATGTCGAGCATGCCGCCGACGTACTGGTCACAGTTCACGACTTCACGGATGCGACGCTGATCCAACAGTTCAAGCTGCGTATTACCAAAACGTTCCCACAGTCGCTTCTGGGATTCGAGATGGCCCATCTGCTTGGCAGTGATGGCCGCGAACACCCCACCGTCCTTCAAGTCGCACTGGATATTATATTTGGCGACCCGCTCGCGAATGATCCGCCCACCCTCGAACGCCATCTGCCCCAACAACTGTGCCTGCTTGGGGCCGACGCTGCGCTCGATCACATCGATATCGCGGCTATAGCTGTTGACGATCTGACCACCGTTACGGCCCGAAGCGCCAAAACCCACCTTGGCCGCTTCCAGTACCGTTACCTTAAAACCGTTCTCTAGCAGAAACAGGGCAGAGGACAGACCGGTGTAGCCGGCGCCGATCACGCAGACATCAGTCTCTACATCACCCTGCAGGGCCGGCCGCGGCGGAGCCGCATTGGCCGATGCGGCGTAATAGGACTCTGGGTACGGAATGTTCGCCATTCTGCTGCCTCTGTTTAATATATTTTACGAGTGCAACGATCCTACTCGAGTTAAAAATCGACCGCCAGCCGCCGGAAAATCTTCTTCGTAGCCGCAAAATTAAATATTTTGCATATTCATAGGGTTAGCTCGAAAAAAGGTGTTGACACCCCTCCGGAATTCCGTAGAATGCCGCCTCACAGCAGGCACGTAGCTCAGTTGGTTAGAGCACCACCTTGACATGGTGGGGGTCGTTGGTTCGAGTCCAATCGCGCCTACCAAACAAAATCCGCTCTGCTGGGCGGTCTAGAAGGGCTCACCGAAAGGTGGGCCCTTTTTTGTTGTCTTGGATTTCTTCAGAACGTTCACAAAATATAGGCTTCGTTTTCACTGGGCAATGTGAACGCTCCTACAGAGTGCAAACGTGGCCTAAAACACCAAAATCCTACAGATATGAAAAGCCCGCTCAATGGCGGGCGCTTGTGTGTACAAAACTATCAGCTACGCCTTAGGTGTAATTGATCGCATTTCTGATGGCCATAAAGCCGCAGCTAATCGCATACCGCTACGCTTACTGGTGCACTGTAATCAGAGAGGGGTGCGTATGCCCATGGATGTACAAGCTGCTTGCGAACGCTTCGACATGACACTGGTCAGCTTGCTGGATATGAATGAGATTCTGCGGGAGGACTCAAACCGCCTCCTACTCGATTGCTTGATAGTCCGCAATCGCGGGCAAGCCACGCTCCCACAGTATTGCGCAGTGCCAGCATAGGTTGTGTACACCGCCAAACCTGTGGGAGCGGCGGTGCGACGATTCGACTTGCCCGCGATAGCGGTGGGTCAGTCGATGAAGATGCTGGGTGGGCCGGCCCCTTCGCGGGCAAGCCTGAGCTGGCCAAACAATTCCGTGCATCACAGTTCGTATTTCAATTCGGGATGTTTAAGCGTTTAGGTGGATGAGCAGAACCTTCCCACAATGTTTTCAGGTTGTCCGTCGGACGTTCGGTCTCTAGCCTGTGCTGGTCGCTGCCAATTCAGCGATCGGGATTGGAACCCCGGAACCCCGAAAGCGCAAAAGTGGCTTTCATGACGTATGCTTGCGCGCCTTGATGGTGTGCATTCCGTTATGGCGGCTGTGCGCGGGAGACTTCGAGTCTGTCGGGTTTTTCGGTGGCCCGGGTTCCAACCTGCGTACAGCTGCCACCCATTTGCGTGGAACCGAATGGGCCAGCTCCACCGCCTCACCGGAAATACATCATGAAAAAACCAACACCAAACCCTCCCGAAGCAGACAACGCTTCAGACTCAGACCCAACATCCCCCTACGCCTCCATCGACACCCGGAAACTCCACGAAGCCGCCGACCGCGCCCTCGACGACTACCTCAACCCCGGTGCCCACATCATGGCCACGCCATACACCCCCAACGAGATGTTCTTCGTCAACCCCCAAGCCGACACCGAATCCTTGCTGGCCAATGCCTGCGAATCCCTGGCCTCGGCCACGGTCATGCTCGGTGACTTTGCCGCGCTGCTGGAAGGCACGCATCGCAAGACTCTGTTGGGGATTGCGCAGGTGGTGATGTTGGGCGAACTGGCAGTGAACAAGGCGTTGGATAACGTCGACCCCGCTGGCTGACCAATGAGACTGAGCGGCACAAAAAAAACGCGGCGCTAGAAGGACCGCGTTTTTGTTTGTGCCTGATAGTCCGCTATCGCGAGCAGGCTCGCTCCCACAGGAGATTGGTGTTGCATGGGCACTCGCAGTCCATTGTGGGAGCGAGCCTGCTCGCGATGGGGTCTTTCCAGACACAGATTTTTCCAGCCGAACCAACTCTGACAGAAGTACCGTTTTTGTTACGGGCACAGGCTTCGTTTCAGTGTGCGGCGCACGGCTTTCAGCATGGCACTGTCAAAAGCATCGTGTCCGGCATGCAGCAACTGGCACTGCATGGTCAGACGTTGACGAAGCCAGCGCAGGCTGGTCATACCAAACGTATCCTTAATGCCTTGTATCACCTGGGTATTGGAATCGAGGGTCAGTTTTTCCTGCCTGCGGGTGAAGAAGTATTGATTGAGGTGGTAGTGCAACTCCAGGCGGATAGCGTGGACGGCTTCTTCATCGGCGAAATCTTCGATTGTGCCTTGGCGCATAGACTGACCGTTCAACTGAAAAATGGCTTTTAACCAGTGGGTGGCGGCCTGACGCTGCTGCGCTGTACAGCCGTTGCTCAGTATTTGATAGATCTGCCGCGCACTGCTGCCATCAGTCCCATGACCTACACCCGCCAGACCTTCGCTTAACTTTTGGTCATAGGCACTGACGTTGGCGGCAAAGGGTACAAACACTGAGACCAAGGTGGTTTTCAGCACGGTTTGGGGATAACGCTGCTGGTACTGGATCGCCAGCCAGCTTCCCCAGGAAACCCCCAACAGGCTGATTTTTTCGAAGCCCAAATGCTGACGCAGTCTGTCGATGTCTTCCACGCACAACCCTGTGTTATTGCGCCGGAGTTCACCGTGGGGGTAAGAGCGTCCGCAGCCGCGCTGGTCATACAGGACGATGTCGAAACCGAGGAGATCGAAGAACTCCAGATGATGACGACTGCTGCACCCACCCGGCCCGCCATGCAGGAAAAATATCGGTTCGGTGCCAGGGGTGCCGTGTCGTTCCCAATAGATCAAGTGCCCGTCGCAGGTCGGGAAGTAGCCGGTTTTCAATGAAGGCGTCATGTCAGAGGGACCCTCAGCCGGTAGAACTGGAACAGTTCCATTTGCTCAGGGCGGGCCGCGACGCTTGAAAGAAGCTCCAGTTTCAGCAATTGGGCCATGTATGGCACCGGCACCAGCACCGGGGTATGACCGAAAACCAGAACCGTGCCCCCCGGATTCACACAGGCCACAATATCGTGAAAGGTCTGCCGGGCATCCGCGCGAGTCATCACTTCGGCATTGAGAAAACGCAGGATCAGCACATCGCATTTGAGGCCGGAAGAAACAACGTCTCGGGCATCGGCCACAAAGAACTCCACCGCACCGGTGGCATGACGGCACCTGGCGTGATCAATCATCGAGGCCGAACGGTCGGAACCCAGGCAGTGGCGCTCGGGAAGCGCACGGGACAGGTGCGTTATGAACTCGCCCGTCGAACAGGCCGGATCCAGGATCACGGTTCCGGGGCTCGACAGGGTTTCAAGCAGGGTAGCGCAATGCTCTCGTAGATGGCCTTCGTCAGCATCCAGCTGCGTGGCGAGCGTGTCGTCGCACTGCCAGTAATCGGTCGGGCAAACGAATTCCAGACCCTTGGCATCGATGGCAGGAAACGGGAAGTGGACTTCACTGTCGGGTCGAGCCTGTGCAAGGTTGAAGGCCGCTTGCTTTTGCTCCATGGACGCACCGTGATAATAGAGTGCGATACCGACATTCTCCCATTGCATCTCGGCCAGCGGCCCGAGCAGCATCCAGGGCTTGAGCAGACTGCTGATGTACCAACCGCCGCTTTCAGCCTGCTGCAGCATTTTTCGACCTGCCCAATGGCAGCCATTCACGCGCAAGAAGAAGAGGTGATGGAATCCGCCACCGAAGGGTTCTACGTGGCAATTGAGTGCGAGCGAGGGGGTGGAAGGCTGGACGAAGGTTTGAGCCAGCAATACTTCTCGTCGGGGATCGACCGGATTGAACCGAGGGTTCATACGCTCACTCCTTGAGGACGTTCCAGGCGTCGCCCCCGCGCTTGCGGAACCACCACGTTGCCGCTGGAAACAACAAAAAAACGCTCCAGCCCCGGTATCACGACATTGACCAGAGTGGTTCCCAACCTGTTTTGATGCAGCGTTGAAATACCCAGCGTTCGTCCTTGTTGTTGCAGGTCCTTGGCCAGCAGATCGATCTGCTCAGCCAGTGGCTTTTGATCATGTGCGTGGGGCAACGCCACGTACTGTTGCTCGGACTGGTTGAACAACGGATTGAGGTCGAATCGCAAACAGCGTAACAACCGGGGGAACTGCTTCAGATGGCGTTCCGCGTTGCTCAGGCAATGCGTCAGTTCGGGCTCGTTGGCCCCGTGATGCAACTGAACAAGCTCGGTCAGCGCACGCCATGCGCCATGTCGGGCCATGAGTGAGCAGCCTGCTCCAAACACTCTTGGGGTTACACAAGGCCCGATGGAAAAGGCGAGAAAAGTCTTCGGAAAAAACTCGGTGCTGATATCGACAAGGACAATTTCGGCGCCGATTTCTGCCTCGGCGTCTGACCACAGTCGGCCGAGGACATCGTCATCGGGTAATCGGACGACGCGGCGCAGAGGCGGGTGGTTTTCGTAGTAAAAATGGTCCAGCAGAAACAATGACACCGCGTCGCGTTCGATGCATTCATTGACGGCGTGCAGGACTGCCTCATTGTAAGTTGCACCAATGGCGGTTCCGCTGTTGCTGGCATAACGGCGCAGGGAACGATAGTTGGTTGTGTCGGGTGCAAAAACATTGCTTGAATAGTCGGGTGTGCACAAGGCTATTGGGTAATAAAACGAAGAGTTGTCTATTGTATTGATATAAGTTCGGCAAGCAGTGCAGGTGCTTTGTTTTGTTATAAGTGCAAGCGCTGAGTCGTCGTGAAAAAGTGGTGTGTGGGGAAAATAGGCCGGCGCAATGTAGTGAGCGATGGAAGTATCACAATGATCGCTCAGATAATGTTCCAGCGTTTCATAGAGTGCACCGACTCGGGCTTGCTCCGCGTAGCCTTTACCGGCACCTCTGGCGCGGCGTCGAGGATTATGGGTACTGACAGAAACGTGGGTCGCAACGATTTTGCTACCAAGGGTGCGGATGTCGAGATGAAGACCAAATCCCTCCAGTTCGGCAAGAATTCGCTGCTCGGCCTGAGCCAGAGTCAGCTCCCGTTCAGTAACCATGAACTTGTCCATTATTCGTTCCCTCGAGAAACCGGGGGCATTGCCCCCGGTTTTTTATTCGGCCTGTAGTTCTGCCTGTTCTTCCTCGGTCAATTGAAGTGCTTCGATCTGTTCGGCAGTCGGGGCTTCTTGTTGTTCAAGATCGATGACTTTGTTGGCGTTCCAGCTGGCCATATAACCCATGATTAAATCCTCTTGTATTTAGTTGAGTGTGCTTCGTTGAGCACGGATCAAATGTATAAGTCATGGGTTGAGTACGTCAAAAATGTCAGAAAGTATCGAAAGCGTATTGAAGTAATGCTGAAATACGTACAGAACAATTGACGTATTGACTGAATACCGCGTGAAAATGCGTTGCGAGCTGGCGGGAGCGGCATTTCTAAATGACGGGGTGCTCAGGTTTATTCGTAGTCACTTGTGGGAAGTTTCAGCCAGAGGCTGAGGTCAATTTGCAATAGATGTGTTTAACGTTCTCTTTAGCCTTTGATTTGGCGAATGCTCCTACAGTTGTGAAGGAATAATGGAGCGACGCGCGGTTTAGTCTCTCGGCCTCCGACAAACGAAAAACGGCACCCGAAGGTGCCGTTTTACCTCGATGGTTCAGGTCAAGGCTGCGAGTTGTTCGATTGTCTGCGGAAAGCGTGCAACCAGGCGGATCAGTGTCGTGGCCTGAGCATTTGGGGTTGCCCGTCCCTGTTCCCAGTTCTCGAGGGTTCGGGTGTTGGTGCGCAGATACATGGCAAATACTGACCGGGAAAGGTTGAGCTGTTGGCGGATGGCTAGCACTTCCTCGGCAGTGATGGGCATCAGTTTTGGTAGCTCAACCTTGTGGGTTCGCAGAGTGATCTTGCCTTGGCGCTCATCGGCCAGCGATTCGAGGCCATCCATCAGTTCGGAAAAAATGTCACGTTTCATAGTGGGATCTCGTGTTGATTTCTCTTTCTAGTGCTTGTCTGAAAATTTTCTTCTGGAAGGGCGACAAGTCGTCTTGCTCGTTTTTGCTGTACACGGTGAATAGCCAGAATTGATCGAAGCCTGACCATCAGTAATAAATCACCCGTATTCCGCCGCGCTTGCCTTTACCTCTGCGTTGATCGCGAAAGCGAATTTTGCGCAGCCCACCAGTGCCCTCAATGAGATCTCCCGCTTCCGGATTCCTCAGCAACTCCAGCTGGAAGCTGCGAAACAGATCGTCGTCCAGATAATCGTCTCGGTGTTTTTGAAACATAGGTAATTCGATAAAAAGAGCATCCATGTTCTGTACGCTAACTACGTATAGTGTTGTCTCGATAATCGAATCGGTCAAGGCCTCCAGGCCATCCTTTTCGTTCCCGTTTCAACGGTAGACCGCGGTCGTGAAAACACGTGTAGGACGAGTCGATCAGTGCTGTGAGAGCATTCGATAAAGGAGGGAGGAGTGCGATTTACTATTTGCCCTGCTGACTTCAATTCGCCTGTGTTCCCAATGTGGAGAGTCATTGATGGCAGTGGGGCTGACCTGCGAAGCGGTGCATAAATCGATGTCTGAAAACTACGATCCACAAACGCAAAAACGGCACCCGAAGGTACCGTTTTTTTGTGCTGCCTAGGATCCAGTATCCTCAAAACCGTCGTAGCGAGTTTTAAATCAAAATGGCCAATGATGTGTACTTAGCCACTATTGGATCCGCCGTAAGAAGTTTCATCGGTTCCGTCATAGCAGTTGCCACAATGAGGCGGTCAAACGGGTCACGATGGTGAGGTTCCAGATCTTTCACCGCAATAGCGTGTTCGGATGAAACAGGTAATTCAATGAATCCACTTTCGACGCAATATTCCCGGATTTCCTCCAGGTCAACGCTCAGCTTTCCTATGCTGACCTTGATCGCCATTTCCCAGAAAGTCGCGGCGCTAACATAAACTTCAGCAGCGTTATTAATGAGCTGTCGGGCTTTGCCAGATAATTTCTGATCATCGGCGAGTGTCCAGAGCAGCACATGGGTATCGAGCAACACTCTCATGGTTGCTGCCCTTCAAATGCATCCAGCAGATCGTCCGGCAGAGCGGCGTCGAAGTCGTCGGTAAGGATGAGTTTGCCTTTCATCGCTCCTATACGTTGTCCGCGAGATCTTTCCACTGGAACCAGGCGGGCAAGTGGCCGGCCGTGTTTGGCGATCGTGATGACTTTTCCGGCGGCAGCGTCATCGACAAGTTTGGATAAATTGTTTTTGGCTTCGGCTAACGGAACAATGATCATGATTCGCCTCTCCCCATATTCTGGACAAATATAGCCAGAATCTTGTGGGGCTGCAAAGTTGCGCAACGCCTTAGAGCAGACGTATGACATAAGGATAGATTTGGTGCTGGAGCGCGCAGGCGAAATTTCGTTCCGACGCCCAGTGGCCAAGACTTCAAATCCATCTGCCAATTCATAAAAGATATCGCGTTTCATTGTTCGTCCTCATATCGGTCGTTCCCGCAGGCATTCAAGATAGAGGTATTGCCCAAGTTCTGGCTGTAGGACGAACCTGACATTCCCGCGTGAGCTTTCGGGAATTGCAGAAGGAGGGCAGGGCAGCAGTAACAAATCCCCCAAACGCAAAAACGGCACCCGAAGGTGCCGTTTCTATTTTTCTACCGAGTACCGCTCAAGCGATCAACCCGCCAACCCGGCCTGTTGAACCAGCACCAGCAATGGCTGAGGATACAGACCGAGGAAGAACGCCAGTGCCGCGATGGCCAGCAGCATCACGCCGCCTGCACGTTGTTCCCAGTGCAGTTGCGCATCGTGGCGACGCAGGTTCGGTTCGATCAGGAACAGCGTGACCATCACACGCAGGTAGTAGAAAACGCCGATGGCGCTGCCCAGTACCAGGGAGCCGACCAGCCACCACTGATGCGACTCGACACCGGTGGCAATGATGTAGAACTTGCCGATGAAGCCCGCGGTGAGCGGGATACCGGCCAGGGACAGCATCATCACGGTCAGTACGGCGGTCAGGTACGGACGGCGCCAGAACAGGCCGCGGTATTCGTACAGGGCATCCGCGTCACGGCCGTTGTATGGCGAGGACATCAGGGTGATCACGCCGAAGGCGCCGAGGCTGGTAATCACGTAGGTGACCAGGTACACGCCAATGGCTTCCACGGCCAGACCCTTGCTCGCCACGAGGGCGATCAGCAGGTAACCGAAGTGGGCGATGGACGAGTAACCCAGCAGACGCTTGAGGTTGCTTTGGGTCAGTGCCAGCAGGTTACCGAACAGGATCGACGCGATGGCGATGATTGTCAGTACGTCGCTCAGCACTCCGCTGCTTGCCGCTGGCGAGATCTGGAACAGACGGACCATCACCGCGAACACGGCCACTTTCGAAGCGGTCGCCAGGAACGCGGCCACCGGTGCCGGAGCACCTTCGTACACGTCCGGGGTCCAGAGGTGGAACGGTACCAGCGACAGCTTGAACGCCAGACCAATCAGCATCATGCCCAGGCCCAGTTGCGCCAGCGAGCTTGGCAGGCCGGTGGCCGCGAGGGCGTGGCCGATACCGCTGAAGCTCAGGCTGCCCGAATCGGCATACAGCAGCGCCATGCCGAACAACAGGAAGGCAGAACCGGCGGCCGACAGCACCATGTACTTGATACCGGCTTCCAGCGAACGCTTGTTGAAGAAGGCATAGGCCACCAGACCGTAGACCGGCACCGACAGCAGCTCCAGACCGACGAACAAACCGGCCAGGTGCTGCGCGCTGACCAGAACCAGGCCACCGGCGGCGGACATCAGGATCAGCAGGTACAGTTCTTCACGGTTGCCCGGGTAACCCGAACCGCCATCGCCGAGGTAGGCGTGGGCGAGGGTCACACACGCGAGGGTGGCGACCAGGATCAGCGCCATGTACAAGCAGGCAAAACTATCGATTTGCAGCAGCGGGGTCACGGCCAATGGCGCGACTTTCAGGGCCGGCAGGATCGACAGCAACGCCAGGTTCAGGCCCGCCACGGAAATCAGGAAGGTCTGCGAGTGGTTGCGGCGCCAGGCAATCGCCAGCATCACCACGATGATCGTGGCGCTGGTGATCAACAACGGCGCTAGCGCGATAAAGTGTTGAGTCGTGAATTCCATAGCGCTCTTACCGGGCCGAAGCGAGTTGAGTGAAGGCGGTGCCGAGCCACTGCTGCACGCCATGCATCGTCGCGGCAGAGGTATCGAGGAACGGTTGCGGGTACACGCCGATGTAAATCAGCAGCGCCGCCAGACCGACCACCATGATCATTTCGCGACCATCCATGCCATGCATCACCGCGTCCGACTTGGACGGGCCGAAGTAGGCACGGTGGATCATGATCAGCGAGTAGACCGAACCGAACACCAGGCCGGACGTTGCGATCACGGTGATCCACGGCGCAGCAGGGAAGGTGCCGATCAGGATCAGGAACTCACCGACGAAGTTACCGGTACCCGGCAAGCCCAGGGACGCAGCCGCGAAGAACAGGCTGATGGCCGGAAGGTAAGCGATCTTCGACCACAGGCCACCCATTTCACGCATGTCGCGGGTGTGAGTGCGCTCGTACAACTGACCGCTGAGGATAAAGAGTGCTGCCGCCGACAGACCGTGCGCCAGCATCTGCATCACTGCGCCCTGCAGCGCCAGTTGGCTGCCGGAGTAGATACCGATCAACACGAAGCCCATGTGGGAAACGGAGGAGTAGGCGATCAGACGCTTGATGTCGGTTTGGGCGAAGGCCAGGAACGCACCGTAGAAGATCCCGATCAGACCCAGGGTCATGGCGAACGGCGCGAACTCGGCCGAGGCATTCGGGAATAGCGGCAGGGCGAAACGCAGCAGACCGTAAGCCGCCGTCTTCAACAAGATACCGGCCAGGTCGACCGAACCTGCGGTTGGCGCCTGGGCGTGAGCGTCAGGCAACCAGGAGTGGAACGGTACGACTGGCAGCTTCACCGCGAAGGCGATGAAGAAGCCGAGCATCAGGATGTACTCGGTGGTCATCGACATCTTGGTTTTCAACAGGTCGGCGTAGTTGAAAGTAATCACGCCGGTGTCGTTGAAGTTGACCAGGACCAGACCCAGGATCGCCACCAACATGATCAGGCCGGACGCCTGAGTGAAGATGAAGAACTTGGTCGCCGCATAGATCCGGGTTTTCTTGCCGTCCGAAGAACTGTGACCCCAGAGCGCGATGAGGAAGTACATCGGCACCAGCATCATTTCCCAGAAGAAGAAGAACATGAACAGGTCGAGGGCGAGGAACACGCCGACGACACCGCCCAGGATCCACATCAGGTTCAAGTGGAAGAAGCCAACGTGACGTTGAATCTCTTTCCACGAGCAGAGGACCGAGAGAACGCCCAGCAGACCGGTCAGCATGATCATCAGCAGCGACAGGCCATCGAGGGCCAGGTGCACGCTGATGCCGAAACGCTGGATCCAGATGTGCTTGAACTCAAGCGCCCAGGTCGGATCGGCGCCAGGCGCCGGGGCTAATGAATAGTCACCGTTGGCCCACAGCCAAAGGCCGAGGGCGAGCAACAGGGACATGGTGATCAGCGCAATCCAGCGCGGGAGGGTGGAGCTGAAGCGCTCACCCATCCAGCACAGCAGGCCGCCGATGAAGGGGATCAGGATTAGCCAAGGCAGAATCATGACGGGCTCAATTCCTTTCGCAAGTTCGCAAGGTTCATATTCAGACCGCTACCAGCACGATGGCGCCGATGACCAGCACGGAGCCGGCTGCCATCGATGCCGCGTACCAACGCAGTTGACCGGTTTCGGTACGGCTCAGGGCGGTGTGACCGCCTTTGGCCATACGCGGGATCAGACCGATGGTCTGGTCGAGCGGGTCTCTGCGCAGTACGTGGCTGATCGCCAGGTATGGCTTGACGAACAGTTTGTCGTAGATCCAGTCGAAGCCCCAGGCAGCGAACCACCAGGCCGAAAGGAATCGGCCGATGCCGCTGTTGGCGATTGCAGTGACGAAACGACGCTTGCCGAGGAACAGCAGCGCGGCCAGCAGGATACCGGCCAGGGCGATGGCACCCGAAGCGATTTCCAGACTGTGCTTGGCTTCGCCGCCGGCATGGCCGACGCTTTCCGGCAACACACCGTGCAGTGGCGGAACGATCATCGCGCCGATGGCGGTGGACAATACGATCAGCACCGACAGTGGCAGCCAGTGAGCAATGCCGTGACCGGCGTGCGCTTCGGTCTTCGCTTCACCGTGGAACGCGATGAAGATCAGGCGGAAGGTGTACAGCGACGTCATGAACGCGCCGACCAGACCTGCGTACAGTAGACCGTGGTTGCCGCTGGCGAACGCTTCCCAGAGGATTTCGTCCTTGGAGTAGAAGCCTGCGGTCACCAGTGGCAGGGCTGCCAGAGCGGCACCACCGACGATGAAGCTGGCGTAGGCCAGCGGCAGTTTCTTCCACAGACCGCCCATCTTGAAGATGTTCTGCTCGTGGTGGCAGGCAACGATCACCGCACCGGATGCAAGGAACAGCAGGGCCTTGAAGAAGGCGTGGGTCATCAGGTGGAAGATCGCGCCGTCCCAGGCACCCACGCCCAGGGCCAGGAACATGTAGCCGATCTGGCTCATGGTCGAGTAGGCGAGGATACGCTTGATGTCGGTCTGTACCAGAGCGGCGAAGCCCGCCAGGACCAGGGTCACACCGCCGACCAGGCCGACCAGGTGCAGGATTTCCGGCGCCAGGGTGAACAGGCCGTGGGTACGGGCGATCAGATACACACCGGCGGTCACCATGGTTGCGGCGTGGATCAGTGCCGAAACCGGGGTAGGACCGGCCATCGCATCCGCCAGCCAGGTTTGCAGCGGCAGTTGCGCGGATTTACCGACAGCGCCACCCAGCAGCATCAGAGTGGCCATGACCATCCAGAAATCGCCGGCCTGGAATTTCTGCGGTGCCAGCACCAGCAGTTCCTGGACGTTCAGCGTACCCAGTTGAGCGAACAGGATGAACAGGCCGATGGCCATGAACACGTCGCCGATACGGGTCACGATGAACGCCTTGAGTGCCGCGTTACCGTTGTTGCGGTTGCTGTAGTAGAAACCGATCAACAGGTACGAGCACAGGCCCACGCCTTCCCAGCCGAAGTACAGGAACAACAGGTTATCGCCCAGGACCAGGAACAGCATGCTGGCGATAAACAGGTTGGTGTAGGCGAAGAAGCGCGAGTAACCGGCTTCACCGCGCATGTACCAGGACGCGAACAGGTGGATCAGGAAGCCGACACCCACGACCACACCGAGCATGGTCACGGACAGGCCATCGAGGTACAGCGCGAAGTTCGGCTTAAAGCCTTCCACCGCCATCCACTGCCACAACACCTGGGTGTAGTGACCGCCTTCCGGCGGGGCGACGTTGAATTGCCAGATCACATAGGCTGTGACGATGGCCGACAGACCGATGGAACCGACGCCGATCAGCGCCGACAGGTTTTCCGAGAGGCGGCCGCGTGAGAAAGCCAGCAGCAGGAAACCTATGAGGGGGAATACGAAAGTCAGATAGAGAAGATTCATCCGCGCATCTCGCTGGCAGCGTCGATATCGAGAGTGTGGAAGCGGCGGTACAGCTGCAACAGAATCGCCAGGCCGATACTGGCCTCGGCGGCTGCCAGGCTGATCACCAGGATGAACATGATCTGTCCATCCGGCTGCGCCCAGCGGCTACCGGCAACGATGAACGCCAGTGCGGAGGCATTCATCATGACCTCCAGGCTCATCAGCACGAAAAGAATGTTGCGGCGGACCATCAGGCCGACCAGACCGAGGCAGAACAGGATGCCGGCGACCGCCAGACCATGCTCCATAGGGATAGCAGGCATAGTCATTGCTCCTTGGCTTCGTTGCGGCCCAAGTGGAACGCCGTGACGGCTGCGGCGAGCAGCAACATCGAGGCGAGTTCGACCACCAGCAGGTACGGACCGAACAGGCTGATGCCCACGGCCTTGGCGTCTACGGTGGTGTGGCCGATGGCCTGGCCGCTCTGATGAGCGAACAGTACGTACAGCAGTTCACCCAGCAGCAATGCGCCGAGAATCACGGGGCCGAGCCAGATACCGGGCTTGAGCCAGACGCGCTCTTGCTGAACCGAGGCGGGCCCCAGGTTCAACATCATCACCACGAACACGAACAGCACCATGATGGCGCCAGCGTAGGCGATCACTTCCAGTACACCGGCAAACGGTGCGCCGAGGGCGAAGAACGTCATGGCCACGGCGATCAGTGAAATGATCAGGTAGAGCAGGGCGTGCACAGGGTTGGTGTTGGTGATCACGCGAAGCGTGGACACCACAGCGATACCCGATGCGAAATAGAAAGCGAATTCCATCTTTCTTCCTTAAGGCAGCAAGCTCTTCACGTTGATCGGCTGGGCTTCATTCTGCGCGGAGCCTTTGGGCTTCCCGGCAATCGCCATACCTGCAACACGATAGAAGTTGTAATCAGGGTTTTTGCCGGGGCCGGAGATCAGCAGATCTTCTTTCTCGTAAACCAGGTCCTGACGTTTGAACTCGGCCATTTCGAAATCCGGTGTCAGCTGGATCGCGGTGGTCGGGCAGGCTTCCTCGCAGAGGCCGCAGAAAATGCAGCGCGAGAAGTTGATGCGGAAGAAGTCCGGGTACCAGCGACCGTCTTCGGTTTCAGCTTTCTGCAGCGAGATGCAACCAACCGGGCACGCCACGGCGCACAGGTTGCAGGCTACACAACGTTCTTCGCCATCAGGGTCACGGGTCAGGACGATACGGCCACGGTAGCGCGGTGGCAGGTACACGGCTTCTTCCGGGTACTGCAGCGTGTCGCGCTTGCGGAAGGCGTGGCCGAAAATCATCACCAGGCTGCGAAGCTGGGTGAAGAAGCCATGCACGATGTCAAATATGTACTTCATGATTCTCTATCCTCACTGAGCCGCGACGGCGGGCGTGTTGAGCAACACGATCGCAGCGGTCACCAGCATGTTGACGAGGGTCAGCGGCAGGCAGAACTTCCAGCTGAAATCCATCACTTGGTCATACCGTGGGCGCGGAATCGAAGCGCGCAACAGGATGAAGATCATGATGAAGAACGCGGTTTTCATCGCGAACCAGATGAACGGGATCTGCGGCAGAATGCCGAACGGACCGTGCCAGCCACCGAAGAACAAGGTCACCAGCAGCGCCGAAATCAGCACGATGCCGATGTACTCGCCGACGAAGAACATGCCCCATTTCATGCCGGCGTATTCAATGTGGTAACCGTCGGCCAGTTCCTGTTCCGCTTCCGGCTGGTCGAACGGGTGACGGTGAGTCACGGCGACGCCAGCGATGAAGAAGGTCAGGAAACCGAAGATCTGCGGAATGATGAACCACAGGTTCTGGGCCTGGTAATCAACGATGTCGCGCATGTTGAACGAGCCGACCTGAATCACGATGCCCATCAGCGACAGGCCCATGAACACTTCGTACGACACGGTTTGTGCCGAGGCCCGCAAGCTGCCCAGCAGGGCGAACTTGTTGTTACTCGACCAACCGGCGAACAACACCGCGTAGACCGACAGACCGGCCATGGCGAAGAAGAACAGGATACCGATGTTCAGATCCGCCACGCCCCAGGTCGGGGTGATCGGGATGATCGCGAAGGCAATCAGCAGGGCGCTCATGGCCACGACCGGTGCCAGGGTGAAGATCATCTTGTCGGCGAACGGCGGGGTCCAGTCTTCCTTGAAGAACATCTTGATCATGTCGGCGGCGATCTGGAACGCGCCGAACGGGCCGACGCGGTTCGGACCGTAACGGTCCTGCCAGAGGGCGAGCAAACGACGCTCGACCCAGCTCAGCAACGCGCCGCACACCACCACGGCGAGCAGAATCACGATGGCCTGAATGACTGCGATGATCACGTCGATCACTTCAGGAGTGAACCAAGTCATTGCGCTGCCTCCTGCAGACCGTCAACGGATTTGCCAAAGATCGCTGGCGGAATGCCGGCGATGCCCGCAGGCAATGCAACCAGACCGGCACCCAGCTCTTCATTGATGCGCAGCGGCAGACGCAGGGTCTGGCCAGCCACGTTCAAGCTGAGCATGGCGCCATCGTTGACACCCAGACGATCAGCTTCGGACTTGGCCAAGGCGACGTAGGCGGCCGGGATGCGTTCCTGAACCGGTGCGGCTTTCGAAGAGTTCTCTTCGCTGCCGAGCAGGTGGAAGAACGGCACAACCTGCCAGGTGCCCGGAGCCGGGTTGAACGCACGCGGAACAGCGTCGAACCAGTTCAGCGAATCACCGGTGCTTTCGATCAGGCGGGTGCCCGGGTCGCCAGCGCGGATGTGACCACCGACTTCGTCCTGGAACTTGTTCCAGGCTTGCGGCGAGTTCCAGCCCGGAGACCAGGCGAATGGCACTTGCTGACGCGGTTCGACCGAGCCCGAGTAACCTTCCATCGAGAAGTTGAACGCGGTGTCGTTGTCTTGCGGGGTACGCGGTTCGTGCACGTTGATGTCAGCGCGCATGGCGGTACGACCGGAGTAACGCAGCGGTTCGCGGGCCAGTTTCATGCCCTTGATGCGGAACGCGGCGGACGGTGCGGCATCAACGATACGCGCCAGTTGCGGCGTGCTCGAAGCGACGGCAGCGGTGACGTGATCGAGCTGGGTCCAGTTGATCGGCTGGTTCAGCAGGGTGGCGCGCAGGGCATGCAGCCAGCGCCAGCCTTCGTGAACCAGGATGCTGGCGTCCATGTATTTCGGATCGAAGACCTGGAAGAAGCGCTGGGCGCGGCCTTCCTGGCTAACGAGGGTACCGTCGCCTTCAGCGAAACTGGCGGCTGGCAGAACCAGGTGCGCGCGATCGCTGGTTGCGGTTTTTTGATGGTCGGCAACGATCACCACTTTCGCGGCGGTTAATGCAGCATCAACCTTGGCTTTATCGGTGCGGGTGTACAGATCGTTTTCCAGCACGACGATGGCGTCAGCACCGCCAGAGATCACCGCTTGCAGCGCAGCGTCGACCGAGTCACCACCGAGCATGGCCAGGCCGAGGCTGTTGGCCTCTGGCACGATCAGGCTGATGGAGCCGTTCTTCTCGCGCAGCTTCAGGGCTTTGGCGATGTTTGCAGCGGCTTCGATCAGCGCCTTGGAACCCAACGAGGTACCGGCAATGATCAATGGACGCTTGGCCGCGAGCAGGGCGTCGGCAATGCGCTTGGCCAGTTCAAGGGCTTCAGCATCCAGGCCTTCAACTGCTGGGGCACTGGCGTCGAGGGCGTGAGCCACGGCGAAACCAATGCGGGCCAGGTCGTCCGGCGCTGCGTGAACGCATTCTTCAGCGATGTCGTCGAGCTTGGTTTCAGCCAGGCTGGCGATGAACAGCGGGTTCAGCGCGTGCTGACCGATGTTCTTCACGGCGGCGTCGAGCCAAGGCTGAACGCGCATGGCGTCGGCCATGTCTTCGGCTTTGCCTTTGACCGACTGACGCAGGGACAGGGCCATACGGGCCGCAGTCTGGGTCAGGTCTTCACCGAGGACGAAGATTGCATCGTGGTCTTCGATGTCGCGCATGTTCGGGATCGGCAGCGGGCTGTCGTTCAGCACCTGCATGACCAGACGAATGCGTTCCAGCTCAGCGGCTTCGATACCGGTGTAGAAGTGCTCGGCACCCACCAGTTCGCGCAACGCGTAGTTGCTTTCGAGGCTGGCACGCGGCGAACCGATACCGACGATGTTGCGACCGCGCAGCAGGTCAGCCGCTTTATCCAGCGCTTCGTCGAGGCTCAGCTTGGTGCCGTTGGCCAGCAAAGGTTGACGCGGGCGATCTTCGCGGTTGACGTAGCCATAGCCGAAACGGCCACGGTCGCACAGGAAGTACTGGTTGACCGAACCGTTGAAGCGGTTTTCGATACGACGCAGTTCACCGTAGCGCTCGCCCGGGGAGATGTTGCAACCGCTGGAGCAGCCATGGCAGATGCTCGGCGAGAACTGCATGTCCCACTTGCGGTTGTAGCGCTCGGAGTGAGTCTTGTCGGTGAACACACCGGTCGGGCAGACCTCGGTGAGGTTGCCGGAGAACTCGCTTTCCAGGGTGCCGTCTTCAACGCGACCGAAGTACACGTTGTCGTGGGCACCGAACACACCGAGGTCGGTGCCGCCGGCATAGTCCTTATAGAAACGCACGCAGCGGTAGCAAGCGATGCAGCGGTTCATTTCGTGGGAAATGAACGGGCCCAGTTGCTGGTTCTGGTGGGTACGCTTGGTGAAGCGGTAACGGCGCTCGTTATGGCCGGTCATTACCGTCATGTCTTGCAGGTGGCAGTGACCGCCTTCTTCACAGACCGGGCAGTCGTGAGGGTGGTTGGTCATCAGCCATTCGACAACACTGGCGCGGAAGGCCTTGGATTCTTCATCTTCGATGGAGATCCAGGTGCCATCGGTGGCGGGGGTCATGCAGGACATGACGATACGACCACGGGTGTCGTTCTCGTCGGTGTACTGCTTGACCGCGCACTGGCGGCAAGCGCCAACGCTGCCAAGGGCTGGGTGCCAGCAGAAATACGGGATATCGAGGCCTAGCGACAGACACGCCTGTAACAGGTTGTCTGCCCCATCGACTTCGAGCTCTTTGCCGTCTACGTGGATAGTGGCCATGGTTCAAAGTTCTTCGTTGGCCCGGTGTCAGCGGGCGTGGCTAATGGAATCTTGTATTCGCGTGAATCAACACAGCCGTTAAAGGCGTCATCACACGAGAAGGCGAAGGGCACGGACCCTTCGCCTTTTTAAGCGTTTACGCGCCGACTACGATCGGCCTTGCCAGAGGCGGGACGACGGCGCTGGTGGGCGCGATGCCGGCTTCGAACTCATGGCGGAAGTATTTGATTGCGCTGCCCAACGGCTCCACGGCGCCCGGTGCGTGAGCACAGAAGGTCTTGCCTGGGCCGAGGAAACCGACCAGACCCAGCAGGGTCTCGATATCGCCGGCTTGCCCTTCACCGTTCTCGATCGCACGCAGGAGCTTGACGCTCCACGGCAAACCGTCACGGCACGGGGTGCAGAAGCCGCAGGATTCGCGGGAAAAGAACTCTTCCATGTTGCGCAGCAAGGACACCATGTTGACGCTGTCGTCCACCGCCATGGCCAGGCCGGTACCCATACGGGTGCCAACCTTGGCGATGCCGCCGGCATACATTTGTGCGTCCAGGTGTTCCGGCAACAGGAAACCGGTACCGGCGCCGCCAGGCTGCCAGCACTTGAGCTTGAAGCCGTCGCGCATGCCGCCGGCGTAGTCTTCGAACAGCTCGCGACCGGTGACGCCGAATGGCAGTTCCCACAGGCCCGGGTTCTTGACCTTGCCGGAGAAGCCCATGAGCTTGGTGCCCATATCCTCGCTGCCGACCCGAGCCAACGATTTGTACCAGTCCACGCCGTCGGCGATGATCGCCGGCACGTTGCACAGGGTTTCAACGTTGTTCACGCAAGTAGGCTTGCCCCACACGCCCACGGCGGCGGGGAAGGGCGGCTTGGAGCGCGGGTTGGCGCGGCGGCCTTCGAGGGAGTTGATCAGTGCGGTTTCTTCACCGCAGATGTAACGCCCGGCGCCGGTGTGGACGAACAGCTCGAAATCGAAGCCGCTGCCCAGGATGTTTTTACCCAGCAGGCCCGCTGCCTTGGCTTCTTCCACGGCACGGTTGAGGTGCTTGGCGGCGGTGGTGTACTCGCCACGCAGGAAGATGTAGCCACGGTAGGTTTTCAGCGCGCGAGCACTGATCAGCATGCCTTCGATCAGCAGATGGGGCAGTTGCTCCATCAGCATGCGGTCTTTCCAGGTGTTCGGCTCCATTTCATCCGCGTTGCACAGCAAGTAGCGGATGTTGATGGATTCGTCTTTGGGCATCAGGCCCCACTTAACGCCCGTGGGGAAGCCTGCACCGCCGCGACCTTTCAAGCCAGAATCCTTCACGGTCTGGACGATATCGTCCTGAGCCATGTCGGCGAAGGCTTTGCGCGCAGCGGCGTAACCGTTCTTGGCCTGGTACTCGTCGAGCCACACGGCTTCGCCGTCGTCACGCAGACGCCAGGTGAGCGGGTGAGTCTCGGCCGACCGCTTGATGCGGTTGGCAGGGCCGAAGGAAGTCAGGGTCATACGTAGCCCTCGAGCAATTTGGCAACGCCGGCAGGCTGCACATCACCGAAAGTGTCGTCGTCGATCATCAACGCCGGCGCCTTGTCACAGTTGCCGAGGCAGCAGACCGGCAGCAGGGTGAAACGACCGTCGGCGGTGGTCTGACCCAGGCCGATGCCCAGATTGCTCTGGATTTCGCTGACCACGGACTCGTGGCCGCCGATGTAGCAGACCATGCTGTCGCAGACGCGAATGATGTGACGGCCAACCGGCTGACGGAAGATCTGGCTATAGAACGTCGCCACGCCTTCTACGTCGCTGGCCGGGATGCCGAGAATCTCGCCGATGGCGTACAGAGCGCCATCCGGCACCCAGCCACGTTCCTTCTGGACGATCTTCAGGGCTTCGATCGACGCCGCGCGCGGGTCTTCGTAGTGATGCAACTCATGCTCGATGGCCGAGCGCTCGGTTTCACTCAAGGTGAAACGGTCTGTCTGGATAAGCGTGCTGTTCATGCTTAGCGGTCCACGTCGGCCATAACGAAATCGATACTACCCAGGTACGCGATCAAGTCCGCGACCATGCTGCCTTTGATCACCGAAGGGATCTGCTGCAAGTGCGGGAAGCTTGGGGTACGAATCCGGGTGCGGTAGCTCATGGTGCCGCCATCGCTCGTCAGGTAATAACTGTTGATGCCCTTGGTCGCTTCGATCATCTGGAAGGATTCGTTGGCCGGCATGACCGGGCCCCACGAAACCTGCAGGAAGTGCGTGATCAGGGTCTCGATGTGTTGCAGGGTGCGCTCTTTCGGCGGCGGCGTGGTCAGCGGGTGATCCGCCTTGTACGGGCCTTCCGGCATGTTGCGCATGCACTGCTCGATGATCTTGATGCTCTGGCGCATTTCTTCGACGCGAACGATGCAACGATCGTAGGCATCGCCATTGGCGGCCAGCGGCACTTCGAATTCGAAGTTTTCGTAACCGGAGTATGGGCGAGCCTTGCGCAGGTCGAAGTCGCAACCGGTCGAACGCAGGCCGGCACCGGTGACGCCCCATTCCAGGGCTTCCTTGGTGTTGTAGGCGGCGACGCCGATGGTGCGGCCACGCAGGATGCTGTTGTCCAGGGCGGCTTTCTGGTATTCGTCCAGACGCTTTGGCATCCACTCGACGAAGTCTTTCACCAGTTTTCCCCAGCCGCGCGGCAGGTCGTGAGCGACGCCACCAATGCGGTACCAGGCCGGATGCAGACGGAAACCGGTAATGGCTTCGATCACCGTGTACGCCTTCTGACGGTCGGTGAACGTGAAGAACACCGGGGTCATGGCGCCGACGTCCTGGATGTAGGTACCCAGGAATAGCAGATGGCTGGTGATCCGGAAGAACTCGGCCATCATGATGCGGATGACGTCGACCTTGTCCGGCACCTTGATGCCGGCCAGCTTCTCGACCGAGAGCACGTACGGCAGGTTGTTCATCACGCCGCCGAGGTAATCGATACGGTCGGTGTACGGGATGAAACTGTGCCAGGATTGACGCTCGGCCATCTTCTCGGCACCACGGTGGTGGTAGCCAACGTCCGGTACGCAATCGACGATCTCTTCACCGTCCAGCTGCAGGATGATGCGGAACGCACCGTGCGCGGAAGGGTGGTTGGGTCCGAGGTTGAGGAACATGTAGTCCTCGTTCGCACCGGAACGCTTCATGCCCCAGTCTTCAGGCTTGAAGCGCGCAGCTTCTTCCTCAAGCTGTTGCTTGGCCAGGTTCAGGGTGAACGGGTCGAATTCGGTGGCACGGGCCGGGAAGTCCTTGCGCAGCGGGTGACCTTCCCAGGTCGGCGGCATCATGATGCGGGTCAGGTGCGGGTGGCCGGCAAAGTTGATGCCGTACATGTCCCACACTTCACGCTCGTACCAGTTGGCGTTCGGCCACAGACCGGTCACGGTCGGCACGTTGAGGTCGCTCTCGGACAAGGCGACCTTGATCATCACGTCACTATTACGTTCGATCGACATCAAGTGATAGAACACAGTGAAGTCGGCGCCGCTTGGCAGCCCTTGACGCTTGGTGCGCAGACGCTCGTCCACGCCGTGCAGGTCATAGAGCATGACGTACGGCTTGGGCAGGTTGCGCAGGAAGGTCAGGACTTCGACGAGTTTGGCACGCGCAACCCAAAGCACCGGCATACCGGTGCGGGTCGGCTGGGCGGTGAACGCCTCGGGGCCAAAACGGTTGTTCAGTTCGACGACCACATCCTGGTCGTCTGCCTTGTAAGGCGGGATGTACAGAGCACTGCCTGTAGTCATGGTTATTTATCGCTTTCGGTCAACGTAAAGAATGAAGCCAGTGTCTCGTTCTATTAAAGAAGCAGATCTGGATCAGACTTCGTCGGGGCTGCGCAGGTTGGTGACTGCGATTCGCTGTTCGCGGCGCTTTTCCTTTTCGGAAGGCATCTCGGCGCGGTATACGCCTTGATCACCAACGACCCAGGAAAGCGGACGACGCTCCTGTCCAATCGACTCTTGCAAGAGCATCAAGCCTTGCAGGAAAGCTTCAGGACGGGGCGGGCAGCCAGGCACGTAGACGTCCACGGGCAGGAACTTGTCCACCCCTTGAACGACAGAGTAGATGTCGTACATGCCACCGGAGTTGGCGCACGAACCCATGGAGATAACCCATTTAGGTTCGAGCATTTGCTCGTAGAGACGCTGAATGATCGGCGCCATCTTGATGAAGCAGGTACCGGCGATAACCATGAAATCCGCCTGACGCGGCGATGCCCGGATAACCTCGGCGCCAAAGCGCGCGATGTCGTGGGGCGCCGTGAAGGCGGTAGTCATTTCCACGTAGCAGCACGAAAGACCGAAGTTATACGGCCACAGGGAGTTCTTGCGCCCCCAGTTGATCGTGCCGTTAAGCACGTCTTCGAGCTTGCCCATGAAGATGTTTTTGTGGACTTGATCTTCTAACGGATCGGAAACGGTTTCCCGTTCGCCAATCGGATACTGCTCGTTAGGAGCATCGGGGTCGATCCTGGTGAGATTGTATTGCATTGCCAAAGCCTCATTGTTTCAGCTTCGCTTGCCGCTTACGACGAGCTTCCGGAGCCCAGTCAAGGGCGCCCACTCGGAATAGGTAGACAAGGCCTGCCAACAGAATTGCTATGAAAACGAGAGCTTCGACGAATCCGGTCCAGCCGCTTTCGCGGACGGACACAGACCATGCAAAGAGAAAAAGGGCTTCGATATCGAAGATCACGAAGAGCATCGCGACCAGATAGAATTTGGCTGAGAGCCGCAGACGGGCGCCACCTGTAGGCAGCATGCCGGATTCAAACGGTTCGTTTTTGCTGCGACCCCAGGCTTTTGACCCGAGGAGGCTGGAGACGCCGAGCATGAAGGCACACAGGCCGACGACGCCCAGAAGGAAAATGGCAAAGCCCCAGTTGTGGGCCATGAGTCCTGTCGCTTCGGGCATGCTGGTAATCCTTAACAGAGAGCAAAGGTCTCTGAGCTTGAAAAAGTAACAACGCAGTGACGATATGTCGCAGCAATCAATCCCGCTGATTTTATGGCTAAACACCCAGCAAGTAAAATTCCTATAGCGAAATTATTTATAGGAATAAGGACATAGCGCACCTCCAAAGCCCCGCAGCCCATGCATGGCGGGCATTAGCCGGCTTTTCATCAATATAGTTTTGTGGGAAATGTAACGAACATAGTATTGGCCAAATGATAATCAATATTGTTTGCGGTGGTTTTTAAACTGGTTATCCGGATTGGGGCCGCGAAGTTGTCTTTTGTGCGCGTTACAGCAAGTAGTGAAGGCGACGGTTTTAACGGATTTTTCTGACCCTGATGCCGCGCTGGATCAATGTTTTTCCTGTCTCACCACGGACCCTTGTGGGAGCGAGCCTGCTCGCGAAAGCGGTAGGTCAGCCAGCGATGATGTTGACTGATCCGCCGCTTTCGCGAGTAGGCTCGCTCCCACAGGGATTTGTGGTGTTTGAGGAATCGCAGGCAAAAAAACGCCCCGAACCAGTCGGGGCGTCAGATGTGCGGCGTTGCGGTTTCTACTCGGTCCGCAGCGGCCGTTTACTCAAGCGAAGCAGATCAGTGGAACTGTTCTTCTTCAGTCGAACCGGTCAGTGCGGTTACCGAAGACGAGCCACCTTGAATCACAGTGGTCATGTCGTCGAAGTAGCCGGTGCCCACTTCCTGCTGGTGAGCCACGAAGGTGTAGCCCTTCGAGGCGTCAGCGAACTCTTGCTCTTGCAGCTTCACGTAGGCAGTCATGTCGTTGCGGGCGTAGTCGTGCGCCAGGTTGAACATGCTGTGCCACATGTTGTGAATGCCGGCCAGGGTAATGAACTGGTGCTTGTAACCCATGGCGGACAGTTCGCGCTGGAACTTGGCGATGGTCGCGTCGTCCAGGTTTTTCTTCCAGTTGAAGGAAGGCGAGCAGTTGTACGACAGCAGTTGGTCCGGGTATTCCTTTTTGATCGCTTCAGCGAAGCGACGAGCCTCGTCCAGATCCGGCTTGGCAGTTTCGCACCAGATCAGGTCGGCGTACGGAGCGTATGCCAGGCCGCGAGCGATGGCTTGGTCCAGACCGGCGCGCACTTTGTAGAAGCCTTCCTGGGTACGTTCGCCAGTCACGAATGGCTGGTCGTACGGGTCGCAGTCGGAGGTCAGCAGGTCAGCTGCGTTAGCGTCGGTACGGGCCAGGATGATGGTCGGAGTACCGGCAACGTCAGCCGCCAGACGGGCAGCGGTCAGCTTCTGTACGGCTTCCTGGGTAGGAACCAGTACCTTGCCGCCCATGTGGCCGCATTTTTTCACGGAAGCCAGTTGGTCTTCGAAGTGAACGCCGGCGGCGCCTGCTTCGATCATGCTCTTCATCAGCTCGTAAGCGTTCAGTACGCCGCCGAAACCGGCTTCAGCGTCGGCCACGATTGGAGCGAAGTAGTCGATGTAGCCTTCGTCGCCCGGGCCTTTGCCGGCTTTCCACTGGATCTGGTCAGCACGACGGAACGAGTTGTTGATGCGCTTGACCACGGTTGGAACCGAGTCCACCGGGTACAGCGACTGGTCCGGGTACATCGATTCGGCGGAGTTGTTGTCCGCAGCCACTTGCCAGCCCGACAGGTAGATCGCCTGGATACCGGCTTTGACTTGTTGTACAGCCTGGCCGCCGGTCAGGGCGCCCATGCAGTTGACGAAATCTTTCTCGGGACGGAAGGAAGGCTTGGCGCCCTGGGTGACCAGGTTCCACAGCTTCTCGGCGCCCAGTTTTGCAAAGGTGTGCTCAGGTTGAACCGAGCCACGCAGGCGGACGACGTCAGCAGCGGAGTAAGCGCGTGTCACGCCTTTCCAGCGTGGGTTTTCAGCCCAATCTTTTTCGAGGGCTGCAATTTGCTGTTCGCGTGTCAGTGCCATGGAGATAAACCTCGTCGCGTCTTTTACGGAAAGTTGTACTGCGGTGGAAAATTCCTGCGCTCGCTGACCAGAAGCTTGGGTGGTCAAGTCGGATTCGGCGGGGTAGCGACGGGATGAACGATGGGCTCGAGGGGAAGTGAGCAGGTAAGGGCAAACTAATGGGCGCATTCGGGCATCGTGGGCCTTGGTGCGAACTTCAGTGCAGTGCCGGGTTACCTAATTAGCTTCCGTCCCTCGGGACAACTTCGTTCCAGTCGGCAACCTCGTCAAACACACCTTGTGGGCGGTACAGACACGAAGCGGCTCGCGGGATAGGTGCGAGCATCGCCTCGAAGGCCCTTGCCAGGGCCCCTGATTAGCGGGAGCGAGGCCATCATGCCTTTGCTTTTTTCGATCGTCAAACGTTTTGTAGTGCTTTTTTTCGACCACTACATCTTTGGTCTAATACGACTAATCAGTCAGTTCCCGGTGCTTTAGTCCAAAGTATCGACTTTCACCCGCAGGGTCATGTCTTCCCGGCCCTGAGTAGCATAGTTGCGGGTTTGGGCGCGTTTGTCGGTCAGGTTCTGGTGGTTGACGCCGGCGAGGGTAATCCATTCGCCGAGGCGACCTGTGACAGTTGTGTCGGTACTTTGCACGTTCACTACATCGGGACGTTCCTGGCTCATGCGGTCACGATTGGTGCTGATAGCCAGGTGAACGATTTCACCGGTGACGCTGGCGGTGACATAGAAGCCTTGAGTGACGTTGCGATATTCAGTCTGGCTGCGCAAATCACCGTAAGAATCGGATTGCGCGCTCGTAAGCGGGACGCTCTGGCCGACCTGAATCAATGCGGGGGTACCTTCGCTGGCCTGAACCTGCTGGACGCCGCCGTCACGGCTGGACGTGCTGCGACGGATGATTCGGGTTTGGTTCGACTTGGAGCTCTGGTAGTTGTTGTCGCTGGTGTCGACGGTGATCAGCAGGCGCTTGGCGGCGACATCGAGTTGGCTGATCAGGGCTTTAAGTTCGTCGATCTTGCGCTGATCCGCGTTAACGATCAGTTGATTTCCATAGGCGCTGACCTGGCCATCCTTGCCAATGAAGTCTTGCGCCATGGGCAGCATGTCGGCGCTGGTGCGGAAGTTCAGAGGCACGATTTCGGTAGCGGCCATGGCTGAAAAACTGCAGGTCAGCAGCAGGGTGGTGAGCAGGGTGCGTAGGGACATATCCGTTATCTCCGACTTCAAGTGCCTTGATAGTGCCAGTTTGTCGGCCCGGCGTGGCGCAAGTTGAATCGTAGACAGCAAAACGCCCCGGCATCCGAAAATGGCGGGGCGTTTTGTGGTGTTTGTGATCGTTCCCACGCTTTGCGTGGGAATGCAGCCTGTGACGCTCTGCGTCACTTGCCGCGATGGGACGCGGAGCGTCCCAGGAGGCATTACCACGCGGAGCGTGGGAACGATCAGTGGCAGACACTCAGGTCGAGTGACGCACCATGTCCACATGCGGTATCCCTGCTTCCAGGAATTCCTCACTGACAATGTGAAAGCCCAGGCGCTCATAGAACGCCGTAGCCTGCACCTGTGCGCTGAGCATCTGCTGCTTCAGCCCGCGCTTCTCGGCTTCGCCGATCAATGCTTGCATCAGTGCATCGCCGACCTTGAGGCCGCGCCAGTCCTTGAGTACCGATACCCGGCCAATGTGGCCGTCCGGCAGCAGGCGGGCGGTGCCGATTGGAAAGTCGCCTTCGAAGGCCAGGAAATGCACCGCGGTGGCGTCATCGGCATCCCATTCCAGCTCGGGCGGAACGGATTGCTCGGCGATGAACACCGTCTCGCGAATGCGCCGGATTTCGGCGTTATCCTTTTGCCAGTCTGCAACACTTACGTGAATTTTATTCATCAGCAAACCCCAGGCTTCCTTGCTTGATCAGTTCGCACAGCAGGCCACGACCGTCTTCGTCGGCCAGCCACTCGCCAAGGTTGTCGATGTGCAGCGAGTCGGCGGCGCAGATCATTTTCAGCAGTTCGCGCAACTTGCCCGGCAGATAACGGCTCTGGCCGCTGGCGAACAACAGCAGGTCGTCATCGACTTCGGACCAGGCCAGGCGAGCGCTTGGGTTGCGGATCAAGATCGCGCCTTGTTCAAGGCTGGCGAGCAGGTCGTCTTCCTCGATTTCTTCCGGGCCTACCACGAGTTCCGGGTAGCGTGGCTCCGTCATGAACTGGCCGAACCAGGTCAGCAGCAGGCGCTCGTCGCTCATGTGCTCGGCCAGCAGGGCTTTGAGGCGATCAAGGGCGTCGCGCTGGATCTGGTGTGGATCCGTCGCAGGTACCGCGTCGGCGTCGGTGTAGCGTTCTTCGTCCGTCAGGAACTGGCTGAGGAAGTCCGTGAAATGGGTCAGCACTTCAGCGGCGCTCGGCGCACGGAAACCGACGGAGTACGTCATGCAGTCATCGACCGCGACGCCGCAGTGGGCCAGGCGTGGTGGCAGATACAGCATGTCGCCCGGTTCCAGAACCCACTCATCGGTGGCTTCGAAGTCAGCGAGGATGCGCAGGTCGGCGTGTTTGAGCATCGGGCTCTCGGAGTCGCACATCTGGCCGATTTTCCAGTTGCGCTTGCCGTGGCCTTGCAACAGGAACACGTCGTAGTTATCGAAGTGCGGACCCACGCTGCCACCCGGGGCGGCGAAGCTGATCATCACGTCGTCGACGCGCCAGCTCGGCAGAAAGCGGAACTGTTCCAGCAGTTCGCTGACTTCAGGCACAAACTGATCGACCGCTTGAACCAGCAGCGTCCACTCGCGTTCCGGCAGTTTGCTGAATTCGTCTTCGGCGAACGGGCCGCGGCGCAATTCCCAAGGATGCTCGCCGTGCTCGATCACCAGGCGCGATTCGACTTCTTCTTCCAGTGCGAGGCCGGCCAGTTCGTCGGCGTCGATCGGGCTTTCGAAATCAGGAATCGCCTGGCGGATCAGCAGCGGTTTTTTCTGCCAGTAGTCGCGCAGGAATTCGCGTGCCGTGATGCCGCCCAGAAGTTGAAGAGGAATATCAGGATTCATGTGTAACCTATTGAAAAAAAGCACTTTTGAGACGTGAATAAAAACGCCCGGCGCGGCCGGGCGTCTCAAACAGGTCCAGCGGTCAATCAGATGCGTTTGGCTTGCTCTACAGCGTTACCGATGTAGTTCGCCGGGGTGAGCAGTTTCAGCTCGGCCTTGGCGGCGGCTGGCATGTCCAGGCCGTCGATGAAAGTTTGCAGCGCTTGCGGGCTGATGCCCTTGCCACGCGTCAACTCTTTCAGCTTTTCGTACGGGTTTTCGATGTTGTAGCGGCGCATCACGGTCTGGATCGGCTCGGCCAGTACTTCCCAGCAGGCGTCCAGGTCAGCCGCGATTTTCTGCGCGTTGAGCTCAAGCTTGCTGATGCCTTTGAGGCTCGCTTCGTACGCGATCACGCTGTGGGCGAAGCCGACACCAAGATTACGCAGTACGGTGGAGTCGGTCAGGTCGCGCTGCCAGCGGGAGATTGGCAGTTTGCTCGCCAGGTGCTGGAACAGTGCGTTGGCGATACCCAGGTTGCCTTCGGAGTTTTCGAAGTCGATCGGGTTGACCTTGTGCGGCATGGTCGACGAACCGATTTCACCAGCGATGGTGCGCTGCTTGAAATAACCCAGGGAGATATAGCCCCAGATGTCGCGGTCAAAGTCGATCAGGATGGTGTTGAAGCGCGCGATGGCGTCAAACAGCTCGGCAATGTAGTCGTGCGGTTCGATCTGCGTGGTGTACGGGTTGAAACCCAGGCCCAGCTCGTCTTCGATGAAGGCGCGGGCGTTTTCTTCCCAGTCGATCTCAGGGTAGGCCGACAGGTGAGCGTTGTAGTTGCCGACTGCGCCGTTGATCTTGCCCAGCAGCGGAACGGCAGCGACCTGAGCGATTTGACGCTCCAGGCGGTACACCACGTTCGCCAGCTCTTTACCCAGAGTGGTCGGCGAGGCCGGCTGACCGTGGGTGCGCGACAGCATCGGTACGTCGGCAAAACGGATGGCCAGTTCGCGGATGGCTTCAGCGGTCTGGCGCATCAGCGGCAGCATCACGTCATCACGGCCTTCGCGCAGCATCAGGGCGTGGGACAGGTTGTTGATGTCCTCGCTGGTGCAGGCAAAGTGGATGAACTCGCTGACGGCAGCCAGTTCCGGCAGCTTGGCCGCTTGCTCTTTGAGCAGGTATTCAATGGCTTTGACGTCGTGGTTGGTGGTGCGCTCGATCTCTTTGACACGCTCGGCGTGCTCCAGAGAGAAGTTTTCTGCCAAGGTATTCAATACAGCGTTGGCTTCGGCGGAGAACGCCGGTACTTCGCTGATGGCAGAGTGAGCGGCCAGACGCTGGAGCCAGCGCACTTCAACCAGGACGCGAGCACGGATCAGGCCGTATTCGCTGAAAATCGGGCGCAGGGCCTGGGTTTTGCCGGCGTAGCGGCCGTCAACAGGGGAAACCGCAGTGAGCGAAGAAAGCTGCATGGGGTGTTCTCGGACAGTCGGGCAACGAAATGGGGCGCGTATCATACATGAAAAAATCCGCCGGTCCGTCGCCAACTGACCGGCGTATTACGCGTAAAACGGAGTAAATGGTTGTCTGCGTGACTTATTCGTTACGCATCAAGGGGTAAAGCTCTTTGAGCAACTTGCGGCGGCTGATCACCAGCTGCCAACGATGGCCACCCAACTGCCGCCACAGGCGCGCCGAGCGAATCCCGGCCAGCAACAGGGCGCGGATTTTCGAGGCGTTACTCGGCTGCTGAAGGTTGCGCATGTCGCCGTGGACCTGAATCCGTTGGCGCAAGGTGCTCAGGGTGTCCTGATACAGCGCGCCGCACGCGGCAATCACGTTTTCATGGGCCGGGCCGAAGTGCTCGACCTGAGACTGGATCTGCGGCAAACGCTTGCCAATCACTTCCAGCATGTCGCCGCGCTTGGCCAGTTGACGCTCCAGACCCAGCATCGCCAGTGCGTAACGCAAGGGTTCGCGCTGAAGGGCACTCGGGTCGCGTTCCAGTGCGCCGACCAGGGCGCGATAGCCTTCGCGCAGATTGAGGTCATCACCGCCGTAAACTTCCAGCGTGTCCTTGGGGTCGCGAATCAGCAGGCTGCCGAGCATGCAAGTCAGGCCGGCTTCAGAGGTCTGGCCGCTCTTGGCAATCTTGTCGACGAGGACGGCGGCGAGAAACACGCCGCCCAGCGCCGTCAATTGCTCCTGGGTCGGGCTCATTGCTGCTGGCCTTTGCTGGTCCACGGCTCGGCAATTTCGATCACGCCGCCACCCAGGCAGATTTCGCCGTCGTAAAACACCACGGACTGGCCTGGGGTGACCGCGCGTTGCGGGTCATCAAAGGTTGCGCGGTAGCCGGTGGCGGTTTTTTCCAGCGTGCACGGCTGGTCGCTCTGGCGATAGCGGACTTTTGCGGTCAACTTGCGTGGCTCGGTCAAATCAATCGGATTGACCCAATAAATGTCCGAAGCGAGCAGGGCGCGGGAGAACAGGTACGGGTGGTCATTGCCCTGACCAACGATCAGTTCGTTGTGTTCCAGGTCCTTGATCAGCACGTACCACGGCTCGTCACTGGCGTCTTTCAAACCGCCGATGCCCAGGCCCTGGCGCTGGCCGATGGTGTGGTACATCAAGCCGTGGTGACGGCCGATCACTTCGCCTTCGGTGGTCTTGATCTCGCCGGGCTGTGCGGGCAGGTACTGCTTGAGGAAGTCGCTGAAGCGGCGTTCGCCAATAAAGCAGATCCCGGTGGAGTCTTTTTTCTTCGCGGTCGCCAGCTCGTATTTCTCGGCAATCGCACGCACTTCGGGCTTTTCCAGTTCGCCGACCGGGAACAGGGTCTTGGCGATCTGTTCGCCGCCGACGGCGTGCAGGAAGTAGCTCTGGTCCTTGTTCGCGTCCAGGCCCTTGAGCAATTCAGTGCGACCGTCGATATCGCGGCGGCGCACATAGTGGCCGGTGGCGATCAGGTCGGCGCCCAGCATCATGGCGTAGTCGAGGAACGCCTTGAACTTGATCTCGCGGTTGCACAGGATGTCCGGGTTCGGCGTGCGTCCGGCCTTGTATTCGGCCAGGAAGTGCTCGAACACATTGTCCCAGTACTCGGCGGCGAAGTTGGCGGTGTGCAGCTTGATGCCAATTTTGTCGCACACGGCCTGAGCGTCCGCCAGGTCGTCCATGGCGGTGCAGTATTCCGTTCCATCGTCTTCTTCCCAGTTCTTCATGAACAGGCCTTCCACCTCGTAACCCTGCTCGATCAGCAGGAGGGCGGAAACGGAAGAGTCCACGCCGCCGGACATACCGACAATGACGCGCTTCTTTTGTGTGTCAGAAGGGGCTGGATCACGCATAGGGATTCAATGAGTGTCTTGAAAAAGGACGCGATTCTAACAGGCCGGAGCCCGCAAGGCTAAAGAGAAGGGCGGATCAGTTCGAGGCTGAAGTGATTTCCGTCCAGATAATCATCGATGCAGCGGATGATCAGCTCACTGCGCCAGTTTGCGCGCTGTTCCAGCAATTCGTCACGCGTCAGCCACTTCGCGCCAACGATGCCGTCATCCAGCTGATAGTCCGGGTGGTGTTTGAGCGGTTTTGCGATGAAGCACACTCGCTGGTAAGTCACGCCGTTGCTGGGGGCGGTGTACAGGTAAATGCCGGTGACGCCGGTCGGCTCGACGTCCCAGCCGGTTTCTTCGAGGGTTTCGCGAATGGCGGCTTCGGTCAGCGTTTCCTCCGGGTCCAGATGACCGGCGGGTTGATTGAGCACGACACGGCCATGTTTGAGTTCTTCAACCATCAGGAAGCGACCGTTGTCTTCGACGATGGTGGCGACGGTGATGTGGGGTAGCCAATCCATGAAATGCCCTCAATTTTGAATGTTGAAATACTTTCCCTGTGGGAGCGAGCCTGCTCGCGATAGCGGTAGGTCAGGCAAATAAATGTTGAATCATATATCGCTATCGCGAGCAGGCTCGCTCCCACAGGGTCCGGTTCTGATAGATAAATTTGTGTGAAGCCCGGAAACAGAAACCCCGGCACGGGGCCGGGGCTTCTTTGCATCCTTACAACATTAGACCAGCGCAGCAACGGCCGCGTTGAAGGTTGCGCTAGGGCGCATGGCCTTGCTGATCAGCTCGGCATCGGCGTGGTAGTAACCACCGATATCCACTGGCTTGCCCTGAACGGCGTTGAGCTCGGCAACGATGGTTGCTTCGTTCTCGGTCAGGGTTTTGGCCAAAGTCGTGAACTGCGCTTGCAGAGCAGCGTCTTCAGTCTGGGCAGCCAGGGCTTGAGCCCAGTACAGCGCCAGGTAGAAGTGGCTGCCGCGGTTGTCGATGTTGCCGACTTTACGCGATGGCGACTTGTTGTTGTCCAGGAACTGGCCGGTGGCCTGATCCAGGGTCTTGGCCAGAACCAGCGCCTTAGGGTTGTTGTAGGTCACACCCAGGTGTTCAAGGGAAGCGGCCAGGGCCAGGAACTCGCCCAGGGAATCCCAGCGCAGGAAGTTTTCTTCCAGCAGCTGTTGAACGTGCTTCGGAGCCGAACCGCCAGCGCCGGTTTCGAACAGACCGCCGCCATTCATCAGCGGAACGATCGACAGCATCTTGGCGCTGGTGCCCAGTTCCATGATCGGGAACAGGTCGGTCAGGTAGTCGCGCAATACGTTGCCGGTCACCGAGATGGTGTCCTTGCCTTCACGAGTGCGGTCCAGGGTGAACTTCATCGCGTCAACTGGCGCCATGATCTGGATGTCCAGGCCGGCAGTGTCGTGATCCTTCAGGTAAGCCTGAACTTTCTCGATCACTACGCCGTCGTGAGCGCGCATCGGGTCCAGCCAGAAAATCGCCGGGGTGCTGCTTGCGCGAGCGCGGTTGACGGCCAGTTTGACCCAGTCCTGGATCGGAGCGTCTTTGGTCTGGCACATGCGGAAGATGTCGCCGGCTTCAACCGATTGCTCCAGCAGCAGGGTGCCTTTGCTGTCGGTAACGCGGACAACGCCGTTGGCCTTGATCTGGAAGGTCTTGTCGTGCGAACCGTACTCTTCGGCTTTTTTCGCCATCAGACCGACGTTTGGCACGCTGCCCATGGTGGTCGGGTCGAAAGCGCCGTTTGCCTTGCAGTCTTCGATGACCGCCTGGTAGATGGTCGCGTAGCAACGGTCCGGGATCACGGCCTTGGTGTCGTGCAGCTGGCCGTCAGTGCCCCACATTTTGCCGGAGTCACGGATCATTGCCGGCATCGAGGCGTCGACGATGACGTCGCTCGGCACGTGCAGGTTGGTGATGCCTTTGTCGGAGTTGACCATGGCCAGCGACGGACGAACGGCGTAGACCGCCTGAATGTCGGCTTCGATGGCGGCTTGCTGTTCAGCCGGCAGGGCTTTGATGCGAGCGTACAGGTCGCCGATGCCGTTGTTCAGGTTGAAGCCGATCTGTGCCAGCACGTCAGCGTGCTTGGCCAGTGCGTCTTTATAGAACTCGGCAACGATCTGGCCGAACATGATCGGGTCGGAGACCTTCATCATGGTGGCTTTGAGGTGAACCGACAGCAGTACGCCCTTGGCTTTGGCGTCTTCGATTTCGGCAGCGATGAAGCTGCGCAGAGCGTTTTTGCTCATGACCGCGCAATCGAGGATCTCACCGGCTTGTACGGTGGTTTTTTCTTTCAGGACGGTGGTGGTGCCGTCTTGAGCGATCAATTCGATTTTGACGGCGTCAGCAGCGTCGATCAGGGCGGCTTTTTCGCTGCCGTAGAAATCGCCGGTACTCATGTGAGCGACGTGGGACTTGGAGTCAGCAGCCCAGGCGCCCATTTTGTGCGGGTGCTTGCGCGCGTAGTTCTTGACCGACAGCGGTGCACGACGATCGGAGTTGCCTTCGCGCAGAACCGGGTTCACGGCACTGCCCTTGATCTTGTCGTAGCGCGACTTGGCGAGCTTGTCGGCGTCGCTGGTCACGGTTTCCGGGTAGTCAGGAAGTGCGAAGCCTTGGGCTTGCAGTTCCTTGATTGCGGCTTGCAGCTGCGGAACAGAAGCACTGATGTTTGGCAGCTTGATGATGTTGGCTTCTGGCGTAACGGCCAGGTCGCCCAGTTCGGCGAGGTGGTCGGCTACGGCTTTGTCACCCAGTTGCTCGGGGAAGCTGGCCAGAATGCGTCCTGCAAGAGAGATATCGCGGGTTTCAACGGCGATATCAGCCGAGGCGGTGAACGCCTCTACGATAGGCAACAGTGAATAGGTGGCGAGGGCTGGGGCTTCGTCGGTGAAGGTATAGATGATCTTCGAGCGGGTGGGCATATTCGGATTAACTCTCTCTTCTTTGCTAAAGCGTGCGCAGAAACTCGAGGGGCGCCGGGTAAGCGCGTTCGTTCAAAGTCATCCATGAGCCGAATATCGAGATTTCGTTGCTGTGATGTTGGGTGCATCAGTAGGGCGTCAAGCGTCAGGCTGCGGTAACAGACCGGCTTTTCCGGCGGAAAGGCTCATCATAGAGCCGTCCAGCGTTCGTGACCCTTTAGTCAGCGGCGGCATTATACATAGGTAGCTGGCAATCTGCCGATGGTTCATGCATGACAATTCTCGTCCATTGGTCTAAAGGTCGCAGGGGCGAGTGGGGCGTAGAGTCGTTCGTCGTGCTTGAGTTTGGCGCTTTTCCCTTTGAATTCAGGCTTGTAGCCCGCGAGTCATGCAGCTTTGCGGCAGATGGATGGAACATAGGGTTTGCGCGCCGATTTAACTGGGTTACGCTCGAACGAAGCCAGATGTTCAATCCAAACAATGGAGTTCAGCATGGGATACAAGAAGATTCAGGTTCCAGCCGTCGGCGACAAAATCACCGTCAACGCGGACCATTCTCTCAATGTTCCTAACAACCCGATCATTCCCTTCATCGAAGGCGATGGTATTGGCGTTGATATCAGCCCGGTCATGATCAAGGTTGTCGATGCTGCTGTTAAGAAGGCTTACGGCGGCGAGCGCAAAATTTCCTGGATGGAAGTCTACGCCGGGGAGAAAGCGACTCAGGTTTACGATCAGGACACCTGGCTACCTCAGGAAACCCTGGACGCGGTCAAGGATTACGTGGTTTCCATCAAGGGCCCTCTGACCACCCCGGTCGGTGGCGGCATTCGTTCCCTGAATGTGGCCCTGCGTCAGCAACTCGACCTGTATGTGTGCCTGCGCCCTGTGCGCTGGTTCGAAGGCGTGCCGAGCCCGGTGAAAAAGCCAGGTGACGTCGACATGACGATCTTCCGCGAGAACTCGGAAGACATCTACGCCGGTATCGAGTGGAAAGCCGGTTCGCCGGAAGCGACCAAAGTCATCAAGTTCCTGAAAGAAGAAATGGGTGTCACCAAGATCCGTTTCGACGAAAACTGCGGTATCGGCGTCAAGCCGGTGTCCCTGGAAGGCACCAAGCGTCTGGCACGCAAGGCCCTGCAATATGTGGTCGACAACGACCGCGATTCGCTGACCATCGTGCACAAAGGCAACATCATGAAGTTCACCGAAGGTGCCTTCAAGGAATGGGCCTACGAAGTGGCCGCTGAAGAGTTCGGCGCGACCCTGCTCGATGGTGGTCCGTGGATGCAGTTCAAGAACCCGAAAACCGGCAAGAATGTCATCGTCAAGGACGCCATCGCCGACGCCATGCTCCAGCAGATCCTGCTGCGCCCGGCCGAATACGATGTGATCGCGACCCTGAACCTGAACGGCGACTACCTCTCCGACGCACTGGCGGCAGAAGTGGGCGGTATCGGTATTGCGCCGGGCGCGAACCTGTCCGACACCGTGGCCATGTTCGAAGCCACCCACGGTACCGCGCCGAAATACGCCGGCAAGGACCAGGTCAACCCGGGTTCACTGATTCTGTCCGCTGAAATGATGCTGCGCCACATGGGCTGGACCGAAGCGGCCGATCTGATCATCAAGGGCACCAACGGCGCGATTTCCGCCAAGACCGTGACCTATGACTTCGAACGTTTGATGGAAGGCGCGACACTGCTGTCTTCGTCTGCGTTCGGTGATGCGCTCATTTCGCATATGTAAGTGGCGTTTGTAAGCAAATCGAAGCCACACAAAAACCGCCCGCCTCAATACGTTGAGACGGGCGGTTTTTTCATGCCTGGATGACGGGGTGCGTCAGCTCGTTACTGATTCTTGCTGGATGACGGGCGCTGTCTGTTCGCTCGGGAGCGTGGCAGACGTAATCTTCACTGCATGCAAGCCTTTGGGGCCCTGAACGATCTCGAAATTGACGATCTGCCCGGCCTTGAGGGTCCTGTAGCCGTCCATCTCGATGGCCGAAAAGTGGGCAAAAAAATCGATTTCCTTGCCATCCTCGTCACGGCCTTCTCTGGCGTCGGTGTTGATGAAACCGAATCCCTTGGCATTGTTGAACCATTTCACCTTGCCCACTGACATGCTCATATCCCTCTGCTACAGACTCCATCACTGGAGTATCATCCAGTACATCCGCAGCCGGTCTCTATAATTAATATTGACTCCGCGGACCTTTTTTACCCACTGTGGGCTCTATTGGTTGTAACACCGTTTTCCCGATAGTCAAGGTGACCGGGCGGTCGGTGTTGAAATCGTCCATGAGCGCCCCCATCACTGTATTAGCACAACTGACGAACCTTTCTTTCCATGCATGCAATCAGCCAGATTCGACTAACATTCAATCAGGATCGCCCGACTCTCCAGAAAGATCGCCCGGAGGAACACGACGACGATTCCGCAGGCATTGCTGTTCAGGAGGCGAAGCCTGCGTTACAGGCACCGCCGATGTACAAGGTGGTTTTGTTCAATGATGACTACACACCGATGGATTTCGTCGTCGAAGTGCTCGAGGTGTTTTTTAACCTGAATCGCGAGCTGGCGACCAAGGTCATGCTGGCCGTCCATACAGAAGGGCGGGCAGTATGTGGCGTGTTTACCCGCGACATCGCCGAGACAAAGGCCATGCAGGTCAACCAGTACGCCAGGGAAAGCCAGCATCCGCTACTCTGTGAAATCGAGAAGGACGGTTAATCGCCGACCACTTGGGTATGAGGTGAAGCTATGTTAAACCGCGAGCTCGAAGTCACCCTCAATCTTGCCTTCAAGGAGGCCCGTTCGAAGCGTCATGAGTTCATGACCGTCGAGCACCTCCTGCTGGCCCTATTGGACAATGAGGCTGCCGCCACCGTTTTGCGTGCCTGCGGCGCAAACCTCGACAAACTCAAGCATGACCTGCAGGAGTTCATCGACTCCACCACACCTCTGATCCCTGTTCATGATGAGGATCGCGAAACCCAGCCAACCCTGGGCTTCCAGCGTGTACTGCAGCGTGCTGTTTTTCACGTACAGAGCTCGGGCAAGCGTGAAGTGACTGGCGCCAACGTGCTGGTCGCCATTTTCAGTGAGCAAGAGAGTCAGGCAGTGTTCCTGCTGAAACAGCAGAGCGTTGCGCGCATTGATGTCGTCAACTACATCGCTCATGGCATCTCCAAAGTGCCCGGGCATGGCGATCACTCTGAAGGTGAGCAAGATATGCAGGACGACGAGGGCGGTGAGTCTTCTTCTTCAGGCAATCCTCTGGATGCTTATGCCAGCAACCTCAACGAACTCGCGCGCCAGGGTCGAATCGATCCATTGGTAGGCCGTGAGCTGGAAGTCGAACGCGTTGCACAGATTCTGGCGCGCCGTCGCAAAAACAATCCGCTGCTGGTGGGCGAGGCGGGCGTGGGTAAAACCGCGATTGCCGAAGGCCTGGCCAAACGTATCGTCGACAACCAGGTGCCGGACCTGCTGGCCAACAGCGTGGTGTACTCCCTCGATCTGGGCGCCTTGCTGGCCGGGACCAAATACCGTGGCGATTTCGAGAAGCGCTTCAAGGCGTTGCTCAATGAGCTGAAAAAACGTCCGCAGGCGATCCTGTTCATCGACGAAATCCACACCATTATCGGTGCGGGTGCTGCGTCCGGTGGCGTCATGGATGCCTCGAACCTGCTCAAGCCGCTGCTGTCCTCGGGCGATATCCGTTGCATCGGTTCGACCACGTTCCAGGAATTTCGCGGGATCTTCGAGAAGGATCGTGCCTTGGCCCGACGCTTCCAGAAGGTTGATGTGTCGGAGCCCTCGGTGGAAGACACCATTGGCATCCTGCGCGGCCTGAAAGGCCGTTTCGAAGCGCACCACAACATCGAATACAGTGATGAAGCGCTGCGTGCGGCCGCTGAACTGGCTTCGCGCTATATCAATGATCGGCACATGCCGGACAAGGCGATCGACGTTATCGACGAAGCGGGCGCCTATCAGCGTCTGCAACCGATCGAGAAGCGTGTGAAGCGCATCGAAGTGCCTCAAGTCGAGGACATCGTCGCGAAAATCGCGCGGATTCCGCCTAAGCACGTCACCAGTTCCGACAAAGAACTGCTGCGTAACCTTGAGCGTGACCTGAAGCTGACGGTATTTGGTCAGGATGCCGCCATCGACTCGTTGTCGACGGCGATCAAACTGTCCCGTGCCGGCCTCAAGTCGCCTGACAAGCCTGTCGGCTCGTTCCTGTTCGCCGGTCCCACCGGTGTCGGTAAAACCGAGGCGGCGCGTCAGCTGGCCAAGGCGTTGGGCATCGAGCTGGTTCGCTTCGACATGTCCGAGTACATGGAGCGCCACACCGTATCGCGTCTGATCGGTGCGCCTCCAGGTTACGTCGGGTTCGATCAGGGCGGTCTACTGACCGAAGCCATCACCAAGCAGCCTCACTGCGTGCTGTTGCTCGATGAGATCGAGAAGGCGCATCCGGAAGTCTTCAACCTGCTGCTGCAGGTCATGGATCACGGTACGCTGACCGATAACAACGGGCGCAAGGCGGACTTCCGTAACGTGATCGTCATCATGACGACCAACGCCGGTGCCGAGACAGCAGCGCGTGCTTCGATCGGTTTCACCCATCAGGACCACTCGTCCGATGCGATGGAAGTGATCAAGAAGAGCTTCACGCCAGAGTTCCGTAACCGTCTGGACACCATTATCCAGTTTGGTCGCCTCAGCCATGAGGTCATCAAAAGCGTGGTGGACAAGTTCCTTACCGAGCTTCAGGCGCAGCTGGAAGACAAGCGCGTGCAGCTGGAAGTGACGGACGCGGCGCGCAGCTGGCTGGCAGCAGGTGGCTACGACTCGGCAATGGGTGCTCGTCCAATGGCGCGTTTGATTCAGGACAAGATCAAGCGTCCGCTGGCCGAAGAGATCCTCTTTGGCGAACTGGCCGACCATGGCGGTGTGGTGCATATCGATCTGAAGGACGGCGAGTTGACCTTCGAGTTCGAGACCACGGCTGAAATGGCCTGACGGCTGTAAAGCGAAAAGGCGCCTTCGGGCGCCTTTTTGTTGTCTATAAAATTTGGTGTATATCCGTTGCTGCGGTCATGGCTGCTTAGGGTTTCGCCCTTACGGCGACTCACTTGTGCGCCCAGCATGGGCGCCATCCTAGAGGTGAAAGTCCTCTCTTGAGCTGGCCACAGCGAATGAAGCG
>NZ_JAVDUA010000031.1:0-90407 GCF_031456105.1 Pseudomonas sp. BE134 | reverse complement strand
TTCCACTAATTAGGATCGTCGGGCATCGATTCTCATCGAGGCGCGGGGCCACAACCCCACTCAGACGCCGGATAGATGAAAGCAAGCCAAACACGACATCAAAAACAGTATTGCAGAAAAGGGGGTAACCATAGATGTGGGAGCGAGCCTGCTCGCGATGAGGGAGTGTCAGTCGACATCCATGTTGGATGTCATACCGCTATCGCGAGCAGGCTCACTCCCACAGGGTTATGTGTTGTGGTTCAGGCAAGTGTTTGCAAATCGATACAGCGTATCGATTTCAAGACAGACTGCCGCGACCCCGTGTTTTCCTACTCTGGTCATTACTCTTCTCTTGCCCGTATGGATTTCAATACAGGCAACACCCGCCCCGCCACACAAAACCTCAACAACCAATTGATTTAAAACAACTATCTAACATTGGCACCACCCTTGCTATCACTCTCCCAACCACGCTCGCTGCCCCGCACGAGCCTGTAAACGTCATCCGCCACCAGCAGTGGATGAGTCTGAACAATGAGGAGTTGTTATGAGCGAATTGCGTTTTACCGTCGATCACGAATGGTTGCGACTTGAGAGTAATGGCTTGGTCACCGTTGGCATCACTGAGTTTGCCCAGCAGGCGTTGGGGGATGTGGTGTTCGTGCAAGTGCCTGAATTGGGCGCCTTCGATGCAGGCGCAGAAGTGTCAGTACTGGAATCGGTGAAAGCGGCCAGCAGTATCGGCATGCCGCTGGACGGTGAAGTGGTCGAGATCAACGCGACGCTCGAGAGCACTCCGGAACGGGTCAACGAAGACCCATTGGGCGAAGGCTGGTTCTTTCGCTTCAAACCGGTCGATGTCGAGGCGTTGAGCGACTTGCTGGATCAAGACGCCTATGAACGCTTGACCGCGGAACACGCCGACGCTTGAAGCCCCCCACGCATTTCCTGAATCCGAAAAAGGACCACACCATGTTCAGCAAACACGACCAGATCAAAGGCTACGACGACGAACTGCTGGCGGCGATAAACGCCGAAGACGCACGGCAAGAGCACCACATCGAACTGATCGCATCGGAAAACTACACCAGCCAACGGGTGATGGAAGCGCAAGGCAGTGGCCTGACCAACAAGTACGCCGAAGGTTATCCGGGCAAACGCTATTACGGGGGCTGCGAACACGTTGACGTGGTCGAGCAACTGGCGATTGATCGGGCCAAACAATTGTTCGGTGCCGATTACGCCAATGTGCAACCGCACTCTGGCAGCCAGGCCAACGCCGCCGTGTTCCTTGCACTCCTGCAAGCCGGCGACACTGTGTTGGGCATGAGCCTGGCCCACGGCGGCCACTTAACTCACGGGGCCAAAGTCAGCTTTTCCGGCAAGCTCTACAACGCCGTGCAGTACGGCATCGACACCGCCACCGGGCTGATCGATTACGATGAAGTCGAACGCCTGGCGGTCGAGCATCAACCGAAAATGATCATCGCCGGGTTCTCTGCTTATTCGAAGACGCTGGACTTTCCACGTTTCCGCGCGATTGCCGACAAGGTTGGCGCTTATCTGTTTGTCGACATGGCTCACGTTGCGGGGCTGGTGGCGACCGGTTTGTACCCGAACCCGATTCCATTCGCCGACGTCGTCACCACGACCACCCACAAAACCCTGCGCGGACCGCGTGGCGGCTTGATCCTGGCCAAGGCCAATCCCGAACTGGAGAAAAAACTCAACGCGGCGGTGTTCCCCGGCGGTCAGGGTGGTCCGCTGATGCATGTGATCGCCGCCAAAGCGGTGTGCTTCAAGGAGGCGCTGGAACCAGGCTTCAAAACCTATCAGGCTCAGGTGATCCGCAATGCCCAGGCGATGGCCAAGGTATTTATCGACCGTGGATTCGACGTTGTGTCCGGCGGCACCGACAACCACTTGTTCCTGGTCAGCCTGATTCGTCAGGGCCTGACCGGCAAAGACGCCGACGCCGCCCTCGGCCGTGCCGGGATTACAGTGAACAGGAACGCCGTGCCCAACGATCCGCAATCGCCGTTCGTGACCTCGGGCCTGCGCATCGGCACGCCGGCAATCACCAGCCGTGGCTTCAAGGAAGCCCAGAGCATCGAGTTGGCGGGATGGATCTGCGACTTGCTTGATCATCTGGGTGATGCCGATGTCGAGGCGCAAATCGCCAGGCAAGCTGCTGCGATGTGCAGTGACTTCCCGGTTTACCGCGACTGATCCGCCACGGGAGGGCTAACCGCCCTCCCGCTCGCGCCAAAGGAAGAAAAACATGAGTACAGTGATGGAACCAACCAGCTCCGTCCCGGCGAAACTGCAAGTCGGCATCAAACTGCGCGGTGCGGAAAAGGTCGCGCGGATTCCGGTCAAGATCATTCCGACCGATGAATTCCCACGCAAACCCGACTGGATCCGCGTGCGCATTCCGATCTCTCCCGAGGTCGACCGGATCAAGCAACTGCTGCGCAAACACAAGCTGCACAGTGTCTGTGAAGAAGCCTCCTGCCCTAACCTTGGCGAGTGTTTTTCCGGGGGCACGGCGACCTTCATGATCATGGGCGACATCTGCACCCGCCGGTGCCCGTTCTGTGATGTCGGCCACGGTCGGCCAAAACCGCTGGACGCCGATGAACCGATGAACCTCGCCGTAGCCATCGCCGACCTGCGCCTGAAGTACGTGGTCATCACTTCGGTGGACCGCGATGATCTGCGCGATGGCGGCGCACAACACTTCGTTGATTGCCTGCGTGAAATCCGCAAACTCTCGCCGGGCGTGCAACTGGAAACCCTGGTTCCGGATTACCGAGGGCGCATGGACGTTGCGCTGGCGATCACCGCGACGGAACCTCCGGATGTGTTCAACCACAATCTGGAAACCGTGCCGCGCCTGTATAAAGCGGCGCGGCCCGGCTCGGATTTTGAATGGTCACTGGACCTGTTGGAGAAGTTCAAGGTGCTGGTCCCGTCCGTACCGACCAAATCCGGACTGATGCTGGGCCTTGGCGAAACCGACGATGAAGTGATCGAGGTCATGCAGAGAATGCGTGAGCACGATGTCGACATGCTCACCCTCGGCCAGTACCTGCAACCATCGCGCAGCCACTTGCCGGTCCAGCGATTCGTGCACCCGGACGTGTTTGCCTGGTTTGCCGAGGAAGGTCTGCGCATGGGCTTCAAGAACGTCGCGTCTGGCCCATTGGTGCGCTCGTCTTACCATGCGGATCAACAAGTACAGGGCGCGAAGGCGGTTGAACGCTAAGGCGTATCGCCTGGAAAGCAAGTGATGGGCATAAAAAAACGCCAGACCGATTCGGTACTGGCGTTTTTTTATACAGAATATGGCAGGGGCGGCTGGATTTGAACCAACGCATGGCAGGATCAAAACCTGCTGCCTTACCGCTTGGCGACGCCCCTGTAGCAGTTGCTACGTGTGGGCGGGAATTTATCAACTTTTTCGCCTTCCGGGAAGCCCCTGCTTAAAATATTTTTCTTCTAAAACAGCCACTTAACATTATTCGAAATCAGATACAACGGGCGCCGCCGTATATTGAACCCATGGCTGATGACTGGTCACACAATGGATGCCGCCGCCACCTGCCGAATTAGATATCAAACTGGACTACGCTCTCATCGCTGGCGGGTATATCTGAAAGAGCAATCTGATCCGCAGTCAACGGTTAGTCGACGGTGATCGCAATGCTGGATAGCGCAAGACACATGAAATCACGAGCACGCATGCTGTTCGTCGGCGCGCTTTACAGTGTCATTTCAGTGGTACTGCTGGCCGGCTGTGCGGGAAAGTCCGGACCTGCTGTCCCCAGCATTCCCGAAACCAAAGCCATCGCGGAAGAAGCCTACGTCTACGGCCTGCCCCTTGTGATGAACTACGCCGTCATGAACGAGTTCGTGCTGAACAAGAACTCCGGGCAATATAAAGCGCCGTTCAATCAGCTATTCAATGAAACGCGCGTCTTCACCTGGCAGGACACCGCCTTCGCCACACCCAACAGTGATACGCCATACTCCATGGTCTGGCTGGATCTGCGTGCGGAGCCAATGGTCATCTCCGTGCCTGCCGTCGACAGCAAACGTTATTACTCGGTGCAGTTCATCGATGGCAACACTTATAACTTCGGCTACATAGGCAGTCGCGCCACTGGAACGGAGCCCGGTGCCTATTTAGTCGTCGGCCCTGACTGGGAAGGTTCGATACCTGCCGGGATCGAAAACGTCTTTCACTCGACCACCCCCTTCGCGCTGACTATTTTTCGCACCCAACTCTTCAGCCCGCTGGACATGCCAAACGTAGTAAAGGTTCAGGCGGGGTACAAGGCGCAGCCACTCTCTGCATTCCTGAAACAACCTGCCCCGGCCGCCGCCCCTGACACTGATTTCCCCCCGGCCACAACCACGGGCATCCAGGACAACTTCTACCCGTATCTGGAAGCCGCACTTCAATTCGTACCGGAAACTCAAGCGGATAAAGCGCTCCGTGTCCGGCTGGCCAGCATCGGCATCGGGCCGGAAAAGACTGTTGAGTTCAAAGATCTTCCCAAGGAACACAAAGCTGCCATTTCGCTCGCCATGAAGGAGGCTGACGAGAAAGTATCGAAGTATCTGTCGCAAGATATGAAGAGAATCAATGGGTGGACAGTCGGCTCCCTCTTTGGAGACGAAGCCTTTTACAACGGTAATTGGTTAAAGCGCGCCGCCGCTGCGAAGGCTGGCATTTATGGAAATGATGCTGTCGAAGCCGTTTATCCCCTCGCTCACAACGATGCGAGCGGTAATTCACTCTACGGCAGTCACAATTACACAATCACTTTTCCAGCCGGACAGCTCCCGCCGGCCAATGCTTTCTGGTCAGTCACGATGTATGACGGCACGAGTCAGCTCTTGATAAAAAATCCGATCAACCGCTACCTCATCAATTCGCCGATGGTGCCCGGCATGAACAAGCATGCGGATGGGTCGCTTACCCTCTATATCCAGAAGGAGCCTCCCTGCAAAGAGAATGTAGCGAACTGGTTGCCCGCCCCCGATGGGGCCATCTACCTCGTCATGCGCCTCTACTGGCCGAAGACGCACGCGCCTTCCATACTTCCAGCGGGTTCCGGCACCTGGTCACCACCCGGCATCGTGCAAATACAGTAAATAGCTGGCTTCAGCCACACAGTTGCGTTGCCATAACTGGAGATTTGAATTGAGCCCTCTTCTCATCGCGTTAATTGCTTTTGCATGTGTATTCAGCAGCGCACTGTTGGGTCTTTACATACGGACGTTATTGCCAGAACACCACCTGAGCGATGAATCCATTTCCGTTGTAAAACTGGCGACCGGACTGATCGCGACAATGGCCGCCATGGTGCTTGGGCTGTTGATCACGTCCGCCAGACTGACGTTCCAAACGACCAACACTGAACTCACTGTCAACGCGGCCAAAGTGTTTCAGTTCGACCGGGCGCTGGCGAGGTACGGACCCGAAACCCAGGACATCCGTGCGGAGTTCAAACGTAACTACGCTGCCGTGATCGAGCTTGTTGCAACACACGACAGTGCAACGATCTCGCAACTCGACAACCCGCAGGCTATTAGTCGTTCAGATGCTCTCAGGCAACAGATCGACGATTTGAAGCCCGGCAACGATTCGCAGCGAGCGCTCAAGGCTCATGCGCAACAGATTGCCGATGAAGTGCTGGCTGCACGGTGGTTAACACTGCTACAGGCACATGGCTCGATTCCCGTTACGTTTCTAATCGTTCTCATCGCATGGCTATCCGTTATCTTCGGCGCGTTCGGCGTGTTCGCCCCCAAAAACGGGACGGTCGTTGCCGCATTTTTTACGTGTGCGCTTTCGGCCACGGCGGCGATCCTGCTTATTGAAGAGATGAACAGACCGCTCGATGGGTTGATCGGGGTATCCGTCGAACCGATGCGCGAGACACTCTCTCGTCTTGGACAGTAAATCAAAAAAGATGCGCAGCCGACCGACAGCAGTCAGCCGGCTGCGTAAATGTGTTGATTAAAAAACGCCAGACGCAATCGAACATTGAATCCATCAGCTGAAGTTCTTCAGCGTTACCAAGGGAATGCAGTCACTATGCGAGTGTCACCTGCATTTTTTATCTCCATCACAAGACGCACAACTTGGGTAACCGCCCCGTCTCTTCCCGTCCCGCATTGAGTACCCGTATCGATGTCAACTGCACTTCGAAAGCGTGCATCTTGCTCAAGCGTGACGTTACCGACTGTTTTTGCCCACTGACGAAATGAATCGTAAGCGGCACTTACCTGCGATCTGATATCTTCTTCATTACCATACCATTTGGATTTGCGCTGCCATCCATTCGCCATGGCAGAATCGCAATTTGCTAGACCATGTTCCGTCAAAAGATGATCCCACGAGACATCTTTCAGATTCAAATCATTACCATGAAATGTAATAGCCATCAGTAACTCCTCGGGCGAATAGCCGTCCACAGCTTATTTCATTGCGGGCATAATTTATCGGGTGAAGACAATGCTCTTTTGGGTACCACCCGGACTCCCGTATTGCAGAGCGATCCTGGTGTTGTCGATCCTCTCGATAAACGCCAGATTTCCAGGTTCAACGCTGATCTCGCCGGGTGTTTCTTTTTGATAAATCGTCATAGGCCTTGAGGTACCTACACCGATCGAATCGAAACTAATCGTCAAACTCAATGCCTCACCGACGTTTAACGTAGCCTGATCTTTCTTTTTTTGAATAAACGTTATTCGCAAGTTTATTTCGCCAAGGGAGTTTGTGGTCGGAATACTATTCAAGTGAACACTCATGGGAATATCCCCGAAATTGAATGATGGACTTTCAAGAGGTACGAAGCGACTCAGAGCGGTTGACCGAGCAACCGCTCTGATGTGGCGATGCGTTACTTATGCCGTTCCCGCCTCGACATCGACAGCTCGCGTGCTACCAGGCCATACGCCGTACAAGTCGACATGACGCACGCCTCCGACCCACTGCCCGCGTGGGCTCTTCCATTGGAGAAGGTGCTTTTCTGTCGACATTACGCCGCGAAATCCACATTCAAGGACAACATTGCTCGCGTCCAACGGGATATCGCTGAACGTTACGGTCAGCCCTCCCGAAGCGGTGCCTTCGGCGGTCTTGCGTCCGCGCGGAGTGTCGTACCCCAATGACGCGTCAACGATGTACGTACCGCCGTTGGTGTTACTGATGACCAATTGAAAAGCACTGATGTGGGTAATCCAGCGCGGCAATAACAGACGCCCATCAAAAGACGCAAACGTGTACGCCAGGGGTGCCGTACTTTTTGCCAGCACGCCTGACTCGCTTGGCCACAGATGTTTGTCGACACTTTTGCTTGAACTGGCCGATGTAAACGATCCTTTGCCTTTAACGTCGCCGACCATTTTTTGTACCGCAGAAGCATTGCCTTTCAACGTAAACGAGTTGTCGTTTGCCATGGAGCCGACATTCAATCCGCTGCGGGCATACAGCACACTGGTAATGATGCCAAAACCTTGCGCAATTCCGTTATTCGAGCCCATGCCGGATTGGTTTGCACGCTGGACCAACCAATCCAGTTGATTCGCAAGCACCGCATCCGGGTTGTTTAGTACCGACTCTGAGTCCAACGCGCACTTGGACACCATCGACCCCTCTCGGCCAAACTTCCACGCAATTTCCAACCCCGCCTTAGCGGTAACTCCGGTCTCCGGATCAGTGGCTTCAGCTCCCAAGTCGACTTCGGTTTCAGTTCGGCTGACTTCGCTGGACATCGTGTCCCAATCCGAACTAACCGCGGTGGTTATAAAGTTCTGTGCATCCACACCAGGTACGCTGTCAGCGATGAGTTTGAAGGTCCCTGTCAGTGGATCAAGAATTCCGACCGCACCCGGAGAAACCTCACTGCTCAGCGTCCAGTTACCCCACAGGGTCGGGTTGGATTTCCTGATAATTTGAGTGAATTGCCCATTCCAATTGATCATTTTCATTCGCCTTAATTAACGTGCGTTAAAGATCCTTTTTACTATTGCGGCTAATCGAACCGACGGAGCCGCATAACACGCGACCTGGATGTTTTGTCTCGCGTCGAAAACATTCTGTGCGTCCGATACCGAGCCTTATATAACTCCAATGACGTACTACTCAAGGGCAGCCATTTATAGATCATCGAGTCCAACTGCGTGCCACATTAGCGATGCCATTCGGTGTGCACGTACGGACTTCATTGCGTTCTCGCGATGTTTGCGCACTGTGGCGGGACTGATACTGAGATTTTTTGCAATTTCTTTACTGGTCAATCCTTTAGCAAGCAACATGACAACTTGCCGCTCTCGTGCACTTAGCCGAGAAAGCTCCTCTTGACCCTGCACGTTGCCATGTCGTCGCAGTGTGCTGATCGCGAACGCCACCAACTGTGCTGTGCTATGCAGGCCAAACTTTTCGAGGATATTGCATCGGTGTTTACGCACAGTAAGGGGGGAGATCCCCATCGATGTCGCGATTTCTCGACAGGACCTGCCTCTGCCAATCCAGGTCAGCACCTGCCACTCCCTGGCGGTCAGCCCTTCCCTGCTTGCTGAAAACGATAAGCCGGCACCTGACTCATCATTGAGCGGCACAAAATCGGGGCGCCGCAGTGCGCTGTTTTGTTGCTGTTTCCAGGATCGGCAGTAGTTGTAAACCAGGCTCTTGCTACCGAGAAAACCCAGGGTCCGCAGGCACTCGAAGCAGGCGCCAACGCTGCGACGATCACGCTCGCCACAATGGATATTGGCTTTGAGCCAGAGCACCAAATGGTCTTTGTAGGCATCAAGCAGTCCCGGGGACGCTGCGCGTTGCGGGTAGCGTGGTTCTATCCATTCCGGCTCGGACAGCCAGCGGGTGGCCGTATTTCTGGAGATGCACAATCGCCGGGCGGCTTCACGCACCGAGACCCCTTCACGGCGCACCAGATCTCTGAGCTTTCGCAGAGTTCCCGCGTTAATCACCTCCGTACTTCCCTGTAGACGTGTCTCAGGAGGATAGGTAGCTAACGTGGATCAATTTTGAATTGGAAAACGCCTCAGAATGGCCGTGAAAGTTTTTTCATTAAAACCCAGAGCCATAGAAGGGCCGAATATATGGGTGCGGTCGGTATGGGAGCCAAAACAAAGGAAGTTCAAATAAGGAGGAGTCCATATATGGACGTTGGCGTGTTGCGGTACCGCTCCCGGGTTTTGTGCACCTTGCGCACGACAGGTTTCCACGTGCGCAAGGTTGCTTCACCGTATAGCAGGCGATGGATTACTGATTGGTGCCTGGAATCAGTTCAAACGCGGGGGAAAACGGGGTGATGGCAGCCATCAACTGCGCGAAGGGTTTAGGGTCGCCTTCGAAAGTGGCTTTGCCAGCCTGGACCAGTTGTTCGAAGCCGGTTTTCCTTGCCATTACGCCTTCAAGATCAGAGCGGTTAATGGTGATCGTCAGGTCGGCATTTTTCGCTTGCTGCCCTTTGATATTGGTCAGCGTCGAATTGCTCAACTCAACCACAAACTCCTCACCATTGTCCGGCGTCTTGAGGTTCAGGACGAAGTGTTGATCCGCGACTTTGCTGCCGTCCAGGGCGATGCCGAGGTATTCAAGCCACAACTCGGTGCTCATGGCGCGGATCATGTCAGGCCCGGTGGATTTCGGCGGCACCCCTTTGGGCATGCCATGGCGCAGTTCATACGCCGCAGCGAGGAAGCTGTTGCGTACTCCGGCACTTTCTTTCTGGTAGCCGACTTGCTCATAAACATCCGCCAGCAGGTCCTTGGCCTTGCTGTTTTGGGGTTCGGCGTACACCAGTTTATTGAGGATTTCATAGGCTTCGCGGTACTTACCCTGATCGAACAGGGATTTCCCCTTGGTCATGATCTTGTCTGCGCCGCCCATCATTTCTACATACAGCGGTGCCGAATCTTTCGGGGACAGCGGCATCAATGTCGCCGGGTTGGCATCCCAGTAACCCAGGTAGCGGTTGATCACGGCACGGCTATTGTGCTCTTCCGAGCCGTGGTAGCTGTGAGTCGCCCAGTTGTTTTTCAGGCTCTCGGGCAGCTTATAGACGTTTTGAATCTCGTTGATGGTGACGCCCTGGTTGGCGGCGTGCAGCACGGCATTGTTCAGGTTGGCGTAGGCATCGCGTTGCGCACGCATGACGTCCTGAATCCGCTCGTTACCCCAACGTGGCCAGCTGTGGGATGCGAACATGACATCGGCTTGTTGTCCGTAACGGTACAAGGCGTTGTTGATGTTCTTCGACCACACCAGTGGATCACGGACCAATGCACCGCGCAGGGTGTAAATGTTATGGATCGTGCCGGTAATGTTTTCAGCGGCCCAGAAGGCCTTGAATTGCGGGAACCAAGTGTTCATCTCAGCAGGTGCTTCGGTGCCTGGGGTGCTTTGAAACTCCATCTCCACACCGTCGATGGTAAGGGTTTCGAAATCTTTCGAGATGTAGCGATTGGGCTCGATCAGCCCCATGCTGCCAATGGAGGCATTTTTCCCAATGGCCATGTCGACATGGCCGTAGGGGCTGTGCGGCAACATCACACCATATTGGAAGAACGCGCGCCGGTTCATGGCATTGCCGGCGTAGACGTTTTCCGCCACGGCATGCTCCATGAAACCTTCGGGGGCGATCACCGGGATCTTGCCGCTACGCACATCGGCTTCATCGACCACTCCACGGATACCACCGAAATGGTCGGCATGGGAGTGAGAAATCACAACCGCGACAACCGGACGCTTGCCGACTTTTTCATTGATGAAGTCCAGGGCTGCCTTGGCGGTTTCCTTCGACATCAGGGTGTCGAACACAATCCAGCCCGTATCGCCCTTGATGAAGGTGATGTTGGCCAGGTCAAACCCGCGAACCTGGTAAATCTTGTCGGGAACCACCTCATACAGACCGAAGGCCATGTTGAGGACAGCCTGTCGTTGCAGGGACGGATTGATGCTGTCGAAGTCCTTGCCTTCAGTCAGGAAGTTATAACTGCCCATGTTCCAGGCGACGTTCCCGGCATCAGCCATGATCTTGTCGTAGGTCGGTGCAGCGATGAAGCCTTTTTTCGCTTCTTCAAAGTCGCGCTTGTCCGCGAATGGAAGTGCCTTGCGCACACCATTTTGCAGTTCGATTGTGTAAGTCGACGGCGCTTTGCCCTTGCTATCGAAGTGCGCATTTTGTGTTGAGGCCGAATCTGAACGTGCGCCGTTTGCATCTGCAGCAAAAACCGCAGGGCTGACGCCACTGCCAAGCGTGATTGCCAGTGCCAGATGAAGGGTCTTGTTATGCATGTAATGGTTCCTGCGCAAAAAAGGGGTGCAAATGAGCGTCAATGCCGTTGTTTGCGCACGGTTTGCCTGTGTATGTGCGTCGCCAGCTTGACCCGGTACGGCCATGAATAGCATATTCATTTGATTACGAAAAATTCCGTTTTGATGCTTTTCGATAACATAAAGGTTATGACATGACGCCTCGCCGCCTACGTCAGTTCTTGGCATTGATTGAACACGCACACTTCGGTCGGGCAGCAAAAGCGCTGGGGGTTTCCCAGCCGGCATTGAGCAAAAGCATCCAGGCGCTGGAGAGCGAACTCGGGGTCACGCTGTTCGACCGCCGCACGGAAGGCGTCGTGTTGACGGCGTTTGGACAGCTGCTTCGCGAGAAAAGCCAGCGCTTGTTGATGGCCGAGGAAGACTTGCGGCGTGACATTGCCTTGCTGGCAGGAGGCGATATCGGCGCACTGAAGGTGGCGTTGGGTCCCTATCCAAGCGTCACCAGCGGCTACGCCAGCATCGCGCGAATGCACGCCCGATATCCGCACATCAAGGTCACTGCCCATGTCGCCGGATGGCGTGAGGTTGCCCATCAGGTCGCCACAGGAGCAGTGGATCTGGGAATCGCCGAAATCAGCACGTTACTCGGCAGGGAGGAGTTCACCTGTGAGCTGGTGGGTGAGCATGTAGGACGGTTGTTTTGCCGCCCTGGCCATCCGCTGCTGTCGAAACGTCGTTCACTGACGTTGGCGCAAACCCTCGATTATCCATGGGTGGCCTCGCGCCTTCCGCTGCGGTTGGCCAGCCACTTGCTCCCGGCAACGTTGGGTTGTGCAGGCGCTTATGATGCGGTGACGGGTGATTTTGTACCGGCGATCGAAATAGACGTGCCGATGCAAATCGTCAGGTTCGTCGAGTCCAGTAATGCGCTGGCCATAGGGAATTTATCGACATTTGAGCAGGAAATCCTGGCGGGTGAACTCGTACCGTTACCCATCCATGACCTCGCACTGCGCACCCGTTATGGCTTCATCTACCTCAAAGAGCGCTCACTGCCACCCGCGGTAGAGGTTTACATGAAGGAAGTGAGGGCCGTGGAAGAGGAAATTTGTCAGCGCGAAAGTTTTCTCGCCGCGATGAGGATGGAGTGAATTTAGCGGTACATCCGGCTGCCACATCTCCCCGCATCAAGCATTCCTAGTTACAGATTTTATTTTTAAATCACTCATTGCGTAATATTACAAATCGAGATAATTTCCAGCCGAACGCGTAATGAACTGGAAAGACAATGAAACCCTGCGCAAAAAGCCTGGTGCTCGAACTGCTGGTCGCTAAAAACGGTGTTCCCTTGCAGGTCAAGGAAGCCATCGTCGCGTGTGAGCTATTCGGAATCAGCGAAAACAACGTTCGGGTCACGCTGGCTCGCCTCACGATTGAAGCCTTACTTGAAGGCGCGGGACGCGGTAGTTATCAGCTGGGACCGCAAGCCAAGGACATCTCGGCGCAACTGTTTGGGTGGCGCAGCGTGGAGCAGCATCTGCGGCCGTGGGACGGTAGTTATCTGATGGTTGCGTGCAACGCCTTGGGGCGCAGTGACCGTAACGTCTTGCGCCAGCGTGAACGTGCGCTGCACATGCTGGGCTTCGCGGAACTGGACAAGGATCTGTATGTACGCCCGAACAATGTCGAGCCGGATGTCGAATCCTTGCGCCAACGTTTGATCGAGCTCGGCCTGGAACCGGCCGCCCTGGTTTTCCAGGCCTCGGGCTTCGAGGACACGCAAGCGCAGCGAATACACAGCCTGTGGAATGGCGAGTTGCTTAACGACAACTATCGCCGCCATTGCGAGCAACTGGAAAGCTGGACCCTGCGCGCCGATCAACTGAAATTGGAGGCGGCCGCACGCGAGTCTTTCACCCTCGGCCGCGAAGCCATCCGCCAGATCGTTTTCGATCCCCTGCTGCCGCACCCCTTGGTCGATGTGACGCTGCGCACCGAATTCCTTGCCTGTACCCAACGTTTTGTGGACCACGGTCACCAGATCTGGCGGACCTTTTTGCAACAGCCCTCAAGCGCCAACTGACTCATCACCCAGGCCGGCTACAGGCCATTGATGTCGAGGATAGACATGCATAACAAAACTAAAATCAGCGATATACTCAGCCGCGAGGAAATCAAGTCCTTTAGCGAACGCTCGGATTTATGGGGCGCGTGGGCAGTGGGTTCTACCTGGGGTGTGCTGGCCCTGACCTTTATCGGTCTGGCCTGCGCTCGTGACTTTTTGCCCTGGTGGGGATTCGGCCTCGCCCTGATAGTGGGCGTGGTTATCATTGCCGGACGCCAGTTGTGCTTCGGGATTTTGCAGCACGACGCCGCCCACGGCACTTTATTCAAGAGCAAATGGTGCAACGACGTGCTGGTGGATTGGTTGTGCGCCCGGCCGATCTGGAATGAGCTGCGCAAGTACCGTCCCTATCATCTGACCCATCACGCCAAAACTTCTACTGTCGACGATCCCGATCTCTGCCTGGTGGCGGGGTTGCCTACGACTCGTCGCTCGTTGATGCGCAAGTGCCTGCGTGATCTTTCAGGCGTGACCGGCCTCAAGTTCCTGGCGGGACGCTTGCTGATGGATGCCGGCGTGCTGCAATGGTCGCTGACCAGCAATATCCGGCGCCTGCCACAGGAAGGTCGCCGCTGGTGGGACTACCCGCGGGCCTTCTTCAAAAACGCCAGCGGCATGCTCCTCACCAACGCCCTGCTCTTTGCCGTGTTGTGGATCAGTGGAAATGCCTGGCTATACGGCGTTTGGGTGCTGGCCTATATCACCCCGTTCCCGCTGTTCATCCGCATTCGCTCCATGGCGGAACATGCCTGTCTGGAATCAAGCCCGGACGTCCTTCGCAATACCCGGACCACACACGCCGGCTTGATCGCTCGCGCCTGCGTGGCGCCTATACGGGTCAACTTTCACATTGAGCATCATCTGATGGCCTCGGTACCGTATTTTCGCCTGCCGAAATTGCATGCACTTTTGCGACAGCGCGGCATCGTACCGCAACCACCCACCTACCTGGAGGTGCTCAAGCGCGTGAGCCTGCGGGTTCACGATGTCTGACTGATAAACCGGGGGGTCCAGGGATTTTGGGAGGGCTATAAAAAGTAGATGTTCAAGAATGCGACACCGTATTAATGAGCTATACCCAATAGCTCCCCCATGCACTTTTTCCATTACTGGAGATTGGCAATGAAACTCCGCACTCCTCTGGCAGCGCTATTGGTCACCGCAAGTCTCTTCGGCTGCACCAGCTCGTCAAACCACTCGATGAACCTTCCTTTGGTAGCGACCCACCAGAATCCAGGGAAGAATGCCACGACCACGTTGACCAGCGTGGGCGATCAAACCAACTTTGACTTCTACATCACAGGTGTTCCAAACGGGACCATCATGCCCCCGCGCATCTTCACGTTCATTAACAAAGGTAGCTGCCAGCAACCCGGCCCCGTCGCCTACGCACTGAACGACAAGGTCAACACTGAACCCAATGCCGGGACCGGTGGGTGGACATTTTACCGAAGTGCGCCGATCAAAATGCAAGACCTGCTTGCGGGCAATTACTCCATTGTCCTGCGAACCTCACCCGAGGATGGCAACGCTAATATTTTCTGCGGCAATGTCGCGCAAGCGACTAAATGAATTGCCCTGGACAGTGAAGCGACCTCATCAGGGGTCGCCGCTTCCACGCAACTGACGGCGCCGGGCTCCCGGTGACATGGAAAACCAGCGCCGGCAAGCACGATTGAACACGCTCTGCTCGCTATAGCCCAGAAGACCGGCCACCTGGGACATCGGCATGTGTCTTTCCGCCAGATAGTGGTCGGCACGTTCGCGGCGAAGGGCTTCAACCACTTCATCGAAACTTCGCCCCTCCTCGGCCAACCGTCGTTGCAACATGCGCACGTGCATACCGAGCTGCTCGGCAATCAATGGCAACCGGCAACGCTGGATCGGCATCATGCGCAAGACCAGGCGCTCGACCTGGTTGACGACACTCGATGTCGCTTGCAAGTCGAACTGGTTGAAATACTGCTCCAGTGCGTGTTGCAAATAGGGGGCATGTTGCTCAAGGGGCTGACTCAATTGTTCGTCGCGAAAAACCAGCGCGTTGCAGGATTGCCCTGTGTAAACCGTCGTTTTGAAATAGCGCCGGTAAGCCTGCGCACTTGAAAGATGACTGGAAAACTGTACCGACTGGGCAACGAAGTTGTCGCCATACAGCAACTTCATACCGTTATGCGCCACCCCCATCGCCAGCTCCACCATTTGCCGTCGCGGGCTCGGTCCGGTGAGCCGGATATCGATCACTAAACGCGGAGCACGGGCTTCACTCAGGTCGAGATCAAGCTGGATGCCGGGGCTGTGGTAACCGATAAAACGGATGACTTGCGCCAGCGCCTCTCCCGCCGTTGCGCACGTTCGAGCGATCACCGCAATCGGTCCGAGTACATGCAGGTCCTGATACTCGGCCATGCGCAGACCAAAATCCGGGCACTCCAGCTCTTGTGCGGCAAACTCCAGCAGCCCTACCAACGAACGCAGCGGCACGCGCGCGTCCTCGTCCATCAGCAGATCCGGATTGATGCGGAAGCGTTCAAGCATCAGGTCCGCTTTCCCGCCCAGCTGGCTCGCCACTTCGCGAAACCCGGTAAATGATGTTGTTCTGATCAAAGAAGTCATGTCATCAAAGATCAAATAAATGTCATGAGCGGTCAATAATTTTTTGCAGGTTTCAGCCAACAATCCATCCCAGGTATCCACGGTTGCTTCCTTGCGAAGCAGCTCCCTGTTGGCTCATCGGGATCATGCTGTGATGGAATTCGACTACGTAATCATCGGCGCCGGCTCAGCCGGCTGCGTCCTGGCTAATCGCCTGAGTTCAAATCCCAATGTCACGGTCTGTTTGCTGGAGGCCGGTCCGGAAGACCGCTCGCCACTGATCCATGCCCCCGTGGGCGTAGCTGCGATCCTGCCGAGCCGACATGTCAATTGGGCGTTCCAGACAGTACCGCAACCTGGCCTGAATGGACGTCGCGGCTATCAGCCACGCGGTAAGGTGTTGGGTGGCAGCAGTTCAATCAACGGCATGGTGTATATCCGCGGTCATCACAGTGACTTTGACGACTGGCAGGCCCTGGGTAATCCAGGATGGTCGTTCGCCGACGTACTGCCGTACTTTCGCAAAAGTGAAATGAATCACCGTGGAACCTGCGGCTATCACGGCGCGGAGGGCGAACTCTATGTCGGCAAGAACCCGATACATCCGGCCACCCAAGCCTTTATCGAGGCGGGGCAGATCATTGGGCACCGCCATAACGCCGACTTCAACGGCATCGATCAGGAAGGCATCGGTCAATATGACGTGACTATCCGCGACGGTCGGCGCTGGAGCACCGCCACCGCGTTCCTCAAACCGATTCGAAATACCCGCAAAAACCTCACCGTGATGACCTCGGTCGCCGCCGAGCGAATCGTATTGGAAGGCAAGAAAGCTGTCGGCGTGGAGTTGCGTATCAAGGGCAACCGACAGACCATCAAGGCCCGCCAGGAAGTACTGCTCAGCGCCGGATGCTTTGGCAGCCCGCACTTGTTGATGCTCTCGGGGATTGGCCCGCAGGCGGAACTCAAGCCACAGGGCATACCGGTGCAGCACGAACTGCCCGGTGTCGGACAGAACCTGCGGGACCATCCGGATGTCGTGCTCAGCTACAAAAGCCACGACACCTCCTTGATGGGCGTCTCGCTGCGCGGCAGCCCGAAGATGGGCAAGGCGTTGATCGACTATGTCCGGCATCGACGGGGCCCTTTTGTCAGCAACTTCGCCGAAGGGGGGGCGTTCCTGAAAACCGACGCCAGCCTTGCTCGCCCGGATATCCAGTTGCATTCGGTGATCGCGATGGTGGACGACCACAACCGCAAGCTGCATTGGGGCCATGGTTTCAGTTGCCACGTCTGCGTGTTGCGACCCAAGAGCGTCGGTAGCGTCGGCCTGCAATCGAAAGACCCGAGCGCCCCACCGCGAATCGATCCCAACATTCTGGGGCACGACGATGATGTGGAGACCCTGCTCACCGGATACCGAATGACCCGGGAAATTATCCAGCAAGCGCCGATGGCACGTTACGGTCTGAAGGATATGTACAGCGAAGGGTTATACGGTGACGAACAGCTGATCGAACTGTTACGCCAGCGCACCGACACCATTTATCACCCGGTCGGCACCTGCAAAATGGGGAGTGACGAGCATGCCGTGGTGGACAGTCAATTACGTGTGCATGGGATAGAGGGGTTACGCGTGGTGGACGCCTCGATCATGCCGACGCTGATTGGCGGCAACACCAACGCCGCTTCCATCATGATCGCCGAACGCGCCGCCGATTGGGTGTCCGCTAACCAGCCATCCTGATCGTCAGTGGAGCCGCCTTTCTCGCACAGTGCGAACGGCGGCTTTGGATTGATTCAAAAATGGCGCTGAACATCGCTGCATTCAGCGCCCCGCACCCTACGCCCGAGTGGCTTCTTTCAGACTGGGGATGAAGCGGCAGATCTGCAGGATCTGAACACCATTGGCTCCCTTCCCAATGCTTGCATCAGCGCCCTCGAAACAACGGATGCCAGATCGACAATGCACAAGAGCGCGCTACGGGTATCTGGTTTAATATTTCAAGCCAATAGCACTCAAGAATGTACAAGCTGAGCAAAAAACATGAATCGTCGTAAAAAAATAACGCAGTTGTTAAAGGCTCACGCCAAAAAGGCCAGTGCCAAATTGGCACCGGCAAACAAGTCTAAATACATCAGTAAGGCTGACCGATTGAAACTGGCGGCTGAATCCAGTGACGACTCGATCATTTCCCCTGAGAGCTGATCCATGTAGCTCACACAGCAGCGCAATTTACACATCCGGTCGGGCCAGGCATTCCGATGGCACGTAACGCACGACTAAATCGTGGAGTGAACCCACTATGACCTTGGCCCATAAACTATTTGCAGGGATCGCGCTGGCCAGCCTGCTACTCGGCGGTTGCACCTCCCAAGTCACTGAGCCCGAGCAGTACTCCGGTTTCTTGTCCAACTACAACAACCTGGAAGAAGTGACCACCGCCACGGGTGAGAAGGCAATGCGCTGGGTGAGCCCGTCGTGGAACCCGAATGCGTATGACACCATAGCGTTCAGAACGCTGGAGTTTTACCCCGCGCCGAAACCCAATGAGCAGGTCAATCAGCAGACTCTGGCCGAGTTGCAGAACTACATGTCCAGGAAAGCCAAAAGCATTCTGGGCCAAAAATACCGGAGGGCATCCAGCGCGGCCGCTGCACCGGCCGGGTCACACCCCTTGATCCTGCGGGCGGCAATCACTGGCGTCAGCGCTTCGAACGAAGGCATGAAGTGGTATGAAATCATGCCGATCGCCGCCGTTGTCGGAGCGACCCAGGCCGCCACCGGTCACCGGGATCAAGACACTAATCTGTTCATCGAAGCCGAGTTCATCGACGCCAGAACCAATCAGACCGTCGTCAAAGTGGTGCGCAAGATATTTGGCACCCAGCTGGAGAACGACAAGCAGGCAATCACCATCAAGGACTTCAAAGCCGCAATCGACAAATTGAATACCGATCTCTGGACGTTCATCCACAGTTGACCGCCCGAGAGAGCCGTCGCATAACTTCGCAGTTATGCGACATGACTCCTTGATGCCTATTGTAGGGTGGATTGCCCTATAAATACTTTTTCGGTGCTCACCTCGTAGGGGCTGGCAGAGCGGCTAAGTACCATACCGCGTAACAGTGCGACGATTATGCCGAGCATAACGCCCACGAATATCCCGAGAGTCAGAATCAGCAACTTATTAGGCTTGATCGGTTTGTTTGGCTTGATAGCCTGTTGGTCAACTTTGACCAAAGCCAGTTCACTCAGGTCGCGGTTGATATGTTCCAACCGTGATTTTTCTGCCCTCATATCAACCAGCGTGGTGAGGAATAGATCGTCGTTTTTACGCGATTTAAGTTGTTCGATCTGTCGATTTTGATCCAGAAGCTGAAGCTCTTTTTTGATCTCGGAGATCCGAGGGCTGGCATGGTCATCAGACTTTCGTGCCAGCAGGGCATTTCGCTCGGCCCCTAGAGCTTCAGTGCCCATGAAGTGCAGCGGGAACTGTTCGTTGAAAACTTCCGTACGGAAAACATTGCCCTGACCTACACCGTCACCTTGCCCCATCGCCGTGGGGGTAGTCGGTTTCACGATACCCAGCTCACGTGCTATTTGCATTGACTCGTTCAGCTGGGTGATACGACTTTCCCGGCGGTCGCGCAGTTCTGTACGTAATGCACGCAGCTCATCCTGCAACTGTGCGCGCTTGAGAGCGTCATTTTCGCTGATTTTAGCAATCGTTGAGTCCTTGTCGGCCTCATAACTGGCACGGGCAACACCCATCTTGCGTTCCAGGGTGTCGAGACTGTTGTCAATCACACTGTTCAAGTCGCCCTGGATCTGATTGCGCTCGCTATTGATGGCTTCTTGCACGATCCCATTAAGAATGAGATGTCCTTCGACGGTTCCCGGATAAGTGATTTCCAGTCCGACGTAGGGTGTAAGGTTGTCGCCACCCTTGGTATTTGGCTGAATAACCTTGAACGCTTCGCTGTTGAAGCGTTCGAAGGCCTGCGTCAAGTCACCTGAGTCAATACCGGAGAATTGTTCCTGGTGTTTATCGAAGTAGGATTTACGTACTTCATAGGAGTTAAGAGCAGCACCGACGCGTTTGAGTGATTCCTCGGGATTGAGTGTGTAAACCCCAGTCTGATTGAGTGCGTCAAGATCTTTGATAGACGGAGGACGAAGCAATGTCTTCGTCTGGTACTGAGGTGTCGCTGTATAAGCGTAGACCGCTGCCATCGCTGCGGCTGCCAAGGTTATGCCTGCGATGAGATACTTTTGACGCCACAGGGTGCTGAATAACTCACTCAAGTCAATTTCGTGGGTGTTGAACGAAACCGGGATGGGACGGGGGGGTGGTAGCGACTCTGCGTGACTCATACAAACTCCATTGCAAAATTTACTCCATTAAAAATTGAACCATTCTACACACCGACTGTCACGCCTGGACGTTTAACCGCTCAATAATTTCTGAGGACTGCAACTCACTCCCCCCTTTTTTCCAGGCTCAGCCACCCAAACGGCCAGTAGTTCAGCAGTCAAAGTCAGCGGCCCGGCGGCGTCGACCGGCGCGCTCAGGCTGATTCTTTGCGCCAAGTGCCAGGTGACGTGCCGAATTGACGTTTGAATGCGCGACTGAACGCGGCTTCGGATTCGTAGCCAACGGCAAAGCCGATTTGCGCCACACTGCCGCGACTTTCGCGCAGCTGTTGAGCCGCCACATGCATACGCCAGAGCGTGAGGTATTGCATCGGTGGCTGTCCGACCAATGCCGTGAATCGCTCCGCGAATACCGAGCGCGACATGCCCACTTCTTGCGCCAGTGCTTCTGTCGTCCAGCCCTCGGTTGGACGAGCATGGAGTAGCGCCAGCGCGCGCCCGATATGCGGATCGCGCAGTCCCGCCAGCCACCCGCGCCGCTCAACCGGGAGGCTGGCGACATACTGGCTGACGGCTTCGACGAACAGCAGTTCGGATAGCTTGGCAATGATGGTTGCCGAGCCGACGCGTCCCGCCGCGATTTCACTGACCGCGAAACGGAACGAGCTTTCAATCCAGGCGCCCGAAGCCGTCGCGCGAATGTCCAGCTTCAATACCGATGGCAGCGCCGAAAGCAACGGATTGAAGGGGGTTTCAGAGCCGAGGAATCCGCACAATAGCTGCGTGGCCTCGCCACCGCCGCCGTACTTGATTCGTGAAATGCCGCCGACACCTGGCGGCTTGACAACCTCGCTCGCCGACAGGGGCGCAATGCTCAGGTCGCTGCCAAACGTATGAGGGTCATTGCGAGGAAGCAGAACCAGTTCGCCTGCGCCCACGTCGACGATGGCCTCCCCGTCGATGCGTAATTGCATGTGCCCGGTGGCGACAAAATGCGAAGCAATGATGTGTCGAGGTGCCACCAGGAACGGCTTGCAATCATCCGTCGAGATTCTTCCGTTGATGCACCAGGGCGCAGTGAATTGCGCCTCGAGGAAGACCCCTCCAGACAGCCGAATCACACGCAAGACATCCGAAAGCGCATCCAACACTTGCCCGCCCTCTTTTCCGGACGCCTGAGCAGGTAATCCGGCGTACTGGTCATTCACCGCCTGAACGGCGCGACCTAGATTAGCACCAACGCGGACCCGGCGATCGAGACTATCCCCCCGATGCTTCACCTGTGGTCATTGGCTCCGACGTCAACCATTTCAACCGACGAGGGCACCAGGAGATCTATATGAACAGCGTCGCTACCCTACTCAGCTCGGAGTCAGACAACGCCGACCGTTACGCTCGAATTGTCAGATCAGCGAAAAAAGCCGAATGGCAGATCGATCGCGATTTGATGCAGGAGCGCAGTTTCGACTTCTCGCGCAAATTCTTGCCCGATGGGCTCTCGCAGATCGACCGCCTGACCTTTCTCGACGGGGCCGAGGCACGTCTGCTCAGTCAGATTCAGGGCCGGACCTATGCGTATCTCTTTGGGCTGGTCGAGCGTTTCATCAGTGCCAAAATGCTCGATCAAGGTCGAGCCCATGTCTTTGACAATCAGCTGGCACTTGAAGCGCTGGTGCGTTTTTCCAACGACGAGATCAAGCACCAGGAGTTGTTCCGGCGCATGGAGACAATGATGGGTTCGCACTTGCCTGCGGGGTATCGTCAAGTGGCCGATCCCAACGACGTGGCGCGTGCGGTACTGGCGGCCAGCACCTGGTCGGTGCTGGCGCTGACCTGTCATATCGAGCTGTTTGTACAGGCGCACTACGCACAGAGCATCGCACCGCGCGAGGAGTTGTGCCCACTGTTCAAGGATGTCTTCAAATTTCACTGGAAGGATGAAAGCCGGCACGTCGTACTGGATGAGCTGGAGTGGAAGTCGGAGCACGAGAAACTCTCGCCAGCCGAACGCGACCAGGCCGTGAACGATCTGATTGCGCTGGTGGCGGCCGTCGACGGCATTCTTCAGGCGCAATCGGCTTCCGATGCCGATTACTTTATTCGCAATGTTTCACGACCGTTCAGTGTCGATGAGACAGCGCAAATCAAAGCCTGCGTGCTGAATGCCTACCGCTGGCAATACATTATCTCGGGCGTGCAGCATCCACACTTTGGTCGGCTGCTGACGGGCATGACAACGCCAGCACAGATGTCGAGGATTCAAACCGCACTGACCCCCATCACGGGCCACTGATCGACAATGCGCGACCGACTGCTCGTCGGTCGCGCGACTGTGCAATGACGTGCTTTTAATTGAGGATGGCGGCCATGACCCTACCGATGTGGATGCTGCTGGGGTTTGCGACCTGGACTTTGCTGCTGTTGATGGCAACTGTCGGCGTGTACCGCTGGGTCGCGATCCTGTTCTCGAAGGTTCCCATTGGCTCGTTCCGCAGCGATCAGCTCGAAGGCGAGGATTGGTATCGGCGCGGGACACGAGCACACGCCAACTGTGTGGAAAATCTGCCGGTCTTTGGCGTCATCGTGTTCGTGATATCGGCCCTGGGTGTCGACGGCCCTGCCGTGGACTACCTGTGCACATTCGTCCTGATCGCTCGCGTGTGCCAGTCCTTGGTTCACGTATCCCATGTGCAGACCGATACGTTCGTGGCGATTCGGTTTACCTTCTTTTGCGTTCAGCTGGTCTGTTTTCTCGCGCTCATTGTGATCGCCGCTTATTACGGCTAAGCAGGCGCCCAAGCACATCGAGCGGACAAACAAAGGTGTCCGCTCGATGTGCTTGATGCAGTCGTATTGCCTTGACTGTTAACTGTAAACACTGCCCCTTTGGCGGACGACAGCGGGATTGACCTCAACGATTAATATTTGATGTCCCGAGCGGTGCTGCGCGTGTCCTGCTTGCTGCTGCGCTTGTCCTGGCGACAGTTTGCATTGCTCTTGTCATTGTCCTTTCTGCAATCGTATTTGGTTTGCCGTGCGTCGGAGCGCCCTGTTTGCCTCGTATCCCGTGCTTCACGCCGTTGTGATCCCTGCTCGGTCGCGTACGCCGGTACCGAGACCCACTGCACACCCGCAGCGACAACCAGTGTCGCCAGGGCCATCAAGAAGTGTTTGCGAATCATGATGTTCCTCCAATACAAAAAACGCTGAGTCGGCTCGCTCGTCCATCAGTTCGCTCACCAAGGATGTTCAGGGGACATTGCACTTATAGTGTTCACTCATACGCCACAAAAACCTTTGTGGCGCCTGAAATCTGACGATAGGACCACCCAGGCGTTCCTGCAAGGCGCTTCGGTTGTTGATAGCCCCAAAACGCCGGCAACCCACCGCCTCACTGATTCTCATCCTGCCGTTTGGCCCCCTCCACAGGATAGGTCGCTAGGTAACTGTTGACCGCTGTACCTAATGTCGGAAAAAACGAGTTCTCGCCAAACTGCGTGAAAAGCCCGAATCGCTTCAGTTTGTCCTTGACCGGGTCTTTCATCTCAGCGAGGCACAATTCGATGCCCGCCGCGCGCAAGGTTTCGTCCAGTTCGGCCAACATGTCGGCAGAGGTCACGTCCACACTGGTCATCGGTTCTGCCGCAACGACCACCCAGCGTACCGGCGTAGGCGACGAAGCCACTGCGTCCAGCACCCGTTCATTGAACAACTCGGCGTTGGCGAAAAACAAAGGCGCATCCCAGCGGAAAAGGACCAGGCCGGGAAGAATTCGTGCGTCAGGAAAACGCTTGATGTCATGGTAGCCCTGAAGGTCATCGACACGTCCCAACACCGTGGAGTACGGCCGCCAGCCATCCCACAGGAATTCAATCACCGCAAGCACGATGGCCAGGGCAATCCCCTCGATTGCACCAAACACGGCAACACCGACAGTGCAGGCGATGGACAGCCAGAACTCCCACTGCTGAATGCGATAGATGCGTCGCAGGTCCGTGACCTCGATCAAGCCGATGGCTGATGCGATCACGACCGCCGCCAGCGCGCTGTTGGGCAGGTCCTGCAACAGGTTCGGCGCCACCAGCAACAGCAAGGCAACCGCCAGCGCTCCGACGACACCGGACAATTGGGTTTTGGCGCCTGCGGCCTCAGCCACCGGTGTGCGTGACGAACTGCTGCTGATTGGAAAACCCTGGAAAAACCCGGCCGCCAGATTGGCGACGCCGAGCCCCACCATTTCCTGGTTCGGATCAACGTAAGTACGCGAACGTGCCGCATAGACACGCGAGAGCACGCTGGTGTCGGCGAACGAAACCAGCGCGACGGCGAATCCGCCGATCAGGACCGGGACAATATCAGCTTGAGTGATCCAGGGAATGGCGAACGCAGGCATGCCTTGTGGAAGCTCGCCGAGGACCGATATTCCGTATTTCGTGGCAAGGTCCAGCACACCGACGGCGATGGTTGCGCCCGCCACGGCAATCAAAATACCCGGAATGCGTTTGTGCCCCTTGAGCAACATGATCACCACCAACGTGGCAGCACCGACCGCGAACGTGACCCAGTTGGTTTTTCCGTCCAGCACCGAGGTAATGATCGCCCACATGTTTCTCAGCGGCCCGTCGGACTCGATCTTGAAGCCGAAAAACTTGGGCAATTGGCTGATCAATACGGTCAGCGCAATACCGTTCATATACCCGTAGCGAATCGGTTTGGAGAGCAGTTCCGTGATGAAGCCCAAGCGCGCAATGCCGGCCAGGATACAGACCACCCCCGACACAATCGCCATCATTCCCGCCAGGGCGACGGCACGATATGGATCGCCACCCGACAGCGGCAGGATCACCGCAAGGATGACGGCCGCCAGCGAAGAGTCCGGCCCCAGCACCAAAATCCGGCTCGGCCCGAATAACGCATAAGCCAGCAGCGGAATGATCGTCGCGTACAGACCATAAATGCCGGGTACGCCCGAGGCCACCGCGTAGGCAATGCCCACTGGCACCAGCATTGTGGTCAGGACGAGTCCGGCGACGATGTCATTTCGCAACCAGCCTATTTGATAGGTGAGCAGCGTATTCAGCCCCGGCAGCCAGCGGCGCCAGCTCTTCTGATCGGCGCCTGCTACCCGATGTGCAATACGACCCGGTTCCGGGGCGGAAGGTACAGAATTAGAATCGCTCATAGACCTGTAACCCCTTGGTGTACAGCGCGTAATGGCTTAGAGGCAGCGGCAGAATTGCCGTGCCCTCCTCTGTTCTTCATCCGCCGAGCGCGACGATCGCTACGATCAGCACCGCGCCAGTGACCGCCATCGCAATCCCCCCTTGCCACGGCTTTGCGCCGGCGTATCGCCCCAGTATCCAACCCGAGATGAACAGCACCACGATCCCGACCAAATTGGATAGACGAACAGCGAGAGCCGTCTCGTCGAGTAACAGGAAAGGCACCACGAGCGGAAAGGTCGATGCCACCACCAACAGAAAAACACCCAATGCCCCCTTGAAATCATCCCAACCAAGCCGCGACTGCACGGACGTGGCGGGGATCTCGGCCAGGCGGCTGCGTAACAATTCCAGGGTCTCAGGCTTGGCCGCTGCCGCCAGGTGCGATGGCAGGGCACCCGCCACAAGCGTCTGGCCGGTGGTCGCGTCCGCCCCGCTGAGCTTTGCGTATAACGTGCTTTTGCGCGTGCGATCGATCAAGGCACGCAACAGATACATCACCGCGTCCGCGAGCCCCCAGGCCAGGTTGCAACCGAGTGCGGCAAACATCATGGTGCGTTCATCCTCCTGACCCGATGTCGCCACGCTGATCGTTCCGGTGAATGTCATCGCCATGAGCAGGCCGAAGATCACCTCTGTAACACGGTCGACGGGGTCGAGTATTCGTGCTCGCTTCTGTCCTTCGGTGTTTGGCATGCGTCCTACCTCGCTGAAAAATATCCGTGTGGTTCAGGTTTCATTGGCCAGAGCACAATGCTTTAAGCGGTGTTTTTTTCGATTTCACTTCATTGTAGTGACAAAAAAAATTGTCGCTGCCAGCGTGCGTGAGTCTCCAGACGCAGCACCTGTGCCTATAAAGCCAAAACGCACTGCATCGCAACGACTAAGCTTTTACCGGTAAGTCTCGACTCCCTGGAAGATTCCGATGATCGCCCTGCCCCTGTCTGAACTCGATGCCGCCCTGCCCGGTCTGGCCCGCAAGATCCGCGTGCTGGATGCGCTGGCGTGGCCCGATGGCGTCGAAGAAGCTTTCCTGGCGAATTGGCGCAGCGGCCGTGCACAGTTGCCGAACGTCGAACTGCGACCGCGTGACCACAGCGCCGATATCGCCGCGCTGGAAACCTTTGTCGAGCATTGTGATGAGGCGCATCCCGCCGGGAACCACCTCGCCATGACCGCGCGAAGCTATGCCACGGCCGGTCGCCTGCTGGGGGCCATTGGCACGCCCGCCTTTACTGACTATTCATCAGCGCTGTATCGGCGTCCGGATTTCCATTACCCGCGCCTCAACTTGAGCATGCTGGACGCCGCCCGGTTCTTCCTCAACACCACCGACGCGCTTCTGGGTAGCGCCAGGATTCCACCGAGCCCGGCCGAGATTCCGGCCAAGGCTTTGGCCGCATGGATGCAGCCGGAACTGGACCGGTTTTTCGGCGAGGGCCAGGTCACGGTCGTGCTCGATCCGACCCTGGCCGCCAAGGCCATCGCCGGGTCGAACCGTATCCGCCTGCGCGCCAGCGCGCTGTTTTCTGAACTGGACAAGAATCAGCTCTTGCAGCACGAGGCGTTCGTGCATGTCGCCACGGCACAAAACGGTGCACGCCAACCCAACCTCAAAAGCCTGGGTCTAGGAGCGCCTCGCACGACACAGACTCAGGAGGGTATTGCCACTTTGGCCGAGCTGTTCACCGGCAGCATGGACATCAACCGCTTGCGTCGCCTCGCCTTGCGCGTGCTCGCGGTCCAGCAAGCGCTGGAGGGTGCCGATTTCATCCAGGTATTCGAAGGTTTTCTGGCGGCCGGTCAATCGCAAGAGGAGTCATTTCGTTCCACCCAACGAGTGTTCCGCGGCGCCGACCTGCACGGCGGGTCGGCGTTTACCAAGGATGCCGCTTACCTGACGGGCTTGATCGGCGTGCATACCTTGCTGCGCATAGCGATCCGCGACAACCGGCCGGAGCTGGTCGGCCATTTGTTTGCCGGGCGCCTCAGCCTGGGTGACACCGTACGCCTGGCGCCCCTGTTCGAGTCGGACTGGCTTCAGGGTCCGGTCTATGTTCCGGCCTGGGCCAGTGATCTGCGCCTGCTCGCCGCCAACCTCGCCTTCTCTGCCTTTATCGCCCGGATCAAACTGGATGTTCTCGATCTGGACGTGCTCATGGCGTTTGCGGACGAGCACGAGAACGATGCCAGTGCCCTGTGACGAGGGCGGCTGTGGTTTGAGCGATCAGTGCGAATTGAATGAACGTAAATAAATGGCAGAAATTTTTTGTTTGCTACGCTTAGGAAGCGGCATCGAAGCTGAGGTCTGGTGTTGGCAACGTCGGACCTCACCTCCCTGGCATTGATTCACTCACTCCAAACCTGCCTGACCACCTGGAGATGCAATGCGCATTCCCTCACTTTGCACGTTGTCAGCTGTCCTTATTTTGAGCGGATCTTTCTGCGTATCGCAGGCGGCGATGGCGGCCTCAAGCACGACCACTGCCGTGCCAGCGCCCGCCAATTCGGCGCCTCTCAAAGATGCCGTGTTTACCCAGGAACAGCTGGATCAAATGCTGGCGCCCATTGCGCTGTACCCGGACCCACTGCTGGCACAGATTCTGATGGCCAGCACGTACCCCGGGGAATTTACCGAGGCCGTCGCCTGGTCTAAAGCCAACCCGAACGCCAAGGGCGATGATGCAGTCAAACAAGTGCAGAACAAACCCTGGGATCCGAGTGTACAGGCGCTCGTCGCCTTCCCGCAGGTGTTGGCCACGCTGGGACAGGATCCTGTGGCGGTACAACGCCTGGGTGATGCCTTCCTGGCGCAGCCCGACGATCTCATGGCCGCGGTGCAACGTTTGCGTCATCAGGCGCAGGCAGCCGGCAACCTGGAGAGCAACCAGTATCAGAACGTGACGGTTCAGAATTATCCAGCACCGGCAGGCACGTCCACAGAGGTGGCTCCGGCCCCTGCCAGCACCATCATCATTCAGCCCGCCGATCCTCAGGTTGTCTACGTCCCCACTTATAACCCGACAACCACCTATGGCACCTGGCCTTATCCTGCATCACCTCCGGCGTACTACCCACCACCACCCGCCTATTACCCCGGCCAGGCCTTGTTGACCGGGCTGGCGTTTGGCGCCGGTGTGGCTATCGTCGGTTCGTTGTGGGGTGATTGCGACTGGGGTAATAGCGACGTCGACATCGATGTCGAACGCTACAACAACATCAATGGCAACAACCGAATCAACGTTAATCAGAACAAGTTCCAACATAACTCCGCGCATCGCAACGGTGTTCCTTATCGAGACAACAGGAGCCGCGAACAGTACGGTCGGCAACTCAACGGCGCCACTCAGCGTGAGGCCTATCGAGGTGACACGCCGCAACGGGCCCAGCAGCGAGAAAATGCCCGCAGTTCGATGGACAGGGCCGGAATCGAACGACCTCCCACCACTAACCGCGAAGCCCGTGATCAAGCGCGCGACGCCCAAGCCAGAGGCGTGGACAGCAATCGGGCGCAAGGTGGTACAGACAGGGACGCTGCCAGACAAAATGCAGCCAACAGACAGAGGGCGGCTGAAAGACAGAGTGCAACAGACAGACAGCAGGCTTCCAACAGAGGCCAGGGCACTGACAGAGCCAGTCAGCAACCCAGGAAACAGACCGCCGATGCCAGACAGCGCCAAGGTAATACACAGGCGCGCCAGACGACGAAAAGTCGGCCAACCACCAAGGCCGCCAGTAAGGGCAGTGCCCGCAACAATGCATTCGCCGGCGCGCGCTCACCGTCCCAAGTCAACGCACAAGCCAATCGTGGCCGGGCCAGCCAGGCATCCGCCCAGCGCCCCAATGCCTCGCGATCAGCCGGCAAGCAAGTCAGTCGGCCGTCCAATCCACCAGCGCGTCAAAGTCAAAGGGGTGGCCGTCGTTGAATAACAATCCTCGAGTAAAGGCACTCATGGGCTTGCTTCGTCAGTCCCTGGCGATCACGGCAGGCGTTGTGTGGTCCTGCATGGTCATGGCATATCAGGAATTCCCAACGCCCGAAAAGGCCACTGAAGCGTTCGTCGAAGCACTGGGTACGAAACAGGCCAATAATGAACGCCTGACCGAGTTACTGGGTACGGAATGGCGCAGTTATATCCCTCGCCAAGGCGCGGAGCGCAAAGATGTCGATGCATTTTTGAAGCTGTACCACGAACAACACCACCTTGAAAAAACCAGCGACAACGAGATGATCCTCTCGGTCGGGACCAACAAATGGCCAATGCCTATCCCTATCGTAAAAGGCCCGAAAGGTTGGCACTTCGACATCAAGGCCGGCAGTGCGGAAATCCGTGCGCGTCGAATTGGCCGCAATGAATTCGCCGCGTTGCAATCGGTGCAGGCCTATCACGACGCCCAGATGGATTATGCGTCAGTGGATCGTGACGGTGACGGCGCACTTGAGTATGCGCAGAATATCTACAGCGCCCCCGGCAAGCACGATGGGCTGTATTGGGCAGACGACGATAGCGGTCAGATCAGCCCGTTGGGTCCCACGTTCGGCAACGCCATTGCCGGAGAACCCTGGCATGGTTACTACTTCCGCATCCTGACTGGCCAAGGTCCTTCGGCACCGGGTGGCGCCTACAGCTATCTCATTGGCGACAAGATGAGCCGGGGTTTTGCACTGATCGCCTGGCCGGCGAAATACGCTGATACCGGGGTGATGAGTTTCATGATCAGTCATGACGGACAGGTGTTTGAGAAAGATCTGGGGCCTGAGGGTGAAAAGGTCGCGCAGTCGATGAAACTCTTTGATCCGGATGACAGCTGGAAAGAAGTCACGGTAGATGAAGACTAGAAGTAGAACAGCCGCTGCGCCTGGCACCATTCAATTAAGGCAATCACGCAATTTTTGTAGCAGCTGGCGAAGCCTGCGTCCGGCTGCGCAGCAGTCGTGAAATCAGACGATGCGGTGATTCAGCAAGACCGCAAGCTCAGGTTTTACGACTGCTGCGCAGCCGGACGCAGGCTGCGCCAGCTGCTACGAGTCTTATTGCATGGCGCTTGCGATGTTTCCACCAGCAACTGATCCACTACTTGCGACAGAGCGCTATGAACATCCTCGGTGCCGGTCAGCGCTCGCTCGAAAACGCTGCGCTGGCGGTCTGCACTGGTACCGCTGCGCAGAATCCGGCGAGCTTGGGAAAAGACGTTTTCCACACATAAATCCCGCGCCGCCTCGCCCAGGATCTGCTCCGCCAGGAACAGCCACTGCTCAGCCGAGAAGGGTCGGTCGTACCCTTCAACAATGAAGGATGCATGGATTCCAGAACGTTTCGCCCGCCAACGATTTTCTTTGAGAATCCAGTGAGACGTGGGCGACCAGAACCGTCCTGGCCGGGTTTGATCAATGGCGTCGGCAACCAGCAATCGAAACAATGAGGCAATACACAAGGCATCTTCCAGGCGGGGACACGCATCCGTCATGCGCAATTCCAGGGTCGGATACCGGCAAGCGGGTCGTAATCCCCACCAGCATTCGCTGGCCTGCCTGATGGTACCTGTACCAATCAGCAAGGCGACGTAGGCCTCATAGGCCGCTTCATCCTCGAAGTACTCCGGAATGCCCATCCTCGGCCACTCATCACACGCGGTCTGCCGGTAGCTCATAAAGCCGCTATCGGCGCCGTCCCAAAAAGGTGAAGAGCTACTCAGCACCAGCAACAACGGCATCCACGGCAACACGTGGTTCATGACTCGAATACGGTCCAGGTGTTCCGGCACCTCAACATGCACATGCAGGCCGGAGAGCACGCTACGCCTGGCCACGCGCTGATAGTCTTCAAACATCTGAGTAAAGTGATCCTGCCGGGTGGGCTCTTGCACACGCCAGTCTGCCAACGGGTGGCTCCCGACACACAGCAGTCCAAGACCATAAGACTGGAGCGTGCAGCGCAACGATTTGCGAGTGCTGACAAAGTACTGTTCGGCCTCGGCAATACGGGTGAAAACGGGAGAAGCCACTTCGATTTGGCCTTGGAACATCTCATACGCGAAACATTCGCCGATCGCCGCCTTGCACGCGTCAATCGCCGCGCTGGGCGGCCGCTCGGCCATACGTCGAGTGTCCAGATCAGTGATGAAGTATTCCTCTTCAATCCCGAATTTCAGATGTCTGTTCATCGATGTGCCCTGAGTGATAATCCTCCCCCGCTACTGCGCGCAGAAAGGCCTGATCGGCCGCAATTCGCAAATCTCGCCACTCTTGCCAACTGACCATGCGCTGACGGTCCATCTCGTCCGATTGTCGTAGCAATTCCTCGTGCCAGGCCTCAGGGGAGTCCATTCGCAATGCGATGTTTTCGAGTGCTCGATGCCAGGAATCCAGCGCACAAAGTCTTCGTTCCTGAGCCTGCGTCAGCTGGTTTCTGAAGGCGTTCATGGCAGTGCAATCCCGGAGGTATTTCTGAATGGATCAACAGGGTTCGACGCAGGTTCATGGGGGCCGACAAGAGGTGTTGACGTACGAATAACGGGAGGCCTGAATGGACCTCCCGTTATTCATAGCCGCCTTTAGGAAGTACCCATTCCTCGAGACAGATCGGCTGGGGCATCGGGTGTTTCGCGGTAATCGCGTTCCGGTTTCATGCCTGCGTCCGCTTGATCCGTCGTTTTTGTCACCGTATCGCGCACCGCCTCGAAACCCTCCCGCGCCTGTTGCTTGACCTTGTCGGCCAGCCCTGCGCTGGACTTGCCCATGTAGCGTTGCTCGGTCGCTGTCGAGGGCAATGCAGCGCCCAACATCGCCCCCAAGGCGATACCTGCAGCTGCGACCATCAGTGGCTGCTCTTTGAGCAAATGGCTGAGTTGATTGCCCATCACTTGTGTACTGCGCACCAAACGGTCGCTGGCGTCATGAACGGCGTGGCTGACGCTATCGGTGGCCGCTCCCAGGTTGTCACCCAGGTGCGCCGCTTTGCCTTTCACGCTCTGGTAACCCTCCTTGAGTGTGTCGGCAGTCTGGTGCAGATGGTCACGCGCACTGTCGATGCCGTCAGCCAGGCCATCGGCCCACTCCCCGACCTTGTTCTGATCAGTACTTGCGGGATAAACCGGGCGTGGGGTCGGCGGACGGTTCTGGCTCATCATCAACCACAGCAGCCCCACCGACGTTAGCACCGCAGGCACGGGATTATTGCGCACGCTGGTGCCCAAGTTGGTCAGGAAAGTCGTACCGTTGTTCTGCATGAAAGACAACGCCTGATCAAAGGCCTGTCCTGGGGTAAATTTGCTTTCCAGGGCATCGACAATGTTGCCGATACTCGCCCGCTGCGCATCGATATCGCGCTCGATGGCCTCGGGGCTTTTTTGCGACTCGTATTCGAATTCACTGTTCATGAGACTCTCCTGCGCAGCGCTTCCTGATCTTTGTTCAAGGCGTCCAACGTCCGGTCTGGCTTCAAATGGGACGGTTCGAACTGTTTTTTTCCAGCTTGCAGCATGGCGAACCCGACGATCATCACCACCACACCAACGATCAGTGCCGCCAACCACGGCGCCATCACGATGCTCAGGCCATAGACGGCGGACATCAACAGGATGATGAACCCCGCCAAAAGCACAACCGCCCCGCTCGCGACTCCGGCAATGCCAGCCTTGAGCGTTGTAAGGCTGGCCTGAAGCTCGGCTTTGGCCAACGCCAGTTCCTTGGTGAACAGCGCCGGCACTTCGCGGGCTAACTGTCGCAATAGTCCGACGACCGAAGCATCAGGATCGGGTACGGGCAACGGTGTCGCCCCTGGGAAATTCGGATCTTCTCTGTTCATCACAGTGCTCCATTGGCGTTTGTCGAACCGGGGCTCGAAGGCGTTGCAAAGTCCGAAGGGTGGCCGTGGTCACTGGGTGCCGTCGGCGTGACGATGGTGCCGCCAGGGCTTTGATCGGTGCGAGATGGAATGGAAGTTTCGTAGGGGCGTTGCGCGCCAAATCCACCTGACGTCGGCATTGAGTGGCCCGCTGCCGGATCGCTGGCATCCGGGAATGTCGCCGCTGGCGCGGCACCGGCCTTGAGAAAGCGCGACAGGCCAAAGCCCAGCGCAATGCTGCCGGCTATGAACAAGGCAGGATTGTTGCGAGCCAGATCGGCGCCGTCATGGAGCAACTGTTCGGCACTCTTGCCACGCAGGTTCCCGGCCAGGCCGCTCATGGACTCGGCCATGTCCGACAGGTAGTCGGACATGCCCAGTGTGTCCTTGTCCTGCAACTCAGCAACGAACGATTTCGCCCCGTGGGCCAGTGCCTCCATCTGGTCGGCTGCCGTATCCCGGTATTGACCAAATTGCGCATCAGCCTGCTCTCTTGCGCCGCCCAGTGCCTCTGTCACGTTTTCCTTCAAGTGTTCAAAGCCCTGCTCTGCCCCTCCGGTGTCGGGTTTATCGGGCTGACTCCCGGTTGTGCTGTCTGAAGTAATCATGTCGTCCCTCGCCTTCTGAATGAAAAAGCGTAATCAGGGTTCGCCACGAAATACCCGCAGCCCCCCTTATTCCAGATGACGGGGCGGCGGTACGGGGAGTTCCAACGGATTGATGAGCGATGCGCTCGGGTTGACACCTGAAAGGGGCGAGGGAGATCCGTTAAAGAATTTCGTATACCCTAGCGCTATCTCACTCCAAACGACCGCCGACGTGAATCTACCCAAACTCAACGCCCCCGACCTTGGCAATACGCCTTCGACCTCGGAAATCATCACCCGCCATCTGCGGGACGCGATCGTCGCCGGTCATTTTGCCGAGGATGAACCGATTCGCCAGGACGATATTGCCCGTCAGTTCAACGTCAGCAAAATTCCGGTGCGCGAGGCCCTAAAGCGACTGGAGGCCGAAGGGCTGGTGATGTTCCAGCGCAATCGCGGGGCGATGGTCACGCGGATTTCCGACGCAGAACTGGCGCAGATGTTTGAAGTACGCATGTTGCTGGAAGACAAGGTGCTGCGCCTGGCCATTCCCAACATGACCGAACAGACCTTCGCCCGTGCCGAGAGCATCTGCCAGGAATTCATCGGCGAAGACGACGTCGGGCGCTGGGCCGAGCTCAACTGGGAGTTGCATTCCTGCCTGTACGAGCCGGCGCAGCGACCGTTTCTGGTCAGCCTGATTCGTTCGGTCAACGACAAACTGGAACGCTACCTGCGCATGCAGATGAGCCTGTCCGCCGGCAAGGAGCGCGCCGATCACGAGCACCGCGAGATCCTTGCAGCCTGCCGTGCCAAGGATGTGGAACTGGCGGTGAAGCTGTTGGATGAGCACATTGCCGGCGTCTGCAAGACCCTCTTCGAGCATCTGCCCCACGCCCACTGACGGCTGCGGACACTGTGCCGATTTCGTCATCGGCACCGGTTAAATCCATCAAGCCGACACCCGCCCGCACGGGCCACTCTAGCGTTCACTCAACCGAATGGACGTGGCCCCCCCATGAAAAGCATCTCCGTCATCGACTCCCACACCGGCGGCGAACCGACCCGTCTGGTGACCGCCGGTTTTCCTGAAGTGGGTCGCGGCAGCATGGCGCAACGGCGCAAAATCCTCGCCGATCAACATGACCAATGGCGTGCGGCGTGCGTGCTGGAACCACGGGGTAGTGATGTGCTGGTGGGTGCCCTGCTCTGCGAACCCGTAGACCCGAGCGCCTGTGCCGGGGTGATTTTCTTCAACAACAGCGGTTACCTGGGCATGTGCGGCCACGGCACCATCGGCCTGGTGGCGTCTTTGGCGCACATGGGCAAGATCGGGCCCGGCGTGCACAGCATCGAGACACCGGTGGGCACGGTGCAAGCCACCCTGCATGCCGACCATTCGGTCAGCGTGCGCAATGTGCCCGCTTATCGTTACCGCAAGGATTTGGCATTGCAGGTGCCGGGGATCGGTCAGGTGATCGGCGATGTCGCCTGGGGCGGCAACTGGTTTTTCCTGATCGCCGACCACGGCCTGCGGGTGTCAGGCGACAACCTTGAGACGCTGACCGCTTATACCTACGCAGTGCAGCAGGCACTGGAAACCCAGGGTATTCGCGGTGAAGACGGCGGCCTGATCGACCACGTCGAACTGTTCGCCGATGACGATCGCGCCGATAGCCGCAACTTCGTACTCTGCCCGGGCAAGGCCTACGACCGTTCACCGTGCGGCACCGGCACCAGTGCCAAACTGGCGTGCATGGCGGCTGACGATAAGTTGCAGCCAGGGCAGATCTGGCGCCAGGCCAGTGTCATCGGCAGCGAGTTCGAAGGCTCCTTCGAATGGCAGGGTGAGCGCATCATCCCGACCATTCGAGGCCGCGCCTTCATCAGTGCCGAAGCCCGTCTGATCATTGAACAGGACGATCCTTTCGCTTGGGGCATTCGCCCATGAGCCAGGGCCGTGTGGCCGATGTGATCGTCATCGGCGCCGGCATCATCGGCGCGGCCTGTGCCCAGGGCTTGGCGCGTCGCGGCTTGCAGGTGCTGGTGCTCGATGCCGGTCTGCACAACGCGACGGCCGCGGGCATGGGCCACCTGCTGGTGCTCGACGACAACCCGGCAGAACTGGCCCTGAGTGACTATTCCCTGCAGCGCTGGCGCGAGCATGCGCCGGACTTGCCCGACGGCTGCGCTTACCGCAACAACGGCACGCTCTGGCTGGCCGCCAACCCCGAGGAAATGGCGGTGGCCCACAGCAAATACCTGAACCTGCAAGCTCAGGGAATCGCCTGTGAGCGGGTTGGTGCCAGTACCTTGCGCCAGCGTGAACCGGAGTTGCGCGAGGACCTTGAAGGGGGACTGCTGATCAAGGGTGACGGCATTCTCTATGCGCCCGCCACGGCCAACTGGATGCTCGACACGCCGAACATCCACCAGCGCCGGGCACGGGTCACGGAGGTCGATGGCCATCGGGTACGCCTCGATGACGGCCACTGGTTGAGTGCCGAAGCGGTGGTGCTGGCCAACGGTGTCCAGGCCAGTGAACTGTGCCCTGAGTTACCCATCGAGCCGAAAAAAGGTCACTTGCTGATCACCGACCGCTACCCCGCCACCGTCACCCACACGCTCGTGGAACTGGGTTACGTCACCAGCGCCCACAACGCCAAGGGCCCGTCCGTGGCCTGCAATATTCAACCGCGTCCGACCGGGCAATTGTTCATTGGTGCCTCGCGGCAATTCGGCACGACCGATCCGCAGGTCGAAGGCTGGATGCTGGCGAAAATGCTCAAGCGTGCAGCCCACTACATGCCGGGGTTGGCACGGCTCAATGGCATCCGCGCCTGGACCGGTTTTCGTGCCGCCAGCCCCGACGGCTTGCCGCTGGTGGGCCAGCACCCACAACGCCAAGGCTTATGGCTGGCGGTCGGTCATGAAGGATTGGGGGTGACCACCGCCCCAGGCACGGCGGATTTGCTGGTCGCGCAACTGTTCAACGAAACCCCGCCACTGGCCGCTCAACCCTACCTGCCCCAGCGTTTCCTCGGAGAACCTGTGTATGCCTGAATTGATGCTCGACGGTCAGGCCCTGAGGGTCGCCGACGGTACCAGCGTCGCCGCGGCCCTGGCGTTGGGTGGCAACGGTTGCAGTCGCACCTCGGTCAGTGGACAACGGCGCGCACCGCTGTGCGGCATGGGCATCTGCCAGGAATGCCGGGTGACCATCGACGGTCGCCGTCGCCTCGCTTGCCAGACCCTCTGCCGTGACGGCATGCAAGTGGAGACACAGGCATGAACGAATACGCCGACATCTTGATCATCGGTGCCGGCCCCGCCGGCATGGCCGCCGCACTGGCAGCGGCCCCCAGTGGCGCCCGCGTTGTCATGCTCGACGACAACCCGCTGGCGGGCGGCCAGATCTGGCGCGACGGCCCGCAAGCCAGCCTCCCCGCTCAGGCCCGTCAGCTGCGTGAGCGCTTGCAGTCCCACGCCAATATCCGACATCACAGCGGCACTCGGGTGATCGCCAATCCCGGCACGAAACAACTGCTAGTCGAAGACGACGATCGCGGCTGGCTGATCAGCTATGAAAAATTGATCCTGTGCACCGGTGCCCGAGAGTTGCTGCTGCCCTTCCCCGGCTGGACACTGCCTGGGGTGACAGGGGCCGGGGGTTTGCAGGCACTGATCAAAGCTGGCCTTGCGGTGCGTGACGAGCGCGTGGTGATTGCCGGAAGCGGCCCCCTCTTGTTGGCCAGTGCGGCTACCGCCAAAAAACACGGTGCCACAGTGCTACGCATCGCCGAGCAAGCTTCACTCGCGTCTGTCGCCGGTTTTGCCGCGCAACTGCCGCGCTGGCCTGAGAAATGGCTACAGTCGTTCAGCTTGTTCAACCGTCATTACCGTGCAAGCACTCATGTCATCGCAGCCCTTGGCACTGACCGACTGGAAGGCGTGCGCCTGCAACAGCAAGGCAAAATCAACGAACTGGAATGTGAGTGGCTGGCCTGTGGGTTCGGCTTGATCCCGAATATCCAATTGGGCCAGGCACTGGGTTACGCCATCGAAGGACAAGCGTTGGCGGTGGATATCTGGCAGGCCAGCCACCGCGCCGATCATTACGCAGCGGGCGAATGCACCGGGTTCGGCGGCAGTGAACTGGCCTTGGCCGAAGGTTCGATTGCCGGATACAGCGCTGTGGGAGATCTGGAAAAGGCCCGCCAATGGTGGCCACGCCGGGCACGCTGGCAAGGTTTCGCCAAGGCACTGAACCGGGCCTTCGCCCTCGACCCGCACCTCAAGTCCCTGGCCCGCCCCGACACCCTGGTCTGTCGCTGCGAAGACGTGCACTACGCCACACTGACTGAACACAGCGACTGGCGCGAGGCCAAGCTGGCCAGCCGTTGCGGCATGGGTGCCTGTCAGGGCCGTGTGTGTGGCGCCGCCGCTCAGCATTTATTTGGCTGGCAACCCTCGGCGTCGCGCCCACCGTACAGCCCGGCGCGGATCGAGACGTTGATGAGCCTGGACGACACCCCGCCAGGGTGATGCCCGTGCCTGGGGTTTCGGTCATGCGGCCGAGCCTCTATGATCCGCAGGTCGCCCTCGGACCTCCCAGCGCTATGTACCCCTCACTCACCACCTTCAAACCCTGCGACCTGCCGACACTGCTCAGCAACCTTCAGCCCATCGCGCCGTTGCTCGACACCCTTTCGGACGTGGTGTTTTTCATCAAGGATTGCGAAGCTCGTTACGCCTTCGTCAACCAGACGCTGGCGCGGCGTTGCGGTTTTAAACACAGCGAACAATTGCTGGGACTGACCGCCGAGCATGTCTTCCCGGAAAACTTCGGCCCCCTGTACACCGAACAGGATCGGCGGGTGTTATCCAGCGGCCGTATGCTGGCCGACCAACTGGAACTGCACCTGTATTTCGGTAACCAGCCGATCTGGTGCCTGACCCACAAACTGGCCCTTCACGACGAACAGGGTCGCATTGTCGGCCTGGCCGGTATCTCCCGGGATTTGCCAACACCCCAGTCCACGCACCCGGCGTACCTGAAGCTCGCCGCCGTGGATGCGCATATCCGCAGTCATTTCGCGCGTCCCATCAGCCTCGCTGAATTGACGGCCATTGGCGGTTATTCTGTCGCGCAACTGGAGCGTCACTGCAAACGGGTGTTCCAGCTCACACCGCGGCAGATGATTCACAAGGCGCGACTGGAAGAAGGCTCGCGCCTGTTATTGCACACCGACCTGCCCGTCACCGAAATCGCCCTGCGCTGCGGTTACACCGACCACAGTGCCTTCAGCCGGCAGTTCCGTTCACTGACCAGTTTGTCGCCAAGTCAGTATCGCGATAATCAGCGCTAGGCCGGTCACCGGTGTTCCCTAAAGGGGCGCCCGCACAACCACTGCTCCCATCTGTAACACCGACCTGCATCACACCGAACCGGCGTTGCGCCGCTGCAACACTTCTACTTCAAGGGCTGACGGTCATTTCACCGTTCTGACTGGAAAACGGCACGTTGATTGCTATTGTTAATATCGTATACGAAATCCCCAATACGATATTCAACAGCACTTCACTCACCGAGGCCTCTATGAAAAACCCCGCATTTGCCGTAGCCCTCAGCGCTGTTCTCAGTACCCTCGTTGTCGCCAACGCCCAGGCTGACAAGCTCGACGACATCATCGGTGCAGGCAAGCTGCGCTGCGCCGTGACCCTGGACTTCCCGCCCATGGGTTTTCGTGATGCCGCCAACAACCCGGCCGGCTTTGACGTGGATTACTGCCGCGACCTGGCGAAGATCCTCGGGGTCGAGGCTGAAGTGGTCGAGACGCCATTCCCGGACCGCATTCCGGCGCTGGTCTCCGGGCGCGCCGATGTGATCGTCGCCTCTACGTCCGACACCCTGGAACGGGCCAAGACCGTCGGCCTCACCGTGCCCTACTTCGCATTCCAGATGGTGGTGCTGACCCGCGACGATACGGGCATCAACGGCTTCGACGACCTCAAAGGCAAACCCGTGGGCAACACCAGCGGCACCTATGAGGCCATCGCCCTTGAGAAAAACGTGAAGAATTGGGGCACTGGCAGCTTCCGTGCCTATCAGTCGCAGAACGACACCCTTCTGGCCGTTGCCCAAGGCCACATCGACGCCACCGTGGTCACCAACACCGTCGCCGCCGCCACCCTCAAATCGGGTAAATACAAAAACCTCAAAGTCGCCGGTAACGCCCCGTACGTGATCGACTACGTTTCCCTCGGCGCCAAGCGCAACGAGTACGGCCTGCTCAACTACCTCAACCTGTTCGTCAACCAGCAGGTACGCACCGGTCGTTATCAGGAGCTGTTCGTCAAATGGGTCGGCACCGATATCTCGCCGGCCAACCTGACCGTGCCACAGGTTTACTACTGAGATGTCCGGCATGCCTGGGTCCGTTTCTCTGACCGGTCGCAGCCTGGTCGCGGGCGCCGCTCAAGGTGCCCTGCTGTTCGCCGATGTCGGGCTGAGTTTCTGGGGTGGGGTTGACGCCAGCAGTGGCGAAGTCATCGATCGCCACCACTCGCTCAGCGGCGAATATCTGTCGGGGTGTGTGCTGGCGATTCCCAGCGGGCGCGGTTCGTGTACCGGCAGCAGTGTGTTGATGGAGCTGATCAGCAACGGCCATGCACCGGCGGCACTGGTGCTGGCCGAACCGGATGAGATCCTGACCCTGGGCGTGCTGGTGGCGCAGACCATATTTGCCCGTTCCCTGCCGGTGCTCTGCATCGGCCGGGAGGCGTTCGCGACCTTGGGCGATCACGCTTTCGCCCGGGTCGATGGCGCCACGCTGAGCCTGTTCGAGTACCTGCCCGGTGATACCTGGCAGGCGCTCGACAAACCTTGCACCGACAGGCGTGCTTCCATCGAGCTCACCGAGTTTGATCAGGCGTTGCTCGACGGTCAGCACGGTCAAGCCGCGCAAATGGCCATGCACATTGTTCTGCGCATGGCCGAGCTGCAAGGGGCGCGAAGTCTGGTGGACGTCACCCAGGCGCACATTGATGGTTGCATCTACACGGGGCCTGCCAGCCTGCGCTTTGCCCAACAGTTGGTGCAATGGGGCGCGAAAGTGCGGGTGCCCACCACCCTCAATTCGATTTCCGTGGACCAGCGCCGCTGGCGCGAATTGGGCATCGACCCGGCCCTCGGCGAGCCGGCCAGTGCCTTGGGCGATGCCTATATGGCGATGGGTGCGCATCTGAGCTACACCTGCGCGCCTTACCTGCTCGACACTGCGCCCAAGGCAGGCGAGCAGATTGTCTGGGCCGAATCCAATGCCGTGGTGTACGCCAACAGCGTGCTCGGCGCACGCACCCTGAAGTACCCGGATTACCTCGACATCTGCATCGCCCTCACCGGCCGCGCCCCATTGATCGGCTGCCATCTGGACGAGCAACGCAAGGCCCGCTTGCAGATCGAGTTGCCCGTACTCGGTGAACTGGACGATGCCTTTTACCCGCTGCTCGGATATCACATCGGTGCCCTGGCCGGCAGCCGCGTGCCGCTGGTACTGGGCCTGGAAAACCGTCAACCGAGCCTCGACGATCTCAAAGCCTTCGGTGCGGCCTTCGCCACCACCTCGGCGGCGCCGCTGTTTCATATCGCCGGGGTTACACCGGAAGCCCTCGACCCGACACAGGTACTGGAAGCGGATGCATTCATACCCGTGGAAAAAATCCGCCTCAAAGACCTGCTGAAAAGCTGGCGCGAGCTCAACACTGCCCGTGACCACCGGGTGGATGTGGTGTCGCTGGGCAACCCGCACTTTTCCCTCAGCGAATTTGCACATCTGGCGCGGCTGTGCCGGGGCCGGCACAAACACCCGAACGTGGTACTCGCCATCACCTGCGGTCGCGCGGTGCTGGAGCAGGCACGCCAGGCCGGGCATATCGCGGTGATCGAAGTCTTCGGCGCCACCCTGGTCACCGACACCTGCTGGTGCATGCTCGGCGAGCCGGTGATTCCACCGGCCGCCACCACCCTGATGACCAACTCCGGCAAGTACGCCCACTACGCCCCTGGGCTGGTGGGTCGCAAGGTGCATTTCGCCAGTCTTGCCGAGTGCGTCGATACCGCGTGCAACGCCATCGCCAGCGGGCGTCTGCCGGCCTGGCTGCAACCCGCCGCCCAACTGGAGAGCCCCGCGCATGTTTGACTACACCTTCCAATGGCGCTCAGCCCTGCGCGCCTTGCCGGACATGCTCGCCGGCGCCGTGGTCACCTTCGAGACCGCGGCCCTGTCGATGATCTTCGGGGTGCTCATCGCCCTGGCCCTGACGGTCATGCGCGAAAGCAAAAACCCGCTGTTGCGCGGTATCGGCAACGGCTGGGTATCGATTGCCCGTAACACGCCGTCGTTGTTCCAGATCTACATCCTTTACTTCGGCCTCGGCTCGCTCGGATTGCATGTCAGCTCGTGGCTCGCATTGCTGGCCGGGATCACCTTCAACAACGCGGGCTACCTGGCGGAAAACTTTCGCGGCGGGCTCAAGGCCGTGCCCCAGACCCAGGTGCGCGCCGCCCGCTCATTGGGCATGACTGCCTTTCAGACCTACCGCATGATCATCGTCCCGCAGCTGTTGCGCATCGTGTTCTACCCGCTGACCAACCAAATGGTCTGGGCGGTGTTGATGACGTCGCTGGGGGTCATCGTGGGGCTGAACAATGACCTGACCGGGGTGACCCAGGACTACAACGTCAAAACGTTCCGCACCTTCGAGTACTTCGCGATTGCGGCGGTGCTGTATTACGCGATTGCCAAGGCGATTGTCGCGAGCGCCCGGTTGATGGCCTGGCGGTTGTTTCGTTACTGAGGAGCTGTCCATGTTCGCCACCGGTTTTTCCTCCAATGACCTGCTGTTCCTGCTCAATGGCGCCTGGGTCACGCTGCAATTGACGTTCTGGTCGATCATCCTCGGCTCCATCGCCGGGCTGCTGTTCGGCTTGCTGCGGGCTCTGTTGCCACGGGCCAGTTTGCCGCTGGCCTGGGTGCTGGACGTGTTTCGCAGCGTGCCGTTGTTGATCCAGTTCGTGCTGTTCAACTCCCTCAAAAGCATCGTCGGCCTGAACATCAGCGCCTTCAGCGTCGGTTGCATCGTGCTCGGTGTGTACACCGCCGCCTACTTCACCGAGATCGTGCGCGGCGGCGTGCTGGCGGTGCCCTTCACGGTGCGCCGGGCCAGCCGCTCACTGGGCCTGAGTTTCTTGCAGGACCTGCGCTGGATCGTCCTGCCGATGGCCACGCGAGTCGCCTTCCCCGGCTGGCTGAACCTGGTGCTCGGCGTGATGAAAGACACCGCGCTGGTGATGTGGATCGGCATCGTCGAACTGCTGCGCGCCTCGCAAACCATCGTCACCCGCATCCAGGAACCGTTGCTGGTGCTGTGCATCGCGGGCCTTATCTACTACGTCATGAGCCTGGTGGTTGCACGCCTCGGCGCTCGTCTGGAAAGAAGGTGGCAGGAAAATGATTGAGATCGATAACGTACACAAATCCTTCGGCAACCTCGAAGTGGTCAAGGGCGTAAACCTGACCGTGAACAAGGGTGAGGTGGTGTCGATCATCGGCGGCTCCGGCTCCGGCAAATCCACGCTGTTGATGTGCATCAACGGCCTGGAGCCGATCCAGAAAGGCAACATCCGAGTCGACGGGGTCGAAGTTCATCACAGCACCACCGACCTCAACCGCCTGCGCCAGAAGATCGGCATCGTGTTCCAGCAATGGAACGCCTTTCCGCACCTGACGGTGCTGGAAAACGTCATGCTCGCCCCGCGCAAAGTGCTGGGCAAAACCAAGGCCGAAGCCGAAGAACTGGCCGTGCAACAACTGACCCACGTCGGTTTGGGCGACAAGCTCAAGACCTTCCCCGGCAAGCTGTCCGGCGGTCAACAGCAACGCATGGCCATCGCCCGCGCCCTGGCGATGTCACCGGAATACATGCTGTTCGACGAAGCCACTTCAGCCCTCGACCCGCAACTGGTGGGCGAGGTACTGGACACCATGCGCATGCTCGCCGAAGACGGCATGACCATGGTGCTGGTGACCCACGAGATCCGCTTCGCCCGCGATGTGTCCGACCGGGTGGCGTTCTTTCGCAATGGGTTGGTGCATGAGATTGGGTCACCGGATCAGGTGATTGGTAATCCGGTGCATGCGGAGACTGCGGCGTTTTTGAAATCGGTGAAATGACAAATGGCCCCATCGCCAGCAGGCTGGCTCCCACAGTGGATCTGAGTTGGACACTGAACCCTGTAGGAGTGAGCCTGCTCGCGATGAGGCCCCAACAGACACAACAAGGATCAAACCATGCGCTCATCAAAAGTAATCCACGTCGTCAGCTGCCACGCCGAAGGCGAAGTCGGTGACGTGATCGTCGGCGGTGTCGCCCCGCCGCCCGGTGCCACCGTGTGGGAACAGTCGCGCTGGATCGCCAAGGATGAAACCCTGCGCAACTTTGTGCTCAACGAGCCGCGCGGTGGCGTGTTTCGCCACGTCAACCTGCTGGTGCCGGCCAAGGACCCGCGGGCGCAGATGGCCTGGATCATCATGGAGCCTGCGGACACGCCACCGATGTCCGGTTCAAACTCACTGTGCGTGGCCACCGTGCTGCTCGACAGCGGCATCCTGCCGATGACCGAACCGCAAACCCGAATGGTGCTGGAGGCTCCCGGCGGGCTGATTGAGGTGGTTGCCGATTGCCGTGACGGCAAGGTTGAACGGGTCGAAATCAAGAACGTGCCGTCCTTCGCCGATCGCCTCGATGCGTGGATCGAAGTCGAAGGTCTCGGCTCGCTCAAGGTGGATACCGCCTATGGCGGTGACAGTTTCGTGATCGCCGATGCCAAGGGTCTGGGTTTTTCAATCAGTCCGGACGAGGCTGCCGATCTGGTGAACGTCGGACTGAAAATCACTCGGGCGGCCAATGAGCAGTTAGGGTTTGTGCATCCGCTGAACCCCGAGTGGTCGCACATCTCCTTTTGCCAGATCGCGGCGCCTATCGTCCATGAGAACGGTATCGCCACAGGCGCCAACGCGGTGGTGATTCAACCCGGCAAAATCGACCGCTCACCCACTGGCACTGGCTGCTCGGCGCGCATGGCGGTGTTGCAGGCCAAGGGCTTGATGCATGTTGGCGAACGTTTTATCGGTCGTTCGATCATCGGTTCCGAGTTCCACTGCCGCATTGATTCAATAACCGAAGTAGCCGGCCGCGCCGCTATTTACCCGTGCATTTCCGGGCGGGCCTGGATTACCGGCACCCACCAATTGCTACTCGATCCGAGCGATCCATGGCCACAGGGCTATCGCCTGTCCGACACCTGGCCGGGTGCTTAATCCCTTAACACCCAGACCAACGGCTACTAAATCTCCCCAAAAACCCGAAAAAAACACTGGCCGAAACTTTTCATTTTAAATATCGTATACGAAATACAATTAACGATCCGGAGGCAACAAATGAGCAAGCGTATCAACTGGAGTGGCGTCTTCCCTGCGGTAACCACTCAATTCAACGATGACTTCAGCATCAACCTGGATAAAACCCACCAGGTGATCTCCAACGTGATCCGCGACGGTGTGTCAGGCCTGGTGGTGTGTGGTTCCGTCGGCGAAAACACCTCGCTGACCGCCGAAGAAAAAATCGCCGTCACCGAAGTCGCTGTCGATGCTTCTCGCGGCCGGGTGCCGGTGATTTGTGGCGTGGCTGAATTCACCAGTGTGCAAGCGGCCAAGGTCGCCAACGCAGTACGCAAGGTCGGCGTCGATGGCGTGATGCTGATGCCGGCTCTGGTCTACGGCTCCAAGCCGTTTGAAACCGCCGAGCACTATCGCTACGTGGCCAAGAATGCCGACGTGCCGCTGATGGTCTACAACAACCCGCCGATCTACAAAAACGACGTGACCCCGGACATCCTGATTTCCCTGGCCGACTGCGACAACGTGGTGTGCTTCAAGGATTCCTCCGGCGATACCCGCCGTTTCATCGACGTGCGCAATGAAGTCGGCGACCGCTTCGTACTGTTCGCCGGCCTCGATGATGTGGTGCTGGAAAGCATCGCCGTGGGTGCCGAAGGCTGGGTCTCGGGCATGTCCAACGTGTTCCCGAAAGAAGGCGAAACCATTTTCCGTCTGGCCAAGGCCGGGCGCTTCGCCGAAGCCATGCCGATTTACGAATGGCTGATGCCAATCCTGCACCTGGATGCCCGTGCCGACCTGGTGCAGTGCATCAAGCTGTGTGAAGCCATCGCCGGTCGCGGCAGCGCGCTGACCCGTCCGCCACGCCTGGCCTTGCCGGAAGCGGATCGGGTGTTCGTCGAACAAATCATGGCCAAAGCCCTGGCGAACCGTCCGCAACTGCCGGACGTCGGTCTCTGAGTGATTGCCGGGCGGGCCTTCACGGCCCGACCCGGCTGCCTGTTTTTGCGCCTCTACAGGAAACGTCAGCATGCCAAATCTTCAAGACACTCAACGCGCAACCACCCCCTCCGGACTCAAACGTGTCGTGGCCGCCGCCATGGCCGGCACTGTCGCCGAGTGGTATGAATTCTTTCTCTACGGTACCGCTTCGGCATTGGTCTTCGGCCAACTGTTCTTTCGACAGACCGACAGCCCCATCGACGGCATCATTGCCGCGTTCGCGCTCTACGCTGTAGGCTTTCTCGCCCGCCCGCTGGGTGGCTTGGTGTTCGGTCACTACGGTGACAAATTTGGCCGCAAGCGCCTGCTGCAACTGAGCCTGGTGGTGGTCGGCATTACGACATTCCTGATGGGTTGCCTGCCCGGATTCGACCAGATCGGTTACGCGGCGCCGGTGTTACTGGTGCTGTTGCGGCTGATCCAGGGTTTCGCCTTTGGCGGTGAATGGGGTGGCGCGATTCTGCTGGTGTCCGAACACTGCCCGGATAATCGCCGTGGCTTCTGGGCCAGTTGGCCGCAAGCCGGTGTGCCGGCCGGGAATCTGGTCGCGACGGTCGCCCTGCTGCTGTTGTCATCGAACCTGTCGGAACAAGACTTCCTCGCCTGGGGCTGGCGCGTAGCGTTCTGGTTCTCGGCGGTGGTGGTATTGATCGGCTACTGGATTCGCACCAGTGTCGATGATGCGCCGATTTTCAAGGAGGCTCAGGCTCGTCAGGCTCACACCAAGCAGCAACAACTGGGCGTGGTCGAAGTGCTGCGTCACCACTGGCGTTCGGTGCTGGTGGGTATCGGTGCGCGCTTTGCCGAAAACATTCTCTACTACACCGTGGTGACGTTCTCGATTACCTACCTCAAGTTGGTGGTACACAAGGACACCTCAGAGATTCTGTTTCTGATGTTCGGTGCACACTTGCTGCATTTCTTCATGATCCCGCTGATGGGTTATCTGTCCGATCTTGTCGGGCGCAAACCGGTCTACCTGGTTGGCGCGGTACTTACCGCATTTTGGGGGTTCGTCGGCTTCCCAATGATGGACACCGGGAACAACTGGCTGATCATGGCGGCCATCACCCTGGGCCTGGCCATCGAATCGATGACCTATGCACCGTATTCTGCGTTGATGGCCGAGATGTTCCCGACTCACGTGCGCTACACCGCCCTCTCGCTGTGCTACCAGGTGGCGCCGATTTTCGCCGGTTCCCTGGCCCCGCTGATTGCGATCACGCTGCTCAACAAGTACCACAGCTCAACGCCCATCGCCTGGTACCTGGTCGGCGCTTCGCTGATCTCTGTCGTTGCCGTCGGGCTGACCCGGGAAACCCGTGGCAAGTCGCTGCACGCGGTGGATGCCGAGTCCGCCGCGCGGATCGCGGCGCAGGGCAACGCCGCTCCCGCGTCCCCGCAACGAGGCGATTCGCTGGCCTGAGCCCACTATCCCGACAGGAGTTTTTCATGCCCCAGATCCTCGGCCACAACTACATCGGCGGTACACGCAGCGCCGCCGGCAGCATCGTTCTGCAAAGCCATGACGCCAGCACCGGCGAGGCGCTGCCCTTCTCTTTCATACAAGCCACCGAAGCCGAAGTGCACGCCGCCGCACAGGCCGCTGCCGCGGCGTTCCCGGCCTTTCGCTCTATGCCAGCAACACGCCGTGCGGATTTTCTTGAAGCCATCGCCGCACAACTCGATGCCCTCGATAACGAGTTCGTCGCCCTGGTCACCCGCGAAACCGCTTTACCGAGCGCACGTATACAGGGTGAACGCGCACGCACCAGCGGCCAGATGCGCCTGTTCGCCCAAATCCTGCGTCGTGGTGACTTTTATGGAGCACGCATCGATCGTGCCCTGCCCGAACGTCAACCGCTCCCCCGCAGCGACCTGCGTCAGTACCGGATTGGCGTCGGCCCGGTGGCGGTGTTCGGCGCCAGCAACTTCCCGCTGGCGTTCTCCACGGCCGGCGGCGATACCGCTGCGGCCCTGGCCGCCGGTTGTCCAGTGGTGTTCAAGGCGCACAGCGGACACATGGCGACCGCCGAACGGGTGGCCGATGCCATCATCCGCGCCGCCGAGCAGACCGGTATGCCCAAGGGTGTGTTCAACATGATCTACGGGGCGGGCGTGGGGGAAGTCTTGGTCAAGCATCCCGCGATCCAGGCCGTCGGCTTCACCGGCTCACTCAAAGGTGGACGGGCGCTGTGCGACATGGCGGCTGCAAGACCACAACCGATTCCCGTGTTCGCCGAAATGAGCAGCATCAATCCGGTCGTGGTATTGCCTGAAGCCCTTCACGTTCGCGGCGAGAATATTGCCCGGGAACTGGCCGCCTCTGTCGTGCTTGGCTGTGGCCAGTTCTGTACCAACCCGGGGTTGGTCATCGGCCTGCGCTCGGCGCAATTCAGTGCCTTCACCGAGTCCCTCACTGCGCTGCTGGCTGAACAACCGGCGCAAACCATGCTTAATGCCGGCACCCTGGGCAGCTATGAAAAAGGCGTGCAGGCCTTGCTCGACCACCCCGGCGTGACCCACCTGACCGGCCTTGGCCAACACGGCAATCAGGCGCGCGCGCATCTGTTCAAGGCCGACGTCAGCCTGCTGCTCGACGGTGATCCCTTGCTACAGGAAGAAGTGTTCGGCCCGACCACCCTCATCGTCGAAGTGGGCGATACAGCCGAACTGCGCCAGGCGCTGAACAGTCTGCACGGTCAACTCACCGCGACCCTGATTGGCGAACCCCAGGAGCTGCATGAACACGCAGAGCTGCTGGCCCTGCTGGAACAAAAGGTCGGTCGGGTACTGTTCAATGGCTACCCTACCGGCGTCGAGGTCTGTGATGCGATGGTGCATGGCGGCCCCTACCCGGCCACCTCCGATGCCCGGGGCACCTCAGTCGGCAGCCTGGCCATCGAACGTTTCCTGCGCCCGGTGTGCTACCAGAATTGCCCGGACGCGCTGTTGCCCGAGCCACTGAAAAATGCCAATCCACTGGGTATTGCCCGACTTGTCGACGGCAACAGTCACCGAAATCCGATCTGAAAAACACCGAAAACCCCTGTAGGAGCGAGCCTGCTCGCGATAGCGGCAGTACATTCAACATCCCTGTTGGCAGACCCACCGCTATCGCGAGCAGGCTCGCCCACAATTATTCAATCAAGCCAGCAATGCCTTGAGGTCGTTATACAAAGCCTCGGGTATCTGCACCCCTTCCACCAGGCTGCGCGCCCGCGCTTCATAGCGGCGTTGGGAGGGCAACCGTGCACCCTGCCCTTCGATCCCCTGAAACAACGCTTCGGCCCTGGCCAGATGGTTTTCCATCGAGTCCCCCAAAAAGCGTCGTGGATCAAGAGCAATGATCAATTCGCCATGGTAGGGCGAGGACTTGCTGCCCGCGTCGTAAGCCAGTGACTCGGCGCTGGTGAGGTCACCGATCAACGGCCCGGCAATCAACTCCACCATGGCCGCCAGCGCCGATCCCTTGTGGCCGCCGAACGTCAGCATCGCGCCGCTGTCGAGCACGACGTTGGCATCGGTACTCGGCTGCCCCTGCGCGTCGACGCCCCAGCCCTCAGGGATCGCTTTGCCGGCACGTCGGTGCAGTTCGATGTCACCACGGGCAATGGCGCTGGTGGCGAAGTCGAACACAAAAGGATCACGTCCCTGACGGGGCCAGCCAAAGGCAATGGGGTTAGTGCCGAACACTGGCAAACGCCCACCGGCCGGTGCCACCCAGGCATGACTCGGATTACATGCCAGCGCCACCAGGCCGGCAGCGGTCAACTGCTCGATTTCCACCCACAGCGCCGAGAAATGCACGCAGTGATTGATCGCCAGTGCCGCAATCCCGTTGGCCCGGGTTTTCTCCGTCAACAGCGGCAAACCTGCCTGAAACGCCAGCTGGGAAAAACCTCCGCCGGCATCCACTCGCACGATCGAGGGTGCCTGATTGATCACCTCGGGTTCAGCCGTGGCCGACACCTTGCCGGCGCGCAGGGAATTGACACACCCCAGAATCCGGTACAAGCCGTGAGAGGCACAGCCGTCACGCTCGCCGGCAATCACCGTCGCCGCCACCGCACGCGCATGGGCCAGGTTAAAACCGTTGTGCAGCAGGATCGATTCGGCCAACGCGTGGGCTTCGATCAGGGTCAGTCGGATCATGGTCATCTCCTTGAACAGACCGGTCAGGGTGGTCTATTCAAGGCGATAGGGCTTGATGGGTTTGCACGGAGGGAGTGACGAAATCAGCACAGGCGCTTCATCAACGACCAGCGACAGTGCAATGACGAACAATGCACTGTCGCCCCTCTCGGTCAGGCCTTCGTGCTTCGTGCAACCGGCACCGTCAGCGCTGACTTCTTGGCCAGCAGGTAATAAAGAGCGCCCGGCACTACCAACCCGACAATCCAGGAAATATCCACGCCGCCGAGCTGCGCGACCATCGGCCCGGAGTAGAAGCTCGTATCGACAAAAGGCAGCTGGATCAACACGCCGCTGACGTACACGCTGATCCCCAACACGTTCCAGCGACCGTAACGCCCCGCCGGGTCGGACAAGGCCGGGATGTCATAACGCTCCTTGTTGATGAAGTAGTAGTCCACCAGGTTGATCGCGCTCCACGGGGTAAAGAACGTCAGCAAAAACAGAATGAAGTACTTGAACGAGTTCAGGAACGAGTACTGCCCCAGCAACGCGAGCGTGGTCGATGCCGCGACTATCAACATCACAAACAGCATGCGCTGGCGGGCGGTGATTTCCAGGCGACTGCGGAAGCCGCTGATGATGGTGGCCACGCACATGAAGCTGCCATAAGCGTTAAGCGTCGACACCGTGACCTTGCCGAAGACCACGCTCAAGTACAGCAGCGACGCCATCACTCCGGTACTGCCTAGGCCGACGATGGTCGCCACTTCGTGACCGCGAAAGGTGGCGCCGGCCAGTGCGGCGACGAACACCCCCAACACCATGGAAGCCTGGGCGCCAAGCACGGTCCCCAGGCCAACAGCGGTGAAGGTTTTCCACGACGAAGTTTTGCTCGGCAAATAACGCGAGTAGTCGGCCACATACGGGCCAAACGCAATCTGCCACGACGCCGACAGCGACACCGCCAGCAGGAACGTGCTCCAGGTAAAGTGGCGGTTTTCCAGGAGCAGGCCAATGTCGTTGAGGGTCATCAAGCGGGTAAACAGGTAGGCGAAGGCGATGATGCCCAGCACGCTGGCCACACGCCCCACCAGGTGAATCACCCGATAGCCGAAGATCGTCAGGAACGCGATGCACGCGGCGAAAATCAGGATGCCGGTGCTGTCGCTGACGCTGATCAACTGGGCAATAGCCTGCCCCGACAACACCGCGCCGGTGGCACTGAAACCGAGGTACATCAGGCACACCAGGACTATCGGGATAGCCGCGCCGTAGACCCCGAACTGCACACGACTGGAGATCATCTGCGGCAGACCCAGTTTCGGTCCCTGTGCAGCGTGCAACGCGACGACCGCGCCGCCGAGCAACTGACCGATCAGCAAGCCAATCAATGACCAGAACACATCACCGCCCAACACCACGGCCAACGCGCCGGTGACGATTGCAGTGATTTGCAGGTTGGCACCCAGCCACAGGGTGAACTGACTGTAGAGGCTGCCATGACGCTCGGACTCGGGGATGTAATCGATGGAACGGGTCTCGATCAGGGGACTTCGTTGTTGATAATCTCGGAGCTCAGTCATTATTTTTTTCTCTTCCAAGGTAGAACGGATTCACGCAATCCCCTGTGGGAGCGAGCTTGCTCGCGATGGCGGACTGGCAGGCGACGCAAGTGTTGACTGTGCCGCCGTCATCGCGAGCAGGCTCGCACCCTGGGTTTGCGCAATGGCGACAAAAAGCCTGGAAAATTTCAACTACCCACCTCTGTTTTTATAGTTTTGGAAGAGGCCCGAACAGCCTGCGCGCAAGCCCCTGATATGCAAGGCATACCCTATCGCGCGCGGCCGCTGGATGGACCTCTACAAATGAGGAGGGGTCAGTGAATGAGTGGGCGTCACCGGGATTCGCGGCGGGTTGTCTGCGCAGACAAAACAGAACCCAACTCGACCTTGCTCTTCACGCCAAGCTGCAAGTAGCAGTTGCGCAGATAGGTGCGCACGGTCGCGGGGCTCAAGGTGAGGATTTTCGCGATCTCTTTATACGAGTGACCGGCCGCGAACAGCATCGCTGCCGTCCGCTCCCTTGGCGCCAGCACGGCACCGCGTGACTGGGTTTCGAGGGACAGAATGACGTGCCTGGCATTCAGACTAAGGGTCAGCGCACAGCGTCCCAGGCGCATGACGCTCGGCGCTTTTGGCAGTTGGGCGATTACCTGCGCCGGCAATATCGAACCGTCCCACCCCGGCACTTCGCGCTGTATCGCCGCGCACAGGCTGGCGCCCACGTACAACAACGTGCCGTCCATGCGCGCGACCCCGAAGTCGCTGGCGCCGTTACCGGTGTCGAACCGAATCATGTCTTGCACCTGGAATCGCCACAGCTGCAACAGGTGATCACAGAACGCCGAAAACAACGCGGCCTCGCTGTCGTTGAAGGCCAGTGCTTGTTCGCCGCGATAGAGGCAGACAAAGAACATCAAACCGCTTTCGGGCAGCTCGAAGGTGATGCACATCGGGTGGTAGAGGTCATGACGACGAGCGAAGGCGTCGACCTCTTCATGGGGGTCAGTGAAACCGCTGTCGCGCACCACTTCACCGGGTTGGCTCAAGGTGTCGTGGGAGAACCGGTCGCTGCCCGCGCTCTTGTGCCATTCGGCGGCAAACGATTCGGGCAGGTCGATGCGCCCGTGCATCCAGCTTTTCGGCGCTACCTGGGCGTCTGACGTAGACATCTCGCCCCACCACGCCGAAGCAAACGGCACCAGTGGGCGAAAGGCTTGCAGCCCGTCTTCGATGAACTGCGAGGCACCACGTTCCCGAGCCAGTCGCCCGAGGTGCAACACGCAATGATTGAATGCCTTGAGCGTCGCCATCGACGGTGTGCCGCAGAGATGATCCCCCTCCTCCATTTGCTGAATCCTGTTGGCTGCGTGGTATTTTTTCGACCATGCCATAGGGGCAGCGACGGCGTCCAGAAACACGTTGAATCGCCAAATTCCAGGCTGATTTATCAGGCAGCAAGCAGCAAAACTTGCACAAAGCCGCATTAGGCTAAGCTAAGGATCAGCTTATTGCGCACGATGCTCGCTCCGGCAGGGTTTGGGTTTTTCTGAAGAGCGTCTGCAACAGCTATTTCAGACTGGCCCACACTTTCACGCAGGACTGACGTGATGACCGAGCCCCTCCTCAGCTTTGATGAATTGAAGCGTGCCGCCGTGTCCGGCGAAATCGATACCGTACTGGTCTGCATGGTCGACATGCAGGGACGTCTGGTCGGCAAGCGATTCCAGGTCGAGTTTTTTATCGACAGCGGCCATGAAGAAACCCACTGCTGCAACTACCTGCTGGCCGACGACATCGACATGGAACCCGTACCGGGTTACGCCGCCGCCAGTTGGAGCAAAGGCTATGGCGACTTTGTGCTCAAGCCCGACATGTCCACCCTGCGGCGGGTGCCGTGGCTGGAATGCACGGCGCTGGTGCTCTGCGATGTGCTCGATCACCACCATCGCCGCGACTTGCCGCACAGCCCCCGGGCCATCCTGAAAAAACAGATCGAACGCCTGCGCGAGCGTGGCTATACCGGCATGTTCGCCTCGGAACTGGAGTTCTATCTGTTCGACGAGAGCTACGAGGCCATCCACGAGCGCAACTACCAAAAGCCCAAAACCGCCGGCCATTACATCGAGGACTACAACATCCTGCAGACCACCCGCGAAGAGCCGGTGCTGCGGGCGATTCGCAAGCATCTGCAGGCCAGCGGCATTCCCGTGGAAAACTCCAAGGGTGAATGGGGGCCGGGACAGGAAGAGATCAACATCCGCTATGCGGATGCGCTGACCATGGCCGACCACCACGTCATCATCAAGCACGCCTGCAAAGAGATCGCGCAACTGCAAGGCAAGGCGATCACCTTCATGGCCAAGTGGCGCTATGACGCCGCAGGTTCCAGCAGCCACATCCACAATTCGCTGTGGGACAAGAACGGCAAGAAGCCGTTGTTCTTCGACGCCAAGGCTGAATTCGGCATGTCGACACTGATGCGCTCATGGGTCGCCGGGCAGCTCAAGTACGCCAACGACATCACCTGTTTTCTCGCACCCTACATCAACTCGTACAAGCGCTTTCAGGCCGGCACCTTTGCGCCGACGCGTGCGGTGTGGAGCCGGGACAACCGCACCGCAGGCTTTCGCTTGTGCGCAGAAGAGAGCAAATCCATCCGCATCGAATGCCGCATCGGCGGTGCCGACCTCAACCCGTATCTGGCCTTCGCGGCCCTGATCGCGGCGGGCCTGGCCGGGATCGACGAGAAGCTCGCCCTCGCGCCGCCCTTTGAAGGCGACGCCTACCTCGACGAACACTTGCCGGAAGTTTCCAAGACCTTGCGCGAAGCCTGCGCCGCACTCCAGACCTCCGGCATGTTGCGCGAAGCGTTCGGGGATGAAGTGATCGACCACTACGTGCACACCGCCGAATGGGAGCAGAAGGAGTACGACCGGCGCGTCACCGACTGGGAACTGCAACGCGGCTTTGAACGCTATTGAGGTCACCATGACGGCAACCATTCAACTCATCTCCCCGGTCGATGGCCGGGTTTACGCTGAGCGCAGCTACTCCGACTCGACGCAGATCGAACAGGCACTGACGGCTGCCACCACCGCCCAGGCGCAATGGAAACGCCGGCCACTGAGCGAACGCGCGGCTTTTTGCAGTGCGGTGGTGGACGCGATGCTAGCGATGAAGACTGACATAGTGCGAGAGCTGGCTTGGCAAATGGGTCGCCCGGTACGGTTTGGTGCGGGCGAATTGCGCGGTTTTGAAGAGCGTGCGCGGCACATGATAGCCATTGCGCCTGAAGCGCTGGCAGCGATTGAACCCACGCCAGTCAGCGGTTTCCGCCGGCACATTCAACGTGATCCATTGGGGACAGTGCTGGTCATTGCGCCATGGAACTACCCGTACCTGACCGCCGTGAACACGATCATTCCGGCGCTGATGGCCGGCAATAGCGTCCTCCTCAAACACGCGTCACAAACGCTGCTGGTGGGTGAACGATTCGCCGAGGCCATGGCCCACGCCAACCTCCCGGCCGGACTGTTCCATAACCTGCTGCTCGATCACAGCCAGACCGCCGCAATCATTGGCTCCGGACGTATCCATCAAGTCAATTTCACGGGTTCCGTCGGCGCGGGCAAGGTCATGGAAACCGCCGCCACCGGACGTTTCCTTGGCATCGGCCTGGAGCTCGGCGGCAAAGACCCGGCCTATGTGCGCGCAGATGCCAATCTCGACCATGCGGTAGAAAACCTGGTCGACGGCAGCTTCTTCAACTCCGGGCAAAGTTGCTGCGCCATCGAACGCATTTACGTCGACAAAAAAATCTACCCGGCCTTCATCGAGCGCTTCGCGGCCCTGACCCGCCAATACGTACTGGGCAATCCGCTGGACGAAGCCACCACGCTCGGCCCAATGGTCACCCCGGCCGCCGCTGATTTCGTACGCGGCCAGATCGCCGCAGCGCTGGCCCAAGGCGCCAAGGCACTGATCGACCCGCAGGCGTTTCCCGCTGATGTACCGGGCAGCGCCTACCTCGCGCCGCAAGTGTTGGTCGACGTTACCCATCAAATGTCAGTCATGCGCGAGGAAAGCTTTGGCCCCGTGGTCGGCATCATGCCGGTGGAAGACGACGACATAGCCCTCGCCTTGATGAATGACAGCGAGTTCGGGCTCAGCGCCTCTATCTGGACCCAGGACCTGGCCGCCGCCGAACGCCTGGGCAATGACATCGACACCGGCACTGTCTTCATGAACCGTTGCGACTACCTCGACCCGGCCCTGGCCTGGACCGGGGTGAAGAACAGCGGGCGCGGCGTCACCCTGTCACGCCTCGGTTATGAACACCTGACCCGCGCCAAATCCTTCCATTTGCGCCACGAGATTTGAGCCATGAGCCTGACCGCGAACTGGAACTACCCCACGAGCATCCGCTTCGGTGTCGGCCGCATCGCCGAACTCGCCGACACCTGCCGCAGCCAGGGCATCGAGCGCCCTCTGCTGGTCACCGACAGTGGCCTGGCGCGTGCGCCAATGACCATCGCCACCCTGGAAGCCCTGCGCGCCGCCGGCCTGCGCGTCGAATTGTTTTGCGACCTCAAGCCCAACCCGGTCGAAGCCAACCTGGCTGGCGGCCTTGATGCCTGGCGCGCCGGCAACCACGATGGCGTGATCGCCTTCGGTGGCGGCAGCGGCCTGGACATGGGCAAACTCATCGCCTTCATGAGCGGCCAGACGCGTCCCGTCTGGGATTTCGAAGACATCGGCGACTACTGGACCCGCGCCGACGAAAGCCGCATCGCCCCGGTGATTGCGGTGCCGACTACCGCAGGCACGGGCTCTGAGGTGGGCCGTGCAGCGGTGATCATCGACGAGGCCACCCACACCAAACGCATCATCTTCCACCCGAAAATGATGCCGCGCGTGGTCATCAGCGACCCGGTCCTGAGCGTCGGCATGCCGGCCAAAGTCACCGCCGGCACCGGCATGGACGCCTTGGCCCATTGCCTGGAAGCCTACTGCGCCCCCGGTTTTCACCCCTTGGCCGACGGCATCGCCGTGGAAGGCATGCGCCTGGTGGCCAACGCACTGGTGCGCGCCGTGCACACACCGTCCGACCTTGATGCCCGCGCGCACATGCTCGCGGCGGCGGCGATGGGCGCCACTGCGTTCCAGAAAGGCCTGGGCGGGATGCATGCCCTTTCCCACCCGGTGGGCGCGCTGTACGACACCCATCACGGCATGACCAATGCGACCTTCATGCCCTACGTCCTGAAATTCAATCGTCCGGCCATCGAAGAACGCATCACGCGCCTGGCTGCGTATTTACGGCTGCCCTCCCCCGGCTTCGAGAGTTTCCTGGCCTTCATCCTCAAGCTGCGCAAAGACATCGGCGTGCCACACACGCTCGTGCAGCTGGGGGTGGATGACCAACAGGCCGACCTGATCGCGGACATGGCCGTGGTCGACCCTTCTGCCGGCGGCAATCCGCTGCCACTGACCAAGGCCGGTGCGGCAGAGATTTTCGACGCGGCGTACCACGGTCGCCTGTAGAGCAGTTGCCTGCCTGTGCTCAGCGCACGGGCAGGTTGTACCGGTTGAAGACAGGAGCAGTACGACATGGGGTTGAAAGCCAGCCCGTCCGGGCCTTCCGGATGGATGCGTATCAAAACCTGATGGGGCACACACAACATGAATCCAGCAAGCCAGCCCGGCGCCGACGCGTCGCATGACGACGACGTCAAGGCGCTGCACAGCATGGGCTACGCCCAGCAGCTCTCGCGACGAATGGGCGTTTTTTCCAACTTCGCCATTTCCTTTTCAATCATCTGCATCCTCTCCGGGGGCATCAACTCCCTTGCACAGGGCACCTCGGGTGCGGGCGGCGCCTCCATCGGCATCGGCTGGCCGATTGGCTGCCTGATCTCCGGGGTGTTCGCCATGGCCATGGCGCAGATTTCCTCGGCCTACCCCACCGCTGGTGGCCTGTATCACTGGGGTTCGATTCTCGGCAACCGCTTCACCGGCTGGCTGACCGCATGGTTCAACCTGTTGGGGTTGGTCACCGTGCTGGGGGCGATCAACGTCGGTACTTACTACTTCTTTTTCGGTGCCTTCGGCCCGGCTCTGGGCATGGAAGACACCACCACGGTCCGGGTGATTTTCCTTGCGGTGCTGACTGGCCTCCAGGCTTTGTGTAACCACTTAGGGATCGGCCTGACCGCCAAGCTCACCGACTTCTCCGGTTACCTGATTTTCGCCACGGCGCTGGCGCTGACCATCGTCTGCCTGATCTCGGCACCCAGTTATGAATTTGCGCGGTTGTGGACTTTCAGCAACTACTCCGGTGAGGCGGGTGGCAGCGTCTGGCCGCAGGTGTCGAACGGCTGGATTTTCATGCTCGGCCTGCTGTTGCCGATCTATACCATTACCGGCTATGACGCCTCCGCACACACCTCCGAAGAAACGCGCAATGCGGCTATGTCCGTGCCGCGTGGCATGGTCATGTCGGTGGTCTGGTCGTTGCTGTTTGGCTGGGTGATGCTCAGCTCGTTTGTGCTGATGCTGCCCAACATGGACGAAGCCGCGTCACATGGCTGGACGGTGTTTTTCTGGGCGATGGACACCCAAGTCAATCCCACCGTGAAACTCGCGCTGTACGTGGCGATTTTCATCTCGCAGTTTCTCTGCGGGCTGGCGACCGTGACCTCGGTGTCACGCATGATCTTCGCCTTCTCCCGCGACGGCGGCCTGCCCTGCTCCAAAGCGCTGGCCTCGGTCTCACCGACCTTTCGCAGCCCGGTGGCCGCGATCTGGACCGGCGCCACCCTCGCGGTGTTGTTCGTCTGGGGCTCGTCGGTGATCTCGATCGGTGAAACGCCGGTCTACACCATCGTGGTGTCCTGCACGGTGATCTTCCTGTTCTTTTCTTTCGTCATTCCCATTGTGCTGGGCCTGTTTACCTTCGGGACCGCGAAATGGCCGACCATGGGGCCGTGGAACATGGGGCGCTTCTGGTACACCGTGTTTGCCCTCCTCTCGGTCCTCTCGATGGTGATCATCTTCATCATCGGCATCCAGCCACCGAACGATTGGGCGCTGTACATCACCATCGGATTCCTGGTGCTGACGGCCATCGTCTGGTTCGGCTTTGAAGCGCGACGCTTTCAGGGGCCGCCGGTGGGCGATGTGATTGCTCAGCGTCAGGCGCAAATTGCGGCGGCTGAGGCGGCGTTGGATAAGCGGGTTTGAAAAAGATCGCGGGACGCTGAGCGTACTGCCGATCAGTTAAGGAGCAAAAACCTGTGGGAGCGAGCCTGCTCGCGATGGCGGACTGTCAGGCAATGCAAGTGTTGACGGTGCCACCCTTATCGCGAGCAGGCTCGCTCCCACAAAGTCGGCATTCGACGGGAAATGGAAGTTGAGGGCGCGTTCGGCGGCCTCGTTGAGTTTTTTTGAATCGGGTTCGTACGGGGACACTGGATCGGTGTCTGGTGGGTTGGGTGTTACTTTGAACATTGGCTCAGACCTCATATGAGTGAGGCTGCAACCCGCTCGCGACTAAACGAAATGGAGGCAGCTGTGCACAGGTTAGTCGACCGATGAGCCAAGAAATCGGCGCGCCGAAGCGCCCTGCGCACAACCGCCATCAAGTGCAGGCATGGGATACCTGACTGACAGAGACATTGTGCGTCTTGACATCAACGGGCGACTAAACCCGATCACTGATGGGCAGTGACGGGAATCAAGTTACCGAGCAGCCCCAAGGCGCACAAGCCGGCGGATTCTGGCGTAGCGGTAGGCAACGGCGCAAGGTCTTGTAGCTTTCAGGACGTAACCTTGAAGGTGTTTAAACACGAACCCTCAAGAGTTGTTGAATGAGCCGACATGCGCTTCCTACAGACGATGAAACCGGGAAAGCCTCCAGGAAACCACCATAAATAAACGATGTTGACTCCTTATTGAGTGCAGCCAACAAATTTAATCCTGATCAACAGTCAGATCGCGAGTGGTAACGAAGCCGACGGCCGCCAACGGGACCTGGATCGTGACCGTGTCTGTGGATGCCTTGAGCTCATAGCCGGGAGAATCGATATACAACGGTACGCCTGGCCATGTGGCTGGCATCTTCGGCTTCATATCCTTGGGAATGTCTCGAACCTTGAGGCCGCTGGGCCCGCAACTGGCTTCCTTGGTCAGAACGACCCAATGGGAATGCCATAACCCACCATCGTTGTCTTTTTTACCGTCCTTGTTTTCATCCAGCTGGGGGGTGTCGTCGAAATCGGGGTGGGAGGTCAATGCCAGGGCCAGGATGCCGGACTTGGGCTCGAACCCGACGACGTCACTGTCCAGACTGGTTGGCCAGACATAGCTATAGACGTCTGAGCCTGCGAATTTGCCCGTGGGTTTGGGCGTATTGACGCCCGCTGTGCCAGCGACGATTTGTTGAAAGACCAGCTTGTTGCCATCACGATAAATGTGCGTATGAACCAGATCAAACGCGGCATCTGTCTGACTTTTAGCGCTGTTGATTCCTCCGGGCTCATGGGCTAATGAAGGAAAGCTCACCGCCGAGGTCATGACCAAACACATTAAACGTCGCATGCCCCGCCCCTCGAACAAAATGGTCAAAAGTTCAGTGCACGTGGGGCTTACGCGTCAGTTTCGCCAGCGTTATCGAGTCGATTAACCACTGGCGGCGCTCAGCCGTTGGGCACCTTCCGAATCATGTGAAGGAACGCATAATCCAGAAATGCCAACACGCGGGCTACGTAAAATCGGCAAATTGCGAGCCGGTGCTGTGTTGTGACGGACAAGTCACTGGGCCTTGCTGAAATGCTGGAACTCTGCGACGCGGACCAGCGCGCAAGAGACGTAGCACCATCGATGAATTTTTATAAGGTTAGCTTATGAAAATGCCCTGATATCGATAATTATTTTGTAGGCAAAAGCTCTTAAAGTCGACTCTGTAATACGATTGCCCCCAGTGCGGGCGTTTCCCAGAACAATAATGAATGGACAAATTATGTTGCTTCGCAAATTAAGCCTTGCCCCTCGTTCCGCTTTTTGCTTTGGTTTCTTTTGCCTTCTTATAGTGGGACTTGGTTTTCTTTCCGCCCGACAAGCATCAATACTGAATCAGGCTGAACAAAAAGTTGAGCTGAATATAGTCCCCAACATTTCACTCTGGGGCTCAATTCAACTTGACCTGATGAGTTTGCGTAACAGCAACTCGAAACTGCGAAACCCTGTAGAGCCCGAAACAGTTAAAACTGAAAGCTTGAAAAATGTTCGCCTGGTTATAGAGAGCCTGCATGGAACCCTGGCGAGCATGACCCCGCTGGCCGTCACTCCAGACGGCAAAGCTGCCTTGGACTCGATTAAAGAGAATGTTTTGGCCTATGAAGCAGTAGAAGAAAAATATTTGGCCATCGTCGCCTCAAAAGACTTCCCTGCCGCCACAGTCTTTTCCGACGTAGAAATACGAGCTGTTAATGTGAAAGTCATGTCCTCCCTCCAGGCACTGAAAGAGATTAACGAACGAAACGCCAGAGAGATCGGAAATGAGGCTGCCGAGGCATACAGTCGGGCGTTAACCCTGGTGTTCACTGTGGTCATCGTGGCTCTGATTACTTCAGTTCTGTTTGCCTGGTTGTTTACTCGAAGCCTGATTGTTCCCGTCAATCATTCGCTGAACATTGCGGGGCGCATTGCCAATAACGACCTCAGCGAAGAAATCAAAGCTGACGGAAAAGATGAAATGGGCCGTCTTGTAGTGTCATTAAGCGTGATGCAAGCCAATTTACGCACCGCAATGACGAAAATCAGTGACTCAGCCATTCAATTGGCGGCAACGTCGGAAGAAATGCATGCGGTCACCGAGGACGCTTCCAGAGGGCTGCTGCGACAAAGCGATGAAATCGAAATGGCAGCGGCGGCAGTCACACAGATGAGCTCTGCCGTCGACGGAATGGCCAGCAACGCTGCACAGGCCTTCAATGCAGCAACGCAAGCAAACACGACAGCCCTGGATGGACGGAACAAGGTAGATGCCACGGTAGAGGCAATCAGCCTGATGGTGTGCAATGTTCAATCGACTTCTGACGACGTCAAAGGGCTGGCAGCAATGGCCTTCGACATTAGCAAGGTACTTGATGTCATACGCTCCATTGCCGAGCAAACAAATCTCCTGGCGCTCAACGCTGCTATTGAGGCCGCCCGAGTAGGTGAAGCGGGTCGAGGCTTCGCCGTGGTTGCAGACGAAGTTCGCGCATTGGCCCACCGTACTCACGAGTCGACGAGGGAGATCGAGCAAATGATCTCCGATATACAGTCGGGTACCACTGACGCGCTCAGATCGATGGACCAAAGCAGCCTGCAAGCTGGAAAAACCCTGACATTGGCGCAAGAAGCAGGGGCTTCACTTGTCGAAATTACGGAGTCAATCAAGCAAGTGAACGATCGCAACATGTTGATCGCTTCGGCAGCAGAGGAGCAATCACACGCGGCTCGAAAAGTAGACCAAAGCCTGGTAAGCATCCGAGATCTGGCGACCCAGACAGCCGCTGGCTCGCATCAGACAGCTTCCTCCAGCGGTGAGCTGTCGATGCTGGCGGTGGATCTCACTCAGTTAGTCAAGTCCTTCAAGATGTAGCACTGGCAGCCTGCCGAAAACGTCCATTCGGCAGGCTCGGTTAGTCAGCAAATTCGAGGAAACCAAATGACGGACCTACGTACGACCATCGGTCGCATTCACTGAGCACAGGTAGCAAACGATCAGAAACCCGCTATTACGTTAGTAACGGCCACTTCATTCATTGCTGATCGTCACAGGAACGTCCCACGATGGGAAATCAACTTAAGCATTCGAGACTTCGTTTTGGTTTTTTACTGAGTGTTATTTCATTGGGATTGATCGCCTGTTCCAGTGATAAAACAACTAAAGAAATTACTCAGCCCCCTATCGATGACAGCAAAACTTCGTCTGTGCGTGTAACGACTAGTTGGATCCGACACTCGCTTAGCCAAACAGACTGCCTGAAGCACGCTAGAACGGCTCTTACAAAAGCGAGATACTTTGTTGATGCAGGAGACCGATCAGTCTTTGGATTTCGTGAAGGCATGACTGTCTCGATTCGCTGCGACTACGAAGGCGTTGCTTTTTTCGCAGTGGCGTATCGCAACAGACCCAGTGCTCAAATGCAGGATCGGATTTTGAACGAAGTCACCCGACTATTTTAAAAGGAAGAACAAATCGAAAAATAAATCCATCTCCTTTTTCTCTTTTTGCTCTAATTTCTGCGGTGCATTGCGTGGTCCCCGGCAGATTGGCGCTTTTCTCGACAGCTTGCCCGCAACGTCTGAAACCCGTCCTGAATTAACCTCAACCCCAGACAGATGACTTATCGGGCATCGATCGATACCCTTCCCTCTCCGTTACGGTTCCCAGATAAACCCCATTCCCCCCAAACGAGCATGTCATGAAATCCCCCGCAGGTTTGCTGCTGTCGGCTATCGAGCTGGACCGTGCCAGTGCCATCCCCCTGTACCGCCAACTGTATCTGCAGATTCGCAAACAGATACTCAACGGTCGAATCCAGGGGGGCGTGCGTCTGCCGTCGACCCGGACCTTGAGCAACGAGTTGGGGTTGTCGCGGATCACCATTCTCAATGCGTTCGATCAGCTGATTGCCGAAGGTTTCCTGGCCTCACGCACGGGCGCCGGTACGTATGTCGGCACAGAGTGGGAAAGCCGGGGTAGCGAGGACGAGCAACCGCGCCAGCCACCGCGCCTGTCCGACCTGAGCCAGTCGATGCTGTCACTGCGCAGCGATCATTTTCGCGGGGTGTCCTATGCCGACTGGGACCCCGCGACCCCGACGTCCTTTCTGCCCAGCCACAGCACCTATGACGCCTTCCCGCAGGCGATCTGGCGGCGCCTGATGAACCGTCACCTGCTCAAGCCCACCAAGGCCATTCTGGGTTATGGCGAGTTGCAGGGCTTGCAGGCGTTTCGCACCGCGATTGCCGAGTACGTCTTCGATGCGCGTGGCATCGACTGCGATGCCGGGCAAGTGGTGATCGTTTCCGGCGCGCAGCAGGCGTTCAATCTACTGGGCATGCTGCTGCTCAATCCGCAGGACAGTGTCTGGATGGAGGACCCGGGGCACATCGCCGCGCGTATTGCGTTGCAGGCTCAGGGGGCTCAGGTAATTCCGTTGCGTATCGATGAACAGGGGATCGATGTCCAGCAAGGCCTGACCGAATGCCCTGATGCCCGCCTGGTGTTTTGCACGCCTTCGCGCCAGCATCCGTTGGGCGTTACCCTGAGTTATGCGCGGCGCCAGGCACTCATCGACTGGGCTGCAAAGCATCAGAGCTGGATCATCGAGGACGATTGCGACAGTGAGTTTCGCTACAGTGGCCGCCTCCTCCCGGCACTGTATGCCATGGATCAGATGGCCCGGGTGATCTACGTCGGCACGTTCAGCAAAGTGCTCTTCCCGTCACTGAGACTGGGTTACGTGATTCTGCCCCAGGCCCTGATCGAACCCTTCTGCACCCTGCGCGCGGTCATGGATCGCAGCCCACCCACGCTGCTTCAGGCGACAACCGCGGACTTCATGAGCGAAGGCCACTTTCTGGGGCACATCCGCCGCATGCGTGCGCTGTACAAGGCGCGCCAGCAGGCATTGATCGAACAGCTTGAAAAGCAGATTGGCGGCTTCTTCAGGATCACCCCGGCGGATGCCGGCATGCACCTGATCGCCTGGTTGCCCCCCGAACTCAGTGACACTGACATCGCCCGGCAACTGGCCCAACACAACATCCACACCTACGCCTTGAGCGACTACCGCATCAAGCATGCCCTGCCGCCAGCCCTGTTGATCGGCTTTGCCGGCACGCCGGAAAACCTGGCCCGGGAGCGGGTCGAGGCGTTGGCCAATGCCTTGCGCAATTTGGGTTATCTGCCGTCGCCCCCTTGATGCGAGGCAAGTGGTCTTATCAAATAACTGATAGTGGATCTATCGAGAGTTCCTGACTGGCGCGATAAAGGCTGCGCCGGTAGACCCGGTGTCTGAACCAGGAACGACTCTAATGAACAATAAGATCCAGGAACGATTCAACGCCTTGCTGAGCCATAAGGTGGTCGAACACGGGGCTGTTCCCGTGCTGACGGACGCACTGGCCCGGCGGTTGCTTGAGCGTCTGGGGCAATTGCGCCTGTTTGCCCACGCCTACCCACTACTGACTAACCTCACCCACGGTCGTGTCACCCCGGCCGACCTGCTGGACTTCGCCTATCGCCACGAACTGCAAGGCCTGAGCCTGCATTTGCTCGACGGCGAAGAAAACAGCCTGAGCCAGATGTCACCCGCGCAGCTCCAGGCGTTTGCCGCCAAGGCCAAAGCGCTGGGGCTGGATGTGCACCTGGAAATCAGCAGCACGCTGAAAAAGGATGTCGATCAGGTGATCGCCATCGCCCTCGCCCTGGGCGTGCGCAACATCCGTGTTTACTCACGTTACGAGGGCACGCTGTCGCGGGTCATGGACGTGATCGAGACCGACCTGCACTACCTCGCGCAACAGGCTGACGCACACGATCTGTACTTCGATTTCGAGCAGCATGAAGAACTCAAGAGCGGGGAAATTGCGCAACTGCTCAACCGTCTCAACCACCCTCGCCTGCATGCCCTGTTCGACTTCGGCAACATGATCAACGCCTGCGAACAGCCGCTTCAGGCCCTGCGCAACCTGGCACCGCACATTCGCCAGACTCACCTCAAGGGCGTGCGCATCGTCCCCGAACACAACGGCTTCGGTCATTACGGCGTCTTGCAAGGCAGCGACGAAGACGACCTGCCCAGCGCCCGCATGCTGTTCGAACTGTTGATGCTGGGTGAAGCAACCCCACAGGTGATCGCCTTCATTCTTGAGCAGGAAAACCACTACGTGGCCCCGGCCTTCCGCCAGAGCCTTGAGGCGGCTGACCCCTTCATTGCTTACCGGGAGATGAGCGACACGCCGCTTCCGAACGGCTACTCGCTTGAGCAAATGCTGGCCGATGAACACCGCTGGGCGAACAACCAGGTCGCCTATGTCCGCAGCCTGCTGGCCGAGTTTCGCACCCTGGCCGAACTGACCCTGGCCAACCCTTCCAACGCCTGATCCTGACGACCCGATTACGCCCGGAGAACAATAATGACAATTCAAAACAAGGCCAAATGGCTCAGATTCCTGATCCTCATCCTCGGTGGCGGCACCATCTACAAGCTGGCGAACCTGAAAGACGCCTTCTATGTCCCCATGCAGGAATTCATGGGCCTGAGCCACACTGAAATCGGCATGCTGCTGAGCGCCAACGCGATCATCGCGACCGCGCTGTTTGTGCTTGGCGGGCTGCTCGCCGATCGCTACGACACACGTAAACTGATCCCCCTCGGCCTGATCGGAACTGGTGGCCTGGGGTTGTACCTGGCAACCTTTCCGCCCTTCAGCAGCTTGCTGATCGTGTTCAGTCTGTTGGCCGTCTGTGCCGACTGCCTGTTCTGGCCATCGCTGCTCAAAGCGATCCGCAACCTGGGTGACGATCAGGAACAAGGCCGGTTGTTCGGCCTGCTCGAAGGCGGTCGTGGCGTGGTGGATACACTGGTGGCCTTTTCCGCCTTGGGCGTGTTCGTCGCCATGGGTTCGGGCGAAACCGGCCTTAAGTCGGCAATCCTGTTTTATTCGGTCATCGATATTCTGGCCGGCACCCTGACCTGGTTCCTGCTCAAGGGTGGCAACACGCAATCGGCGGCCAAACCGAAGAACGGTCTGGCGAACCTGATGGAAGCGATCAAGGTTCCGGGCATCTGGCTGGTCAGCCTCAACGTGTTTATGGTCTACATCGTCTATTGCGGCCTGACCTATTTCATTCCCTACCTCAAGGAAATGTACGGGCTGCCCGTGGCATTGGTGGGCGCCTACGGCATCATCAACCAGTACTTCCTGAAGATCCTCGGCGGGCCTGCCGGCGGTTTCATTGCCGACAAGCAGTTCAAGAGCACCAGCCGCTACTTGAAGTGGGCATTCCTGGCGCTGTTGCCGCTGATGGGCGTGATCATGCTGATTCCGAAAAGCCCGGACTTCATCTACGCGGGCATGGCCGCCACACTGTCCTTCGCCCTGATCGTGTTCTCCATGCGCGGCGTGTTCTGGGCCCCCATGGGTGAAGTCGGCATTCCCCAGCACATCACCGGCTCGGCCTTCGGCATCGGTTGCCTGATCGGCTATGCCCCCGGCATGTTTGCCTACGTCATCTATGGCGCGATCCTCGACCACTTCCCCGGTGAACAGGGTTACAACTATGTCTTCACCTTGATGAGCCTGCTGGCCATTGCGGGCTTCATGGTGTCCAGCCTGCTCTATCAAGCGGTGCGCAAAAAATCCACGGCCACGGGCGGGATGAGCGCGGCTCAAGCCTGATCATCGGTATGGAATCCATGGAGCAATCCCCGCAGCAAAACCTGTGGGAGCGAGCCTGCTCGCGATGAAGGTGGCACAGCCAACACTTGCGTTGCGTGACAGTCCGTCATCGCGAACAGGCTCACTCCCACAGGGAACGTATCCAGGTAAATATCAATGACCACGACTGGCCAGCCGTGCAACCCATGGATTGGCACTCAGACCATGTAATAGCACGCTGAGTAAAACGGTACAGACAACAGTAGCCACCAAGGTACGACTTGCTTCCAGAGGGGAGGCCAATATCATGACGGCGAAGACAATGCTGGCCAGACCTCGCGGGCCGAACCAACCGATGAACAGGCGGGTTTCGAAATCGAAGCGGGTTCCCACCAGACTGATCAGCACGGGCAGTATGCGAATCACGGTCAGACTGAGCACCGAGTAAAGCCAGATGTTCAGGGTGAGACTGCTCCAGGCCCAAGGGATCACCAGTGCGCCAAATACGAGCCAGGTAATGACCGATAACAGGCTGGCGAACTCTTCGCTGGCCTTGAGCATCTGGTGCTTTTGCTCGGTAAACAGAAAACTTGCGAGCAACCCACCGACGAACGCGGCGATAAACCCGCTACCACCTAGTGTTTGCGCTGTGGCAAAGCACAGAATGGCGAGCCCGGGCAGGGTCAACTGTGACCACATGGGTGTTTGCCACTTGTGCTTTGCGGAGTAGCGCTGCAACTGCCAGGCGATGAACGTAAAAGTAATACCGATCAATGCACCGATGCCCAGCTCCTCGATAACCAACTCTAATGCCAGTGAGATAGGGGACTGTGTCGGCTGTTCGACCAGCAATGCCAAAAACAAAAGCAACACTGGAACGCAGATTCCATCATTCAACCCACTCTCAACGTTTAACCCTTCACGCACAGGCGCGGGAACTTTGGGATTGCTCACAACAGCTTTACCGAGCGCAGCATCAGTGGGAGCCAGAAGGGTTGCCAGTATTGCCAATTCCAACGGTGGGACCTGTGGGAACAGCCAGATGCCGACTAGCCAACCACCTGCGATGGTCAGTGGTAGCCCTATCATCAGCAAGCGCAGCGGTAGTCCTTCATTAGCCCGCAGGACCTTCAGGCTGGCGTTGGCCGCATCGCTGAACAGAACAATCGCCAACGTCAGCTCCGCCAGGAGCTTGAGGCCATCCTTGTCAATCCGGGGTTGCAGAATGCCCAGAAATGCCGGGCCGAGAAACAGACCGGCAAGCATGAACATAAGCGGGCCATTGAGCAGACGTGACTCGAAGCGCCCCGCAAATATGCTGTAGGTAAGGAGAAAGGCGGCAAGCAGCGCTAAGTTCTGATACATCGATGACCTGCCTGATCAGGGTGGGCACCTGGAACACGCAGCCTTGATGCAGGCAACTTGAAGGGGGCGGGTTTCAGGCATGGGAGGTGACGTCTAATGAGAGGTGCGCTAAGCATAGGTGGTGTCCTTTGGGTGCGCCTCTCCTTCAGGTGTTTACCGGTAGCACCGACAAAAAAGGGGACACCCATTAGCCGGTCTCGAGTCAGCACCGCCTCATCTTCACAGCATCTTCGACAGGCAATCCCGGACCAAAGGTCATGGATTGTCATGAAGTGAAAAAGCGTTGTCGTCAAATGAAATGTTGGCCGCCCTCCCTTCTATATGCTCCTCAAGATCTGCGTGGCAAGCCCCGCCTTTCTGGTGCTCGCCCGACCGCGCTATTCCCGGTCGCATGCCCTCAGCCATATAACTACCGAGCGCCTGTCTTGGTTGCCTTACCGGAACATCACAATGAACAAGAAAGATAAAGAGATCTCCCAACAAGCGGCGATGCACACGTTGAGCCTGAACCCGGCGTTCGGTCCTCGCGGGCGCGACCTGCTCGGCAGCGCCCGCATGGTCCTGCGACAAGTGTTGAAGCAACCCGTGCATAGCGCTCGGCATATGGCTGCATTCGGCCTTGAGCTGAAAAATGTCCTGCTCAACCGCTCGCAGCTCGAGCCAGCGGCGGGAGACAAGCGCTTCGACGAGCAGACCTGGCAGAACAACCCGCTATACCGTCGCTACAAGCAGACTTACCTGGCCTGGTGCCAGGAGATGAACGACTGGATCAGCACCAGCAACCTAAGCGAACAGGACGCTCAACGTGGTCAGTTTGTCATCAGCCTGCTGACCGAGGCGATGGCGCCGACCAACACCCTGGCCAACCCGCTAGCGCTCAAGCGCTTCTTTGAAACCGGCGGCAAGAGCGTTCTGAATGGCTTCTCGCAGCTGACCCGGGACCTGATCGAAAACGGCGGCATGCCCAGCCAGGTGAACAAGAAGGCTTTCGGGGTCGGCCACAATCTGGGCATCACCGAAGGTGCGGTGGTGTTTCGCAATGAGGTGCTGGAGTTGATCCAGTACAAGCCGCGTACCGAGCAGGTGCATGTGCGTCCGTTGTTGGTGGTGCCGCCACAGATCAACAAGTTCTACCTGTTTGATTTGACGCCGGAGAAGAGCCTGATCCGTTTTCTCCTCGACAGCGGTATCCAGACCTTCGCTATCAGCTGGCGCAATCCGGGCAAGGCACAGCGTGAATGGGGTTTTTCCAGTTACATTGAAGCCCTGAAGGAAGCAATCGACGCGGTTCTTGCAATAACCGGCAGCGCCGACCTGAACACCTTCGGCGCCTGTTCTGGAGGCTGCACCATGTCCTCGCTGCTGGGTCACTACGCCGCCCTGGACGAGAAAAAGATCAATGCCTTTACCCTGGCGGTCAGCATGTTGGACATACGCCCCGACACCCAGGTCGGGCTGTTCGCCGACGAGAAGACCCTGGAGGCGGCCAAGCGCCGTTCCTATCAGAACGGCGTGCTGGAGGGCCGCGAGCTGGCCAAAGTCTTCGCCTGGATGCGCCCCAATGACTTGATCTGGAGTTACTGGATCAACAACTACCTGCTCGGCAAAGAGCCCCCGGCATTCGATGTCCTCTACTGGAACAACGACACCACCAACCTGCCCGCCACGCTGCACGGCGAATTCATTGATATGTACCAGACCAATCCGTTCGCCCGCGCCGGTGCCATGGAGGTCTGCGGCACACCGATAGACCTCAGTCAGGTCACCAGTGACTTCTACTGCATCGCAGGCCTGACCGACCACATCACCCCGTGGGACGCCTGCTACCGTTCCATGCATCTGTTTGGCGGACAGGGCGAGTTCGTGGTGTCCAACAGCGGGCATATCCAGAGCATCCTCAACCCGCCGGGCAACCCCAAGGCGCGTTTCATGACCGGCAGCAACCTGCCTGTCGAAGCTCAGGAATGGATGGAAGCTGCCAGTAAACAGGCGGGCTCCTGGTGGCCCCACTGGCTGGCCTGGCTGCAGACACGCTCGGGCGATCACAAAAAGGCTCCCCGTAAACTGGGCAACAGGGCTTATCCCGCTGCTGAGGCTGCACCGGGTACCTACGTGCACATGCGCTGAACCTGCAGTCATTAAAAAAGGACTAAAAAAGGGGACAGATTTATTTTTCTGGAAAATAAATCCGTCCCCTTTCCTTGCCTTTCCTTTTCAGCCTAGCGCTTTCGCCGCACCTGTTTGTCCTCCGCCAGCGCCTGGCGGACGAGCGCCTGCGCTGCCCACACGGCGGTGTCGAGTGATTCTTTGATGCTTGCGCCACCGATATCGCGCACAGCGATCAACGCTTCGGTGCCCATCACGATCGACAACGCCTGCTTCAGTCGCTTGCGAGCACGGGGTGAGAGCGCATCCTTCAGCGAGTCGACAATCGGCTCGATGTAGCTCATGCGTCGCCCCGGCCGCAGCGGCTCGTGGGACTCATTTTCCAGCCACACCGTCATGAACGAACGCTCCATCACGTGCAGGCCTATCTCGTCGTCGATCAGCAGTTTATGCAATGCGTTCGCCGCCAGACCTATGCCCTTTACGGGATCGTCTCCCGGCTGCCAAAGATTCTCCAACGGCGTCATGTCGCGATCGGCCGCCGTCTCGCTAATCAACGCCTCCGACGAGGGAAAGTAACGATACGCCGTGGCCCGCGACACCATCGCGCGTTCGGCGACTTGTGCGACAGTCGGGTTCTGGCCCTCATCGCGCAAAGCGGTGGCCGCATCGATCAACGCTTGACGCGTTCGTTGCCGCTGGTAAGCGCGGCCTTGCCGATCCACATCATGGACAGGCGGGCTTGACTTCGAAGTCGACATGGAATAAATGATACTCCGTCTTGTAATGAGACTTGAGTCTCATAATAGGCACACAGCACAGGATATGCCACTGGCACGATGCACAGCACAATCGGCGCGCCGGGCATAACGATTCCACATCGCTTTTGCGCAACTGAGCGCGCCTCAGGGCGCATGAGGTGAATGCCATGAATCACAATCCCCGTTCGCGAACCTGGTTTCGGCTCGCTGTCATCTACTTTGCCCTTGGCGTGATGTTGGGTGTGACGATGGGCGCTACCGGCGACCACTCACTCTTCGCGGTACATGCCCATATCAATCTGTTGGGATGGGTGTCGATGGCACTGTTCGGACTCATCAGCACAATGCACCCGTCAATCACTCAAGGGCACATCGCTACAGCACAGTTCTGGACATACAACGTTGGCGTACCGGTAATGCTTGGAGCACTGACATTGCGTATGAAGGGTTTCCCGTCAGTTGAACCCTTGATCGCTGTCGCATCAATCCTCATCGGTTTCAGTGTGCTGCTCTTCGTGTGGCAGGTGTTCTCGCGCATCGGCGTAACGTTCGAACATTTGAACCGCGCGCAAAGTGAGTCGCATCTGTCATGACGGGTTCTGCCAATCGCCGTTTTGGGGCCGCATATCGATGCAGGGAGTGATCCACCCCGGATTGAAGGCTGTCCTTTACAACTGGTAAATCAAAAAACAAGACGGATTTACTTAAAAAAGGGGGACGGACAAATGGAAAAATAAATCCGTCCCCTTTCTGCTGTCCTTTCTGCTGATCAGGTCGGTTGGAGTTTCTGCTTCTTGCCGTTTGCTGCCTGTCGCGAAGCTAACCTGCCGTTGGCGATCATCGGCGCGAGCTCTTCATCGCCGTGCGGCTGGCAGAGGAATTCGCGTATCGCTTCAGCGGTTCGCCTGGCGCTGGTGACCACGAAAAAATGCCCCTCGCCCTGCAAGACGTGCAGTTCGGCACGGCGAATGGTGCGGCGCAGGATGTGCGCGTTGTACAGCCGCACCAGGGTGTCGCGTTCGCCGGTGAGGATCAGCGTGCGCTGGCGCAGGCGGAACAGCCGTAGCAGGCTGGTCCAGCCGACCAGGGCGGTGAGCTGGTGGTAATAGGTTCGCGGGTTGGCCGTGAGCATGCCGTTCACCACACCGAAGCGCAGCAGCGTCTGTATCGAATTGCGCGAGCCTCCTTGCTTGCGCGATTTGGCGCTTTTGCTCCTGCCAAAAAAATCCAGGATGTCGGCGGGCTTCACCAGCATCGCCGGGCCGGCCGAGGTCGCCGCGAGGATCAGCCGGCGCACCATGCTCGGGTAACGCAGGGCGAATTCTTGCGCCAATGCACCGCCCCAACTCACGCCGAACACATCGACCTGGTCGACTCCCAATTGCTTGAGCAGCTCGGCGATCAGGTCGGCATGGCGCGGCAGACGCATCGGCCAGCGTGGCATTTGCGATTTGCCGACCCCGGGCACGTCCAGCGTAATGGTCCTGTAGTCCTCAAGTTCATCGCGCAGGGGATCGAAGGTACGGATCAACCCACCCAGGCCATTGAGCAAGAGTAGCGGTGAACCTTGGCCGCGGATTGAAACGTTCAACTGCAAGTCTTGAACGGTTAATTTGTGCGTTGTCATGGTTTCCCCCTTGGCCTGCCCACTGCTAAGACAGCGTCTGGCGTTTGCGGTGCAAAAAACATTTGCTGGCTTGGCACTGCGAATCTTCGAGCCATCGTTGCTGTCCGTCCCGGCTGCATCCACGTACCATGGCGGGTCGAAATGATGAGCCCCCCTTATGAGGACACAGCCAAAAGCAGTCAATTTCGCACCTTTTCGTCTACCCTCACAATGCGCCAGGCAGCAATCAGCTTGTGCCCGACGCCTCGACATTCTTTCGTAAATGCACCGGAGAAGTTCCATGCTCAAGCGTACCCTGGCATTGGCCGTCGGCTTGACCCTGTCATTTGGCACCCTGTTGGCGCAGGCCGCCGACACCCTGAAAGTCAGTGCGATTCCCGATGAAGCCCCTACCGAACTGCTGCGCAAGTTCCAGCCGCTTGGCGCCTATCTGGAACAACAATTGGGCATGAAAGTCGAGTTCGTGCCCGTGAGCGACTATCCGGCCGTGGTCGAGGCGCTGGCAACCGACCGAATCGATATGGCCTGGCTGGGCGGCTTCACGTTCGTGCAGGCGCGTCTTAAAACCGGCAATGCCATCCCGCTGGTACAGCGCGAACAGGACGCTCAATTCACCAGCAAATTCATCACCGCCGACCCAGCCGTCAAGTCTCTCGCCGACCTCAAGGGCAAGACCTTTGCATTCGGTTCGGTGTCCTCCACGTCGGGCAGTCTCATGCCGCGTTATTTCATGCTGAAGGACGGCATCAAGCCTGAAACTTACTTCAGTCGAGTCGGCTACTCCGGCGCCCATGACGCCACTGTCGCCTGGGTCCAGGCCGGCAAGGTGGACGCCGGGGTACTGAACGCCAGCGTATGGGAAAAACTGGTCGCCGCCGGCAAGGTCGACACGACCAAGGTAAAAGTGTTTGCGACCACCCCGGCTTACTTCGACTACAACTGGACGGTGCGCGGGACCCTCGACCCTGCGCTGGCGGCCAAGATTAAGGCAGCCTTCCTTGCTCTCGATCCGGCGAACCCCAAGGACAAGGAGATTCTGGACCTGCAGGCCGCCAGCCGCTTCATCGAAACCAAGCCTGAGAACTACAAGGGCATCGAGGAAGCCGCACGCGCCGCCGACCTGCTCAAATGACGTTGCATCTGACCCAAGTCAGCGTTACCCACGCCAACGGTGTCCAGGCGCTGCGTGGCGTGGACCTGCACATCAGTGCCAGCGAACAGGTCGCCATCATCGGCCCGTCCGGCGCGGGTAAGTCGAGCCTGCTCAACCTGCTGGCCACTGCCCTGCGTCCGGGCAACGGCGAGCTGCAGGTACTCGGCGAGCGAGCCTGGCAGCTTTCTGCCCGTCAGCGTCAGCGTCTGCGCGCGCGCATCGGCCTGGTTCACCAGTCGCCACCCCTGCCACCGCGCCAGCGCGTGGTCACCGCGGTTCTGGCCGGAAAGCTGGGTCAGTGGGGGCTGGGCAAGAGCCTGCTGAACCTGCTGCATCCACTGGATATTCCAGGTGCACGCGCGGCATTGGCCAGGCTGGACCTGAGTGACAAGTTGTTCGCGCAATGCCAGCAACTGTCCGGTGGACAGCTACAGCGCGTGGGCATTGCCCGCGTGTTATACCAGGCGCCCGAGGTGTTGCTGGCCGATGAGCCGGTATCGGCCATGGACCCTGTGTTGGCCCAGCACACGCTCTCGGTACTCTGTCGCCATGCCCGGCAGCACAACGTCACCCTGGTCGCCAGCCTGCATGCGGTGGAGCTGGCCCTGGCGAACTTTTCGCGGATCATCGGCTTGCGTGATGGGCAGATTCTGTTCGACCTTGCGGCCAGCGAAGTCGACCGCGAGTTGCTCGACAAGCTCTACGCCAACGAACAACTGCAATCCCCACCGATTGTTCCGCCGCCCTTGAGTGTGCAGATTCCCCGATGCTGACCCGTGATACCCGAGACCCGGCCACCCGGCCCCGCCTGCTGATCACCTTGCTGGCCCTTGCCTTGCTCTGGCCGGGCATCCGCTACAGCGAGCTGGACCTGAGCGTACTGGTGGCGAGTGACAGTCAGAGCGAGATCGGCCGGTTTGTATCAGCCTTCTGGCCACCGGCCCATGGCGAAGCGTTCATCGAACTGTTGTTGCAAGCCACCCTGCAGACCCTGGCCATCGCCACGGCCGGCATGGCCCTGGCGTTGCTGTTGGCAGTCCCCGCCAGCCTGCTGGCCAGTCGTGCTCTGTCGCTGTCTGCGGCCTCCCATGCCGGCCACCCGAGCTATTGGGGCCAACTGCTGCGCTGGCCTGTACGCGGTTTACTGATCTTCCTGCGCAGCGTGCCGGAAATCGTCTGGGCCCTGCTGTTCGTGCGCGCCGTCGGCCTCGGCCCGACTGCCGGTGTACTGGCCATCGCCATTACCTACAGCGGCATGCTGGGCAAGGTCTACGCGGAAATTTTCGAGTCGGTCGACCAGCGCCCGGCCCATGCGCTACTGCAGTCCGGCAGCGGTCGGCTCGCAGCCTTTTGCTACGGGATCCTGCCCAATGTCGCTGCGGAACTGCTGTCATACACGGTGTACCGCTGGGAATGCGCAATCCGCGCCTCGGTGGTGATGGGCTTCGTCGGTGCCGGCGGTCTGGGCCAGCAAATGGATCTGTCGTTGCGCATGTTCGCCGGCGGTGAAGTGGCCAGTTTGTTACTGACATTCCTTGTACTGGTGCTGCTCGCCGATCAACTCAGCCGCCTGCTGCGCTGGAGGCTGGCATGAATCGCCTGATCAACCTGGCATTGTTGCTCTGCATTGGCGCAGCGGTGGTCGCCTCGTTCAGCTACTTGGGCATCAACCTCGGCGAACTCGGCGACACCGGCAACCTGCATCATATGGGCGCTTATGCGCAGCGTTTCCTCAGCCCGGACCTGAGCGCGGGCCATCTGCAAGCCATCGGTCACGGGGCCCTGGAAACCATTGCCATGTCCGCCCTGGGCACCCTGCTCGCGGCGGTACTCGGCCTGCTATTGGCATTGCCCGCGGCCGGGCGCTTCGGCTGGCCACTGCAGAGCGCGTCGCGCCTGGTGCTCAACGCCTTGCGCGCGGTTCCGGAACTGGTGTGGGCCGCGCTGATGGTCCTTGCTGCCGGCCTGGGCCCCAATGCCGGTACCCTGGCATTAGCCCTGCACACCACCGGCGTGCTCGGCCGGCTGTTCGCCGAAGCGTTGGAAAACACCCCACCAGAACCGGCCGACGCCATCCGCCTGCAGGGCGGCAATGCCGTATGGGCTTTCTGTTACGGCACCCTGCCCAACCTGTTGCCACAGCTCCTGGCCTACATCCTGTACCGCTGGGAAAACAACATTCGCATGGCCAGCGTGCTCGGCTTCGTCGGTGCCGGTGGTTTGGGGCAAATGCTCTATGTCAGCCTCAGCCTGTTCCAGGAAGCTCAAGCCAGCACGGTTATCCTGGCCATGCTGCTACTGGTATTGGCCGTCGATACATTGAGCAGCTGGAGCCGTCAACGCTGGGTCAAGGCCTGAGTGCTTTCGCAGAATTCAGTTGTGTTGTGCCATCGCCTACCTGAGCCTGCCCCGCCCTGCCCTGCCCTGCCCCGCCCCGGCTCCGTCACCTGCGGATCGGACTTGCGCCCGGCCCTGACAAGTCGAGACGACGCGTCGTGCGAGCACCTCGGCTTGGAACGCCGGCAGCCCGTACGTCAACGCAAGTTCCAAGGCCGGTTACAAGGGGTATAACTATCAGAACAAAAGGCGGCTCACCCAGATAGGCCCTCCAATGGCAGCGCCCGGGCCAGGCGCCCCAGGCCTGATCGGCGCCTGCGACGCGGAGCGATGTGATGAATTCCAGAGCATGGCGATGGGCTCGCAAGAGCCTTCTTGGCTGCATCGAACTGGCCTTGCTGGTCGTTCCACTGTGCGCCAGCGCCATGTTCAAGTGCCAAGCCAGGGACGGAGCCATCAGCTACACCAGTCAAGCCATCGCCAGCGCCCGCTGCACTCGCCTCAATGACATGGCGGGCGCCGGTGTCGGCGCCAAGGCAATGGCCCGGCCACGGCTTGTGCGGGACGACGACTCAGACGCGGTGCGGATTCGGGTGTTCACCTTCATTCACAAGGGTGTTCGTCAATATGTAAGCCGGCGCCCCGTCGGGATCTCCGCACGGGTCGATGTCCTTGAGCTCTATTACATCAAGGGCTGCTATCTGTGCACGGCGCCTAAGAATTTCAAGGTCGCCTCACTGCACCTGGACACCCTTTCCTATCGGCGGGAGATCGAAGCCGCTTCGGGTCATTATGGTGTCGACAGGGCGCTGGTCCGCGCAGTGATACATGCCGAATCGGCGTTTCGCCCCAACGCCATTTCCGAAGCCGGCGCCCAGGGGCTGATGCAGTTGATGCCCGCCACCGCTGAGCGCTTCGCCGTGGACGATCCGTTCGACGCACGACAGAACATTCGTGGCGGCGTGCGCTACCTGGCCTGGCTGCTCAAGCGCTTCAACGGCAACCAGGTGCTGGCGTTGGCAGGTTACAACGCCGGCGAAGCGTCCGTGGTCGAGTACAACGGGGTGCCTCCCTACGCCGAGACGCAATCCTACGTCACCCTCGTGCAGTCCTTGACCGAACGCTATCGCAACCATCGCTAGTACCGTAGGGCGCATAACCCGCAATAGGTAAGACGCCGGGCGGGGAATGGCTCAACCGAACTTCCACGTTCACCGGTTGAATCCACAGTCAGCCACACATCAGCCTTTAACTGAAGCCCCCAAACCGGCACAATCGCCGGCTTTTTTCGCGACAGGAAGTCCGACCATGCAACGGATTGTGATTCTGGGCAATGCCGGTAGCGGCAAATCCACCCTCGCCCGCGCCCTCGGCATGCGCCTTGGCTTGCCCGTAGTGCACCTGGACACCTTGATCTGGGAGCCCGACTGGGTCGAACCCGACGCTGAGCAATTCCGCGCTCGGGTCAGTGAAGCGGTCGCTCCGACTGCGTGGATCTGTGAAGGCAACTATGCCCGGCGTACATTCGATCTTCGCCTGCCCCGTGCCGACTTGATCATCTAATTCAACCTCCACCCCAGTCAGATGACTTATCGGGAATGCACCGGGCATGTTTGCCTGCGTCGTCTATGGTGCGATCCTCGACCACTTCCCCGGTCAAAGCTGTGATCAAACACAATAGGAAGACCTCCCATCATCCGCACTCCTTTGCACACCAGGAGAAACGCAAATGTCCCGACATCGAATCTTCTCGACACCCTTTGCGGCGGTTTATCCACTGTACGTAGCGAAAGCCCAGCGCAAGGGCCGTACCCAAGAGGAAGTTGACCGCGTCATTTGCTGGCTCACGGGCTACGACCAGGCGGGCCTATTGCAACAGCTCAAGCTGAACGTCGACTTCGAAACCTTCTTTGCTCAGGTGCCGGAGTTGCATCCGAACAGCAGCCTAATTAAAGGCGTGGTTTGCGGTATCCGTGTGGAGGATGTTGAAGATCCACTGATGAAACAAATCCGCCAGCTGGACAAGCTTGTGGATGAACTCGCCAAAGGCAAATCCATGGAGAAGGTGCTTCGACAATAAATCCCGTGGGCAAAACGGAGGGGCGAGCGTAATAGTCGCAAAACCTTTGGGAGCGAGCCGGCTCCGGGCGACGTTCCGACGATAGCGGACTGTCAGGCAACGAAAGTATGACTGCACCACCCTCATCGTCGGAACGCCGCCCGTAACCGGCTCGATCCCACAAAGACTGCGGCATTCAACACCTTAATTGATCGGCATTAAATGCTCAGAGTCCCGTTATTTTAGATCGACGAGCAACCTGTGGCGAGGGAAATGCTTCCCCCGCCACAGGCCAGCGACTACACGGATGGCTCAACCTTATCCAACACCCCATTCGCCGTAATCTCCGCCACCATGATGCTGTTGGAAATACCCAGCAGCGCATAACGCGACTCCCCCTCCAAATGATCCACCAACTGATGAACCATCACATCAACCGACGCCAGCGTCTCTACCAAAAACACAGGCAGGGTTTCGACTGTGGCTTCTGGGTCGACGGAGAACAACGAGTTCGCAGTAGCGTTCGAACACCTGCTTTACATGATTAACAGGCCACCGCTCGTTGTTGGGTAATTGCACTGACTTGACCAGCTATTTGCATAGGACCTGACCAGCTGCTTGCATGGGACTTTCCTCAGAGCATGAGAATTTTGCTCTCGGCCATTTTTAGATCATAGTTGGGTACCTGCACGGACTTGCCCCCCCCATTTGCATTCGACCTGACCAGTCATGTGCACCGTATTTGACCAGCAAGATTCGTGGAGACATGACCGGTAGCGAACGGCCAAAAGCTGACGTAACCGTCGCATCATTGTTCTTGCTGAAGGCAGTGCTCCTCAATAAGTAGCAGATTAGCGTTAGTCACTCACATATCGGTCTCGGCCTTGTTGTTTGGCCTGGTAAAGCAAAAGGTCGGCACGGATAAGCATGGCCTGAATGTTGTCTTCAGGCCCACGCCAAGCTGTGACACCTATGCTGCAGGTGACGCCAATACGTGTTCCGGCATAGTCCAGCGTCGAGTCGCGCAGGATCTGCAACAAGCGCTCGGCCATCGTATGTGCGCCCGTCAAATCGGTATTTGGGAGCAGAATGAGGAACTCTTCCCCGCCGATGCGGGCGACCAGGTCATGTTGGCGTACAGTCTGGTTAAGTAGCTGGGCAAAAAACTTCAGCACCTCATCTCCGCCGTCATGGCCGTAGGTGTCATTGACCCGTTTGAAGTGGTCGATATCCAGCAATAATATGCACAACGAACTGGGCGTGCGGATTACCCTGGCCAACTCCGCCTCTGCCAGTGCCATCGCCTCCCGTCGGTTGTACAACCCGGTAAGAAAGTCGCGGGTCGCCGCTCGATGCTGTATCCCGTAGGCGTCAATCAATTTCCCCGACAGCCAAATGATCAACAGCACACTGGCAAGCATGCCAACCAGCATCGACAACCCGAGACCATTCCAGCTCAGGAACAGTGACAGGAAACTCGGTGTCAGGATTTCACTATAGAACTGCAGGTGCAGGGCATGTTGTGGGTCCTCTATGTCCCGGACAAAACGCTCCTGGCCTTGCTCCTCTGAAATGTGTGTCGTGGGCCAGTTGGCGGCTGTGGCAGGTAGCAGGTCTGCCTTGTCGCCGGTGAAACGAATGTCGACATACAAGGGGGGGGTATGGCCGTGGCTCACGGCGACATGCACGACAAGCGCATCGACAAACGCCGGCCCGATCGCCGAACGCGGCGGCAGCGGTAACGGCTGTAACCGAGTCTGTGTTTCCCGTATCACTGCGTTACGCCCGCTGCAGCTGTAGCCTAGAAGTTGTCGACTGGTCATCTGAATGCCGCCCTTCATCAGACGCATTTGTGGTGCCAGCGGACTGGGCAAAGCCGCTACTTGATTTATGGGTACTCGCGATGTGTACTGAGTCAGCTCTTCGATACCTTCAGTCAGGGTCTTTGTAGCGCGCTGCTGCTCGGCAATGGACTGGTCTGGCAGACACCCGGTCGGTAGGGGATTTGCCCGAAGCAGTGAAAGTTGCAGTTCATGGGTCGCCAGCTGGCGTACCAGAGTGTCATAGCCCCAGCTGCTTCGATGAGCCAGCAATGCTTGCTGCCCCTCCAGCAGCAGAGCGCGCTGACGGTGATAGCGGTCAGCTACCCCGAAAACGGCAATCACGATCAAGATTGCCCCTATAATCCAGCTGCCAACCTTGACGGCGCGCGCATACTCGACCACCCACCTCATGATAGTTTCTCCAAAATGGCATTTGGGGAAACCTGTCTTGCGCTTCTGTTACCAAGCATCCGACCTCCTGCTCTCGCCAATGGGCTCATTGGTTGCAGCATAGGCACAGCGCAGGGCTCTCACTTCAAATTATTGTCCTTTGGCTGTACCCAACGACAACACGCAGTAGATGTCTCAACTGACGAACCACTTGGCCGGTTACAGTTGAGGCAGGCCTCGCCTTGCCGGGAGCGGGTCGACGATGTATTGGCGAAACTCTATAAGGTGATCCAGTTGTTGCAGGACCTCAGCAGTGAGATTCGATCACCGACTCTTTCCGCGTAACGGGCATCCGACTCCCGGAATTTGACGACCAGTGACCGGCCGTTTGTGGACGGTAGAATTCAACCTGATGCGACAGGGCAACTTTGGGTCGACTGCAGCGCTTCGCGAAGGCAACAAACAGCCAATAGCGCCACGCTCGTTGTTTACATCCCATGTTGGGGGCTGCCGCAGCTTAACCTATTGTTTTTAAACGAATACAACCACTTCAAAATGTGGAAAAACACCCGCTTTTCTGTGCTTATGCAAACGGAAACTCGCGGCATCCAGAGGAAGTTTTGCGCACAACCCTCACGGCGTCCTGCCGACCGAACACAATCAACCTTTCGCAGTAGTGAATCACTAATGCATCGCTGGTATTTTCGCCGCCACGTTCGCCAGACATTAAGGGATGGAGGCGAAAATAGAAGCCCCGAAGCCGCGAACCTTCGGGGCTTTGCATTTCTGTACGAAATAGCACTCCACTTGACCACCCGATTGCATTCGGCCTGACCAGGTATTTGCATTCGTTCTGACAAACGATTGCATCGGATTTGACCAACACGCTTTATCACCATGATCGGCAGAGAACGGCCAATAGCTGCCACTTAATTGCCTGCGTGGCTTAAGCCTTTAGGTTTGTATGAAGCACTACATCAAAGAACGATGTGATCAGCCGACTGGAGCGACGCTCGGTCAGGCAATAGAGATAGGTTTCCGTGTAAAGCGGATCACCGTCTATCCGGATCGTTCGGATGCGGGGATCGGGGATGAACTCCGCCTCGGACACAACACCCAACCCGATACCACGCACCACGGCTTCGCGCAGTGCTTCACGGCTGCCGATTTCCATTGCGATACGCGGGACAACTCCGGCCGCCGTTAAAGCCTGCTCAAGTACCAGGCGAGTTGTAGAGCCGGGCTCTCGTTGTAGCAGCCGCTGCCCCTCCAGCTCTTCGAGTCGTACTGAATCGCGTTCCGCAAAAGGATGATCATGGTGGGCAAACAGGATGATGGCGTGACGCGCGTAGTGAACGGCGCACAGTCCTGGATCATCGTGCCGTCCGGCAAGTACCGCGATATCCGTCACGTAACTCTCAAGATCGGCAAGCACCTGCGCCGAGTTGCCAACGCGTATCGAAACATCGATGCGCGGATGCTGCTGAAGGTAGTTGTCGACCATCTCGATCACATGAAAAGGCCCCACCGCCCCTAGCTTGAGCTGGCCACTGTCAAGCCGGCCTGAGTCGCGCAAAAGGTTGTGCGCATCCAAATCCAAGGCAGCCATCGCTTGGGCAATGGGTAGCAATTGGCGACCGACATCGGACAACTCAATGCGTCGCCCGCGACGATGAAACAACTCAAGATTGTATTGCCGCTCCATGCTCTGCACTTGGGTGGTCAGCGTAGGCTGGCTGAGCCCCAAGGCGCGCGCGCCAGCGCTGAAACTCCCATGGCGTGCCACCGCGAGGAATGCACGCATTTTGGCGGTAGACATCCATAGACTCCTTCAATAGTTAGCACCGAAAACCCATATTGAATTGATCGTATGACTGTCACGTGACATTTCTAACCTTGGGCAACTCCAACCCGACTCCGGAAATGCCATGAAGAACCTGTCCCGATTTTTGCGTGTCGCCGCTTTGACCTGCCTCTCAATCAGCGCTGCCAGCTACGCGGCGGCGAACGACAAACTGCGGATTGGCCTGATCCCGTCAGAAGATTCCCAAGCCATGATCGAGTCTAGCAAGCTAGTGCTCAGCGGCCTTGAAGCCCAACTGGGCATGCCCGTCGAACCTTTTGTCGCAACGGACTACAACGGAATCATCGAGGCACTGCGTGCAGGCAAGCTGGACGTGGCCTACCTCGGCCCGTTCTCCTATGTGCTGGCAACGTCGGTAGCAGACGTTGAAGCGTTCGCGGTAGCCGTCACCAAGAAAACCGGTCAGAGCGCCTACAAGAGCTTGATCATTACCCGTAAGGAAAGCGGCATTCATCAATTGTCCGACCTGAAGAATCACACCTTCGCGTTTGTCGACCCAAGCTCTGCTTCTGGCCATCTGTTCCCCAAAGCCGGACTGGAACAGGCTGGGTTTGATCCCGCTACATTGTTTTCGCGCGTGATTTTCTCCGGCTCCCATGACGCCAGCATCCTCGCAGTAGCCAACCAGAAGGTGGATGCCGCCGCCGTAGCCGACCGCATTCTGGCCAACGCCGTGGCCAGGGGGCTAGTGAAGCAGGATGACTTCCAGGTGGTGTGGACTTCTCGTCCGATCCCGGAGTCGCCAATGGTCTGGCGCAAGAACCTCGACCCGGCACTCAAGCAAAAAGTCGCTGCCGCCCTGGCTTCGATCAAGGACGTGCCATGGGGTGACCAGGGCCAACTGGATGGCTTCCAGCCTACTTCCGATGCGAATTACGACGTCGTCCGCGACACCGCCAAGGTGCTCGATCTCGATTTGCGGAGGTTCAAATGATCAGTATCCGCCAACTGACCAAGCACTACGGATCAAACCCGGTTTTGCGCGGGATTGATCTGGACGTGGCTGCGGGAGAATTTGTGGTGGTGCTGGGCCAGTCCGGCGCGGGTAAATCGACGTTGCTGCGTTGCATCAACCGACTTGTCCAAGCCGACTCCGGGACGCTCTCGGTGGCAGGCATTGACGCACTCGCCTGTCGCGACACCAGCGTTCTGCGACGTCAGGCGGCGATGATTTTTCAGCACCACAACGTCGTGCCGCGTCTGAGCGTACTGAAGAATGTACTCACCGGATGCCTGGGCGCAGTGCCAACGCTCACCTCGATCCTGCAGTTGTTTCGGCGCGAAGAAGTGGCGCTGGCCATGCAGTGCCTGGAGCGCGTCGAGCTGGCACATAAAGCCGGCGAACGCACCGATGCACTTTCCGGGGGGCAGATGCAACGCGTGGGCATCGCTCGTGCCTTGGCGCAACGCCCAAAAGTGATTCTGGCGGACGAACCGGTGGCCAGTCTCGACCCAAAGACCGCGCGCCTGGTGCTGCAATATTTGCGCGATGCCACGCGGGAGCTGGGTATCACGGTGTTGTGCAACCTGCATCAGGTTGAGTACGCCCGAGAGTTCGGCGACCGGATCGTCGGCCTGGCCCACGGAAAACTGGTGTTTGACGGTACCGCTTCCAGCATGACCGAAGACGACTTGCAGCGCATTTACCCCGGCCAGACAACCCAAGCCCCAAGCACCTCCGCGAAAGCGGACGAACTGATAATCCCTTGCGCGCAACTGAGGGTTTGAGCATGAAACAGCAAAGTTATCTGTGGACAGTAGACCTGCCTCGCGGACCGCGTGGCTGGCTGTCCACTGGCGCAATCGTGCTGGCGGTCATTCTGACACTGCAGTGGAGTGCCACGGGCGCGCAACTGAGCCTGGGCGAACTGGCGGCAGGGTTGCCACAAATTGGTGATTTCCTTGCGCGGACCTTCCCGCCCGACCTGAGCATTCTTCCTAGACTGATGGCGCCCGCGGTGGAAACACTGCAAATCGCCATTTGGGGCACACTGCTCGGCGTCTTGATGGCCATACCGCTGTCATTTCTCGCGGCCCGTAACCTGAGCCGAAACCGCTTGGTCTTCAACACGACCCGGCAATTTCTCAATTTCACTCGCAGCATCAACGAACTGATTCTGGCCCTGATATTTGTCTCGGCGGTAGGCCTTGGCCCCTTCCCCGGTGTGCTGGCGCTGGCGTTGCACGGCGTTGGCATGCTTGGAAAGTTCTTTGCCGAGAGTATCGAAGAGATCGACCAAGGCCCGATCGAAGCGCTCCAGGCTACCGGCGCACGGCCCTTGCAAGTGATCGTTTTTGGGGTACTGCCACAGGTCATCACCGCCTGGATTGCAGTGGTGCTTTACCGCTTCGAAGTCAATTTACGCTCGGCGACCGTGCTCGGCATGGTGGGTGCCGGCGGGCTTGGTTTTGAGCTGGTGAGCAGCCTGAAACTCTTCAAGTACCAGGAGACTGCTACCTGCATCATCGTCATCACCGTCATGGTGGTCGTTGCTGACGCGGTGTCAGGCAGACTGCGCAACGCGATCCAGCGTGGCACTCACAACTAAAAACTCCTTCAGCAAGCATTCACATTGAATCAAGTATCGGCTCAGCCGATTCACGCCTGCGAATTATCGATTTGAGCTGTTGTTGAAGCGCCCCGAGTATGGGGCCAACTCCAACAACAAAAACAAAGGACCCGCCATGAGTGCCCGATTCCACAATCCAGTTGACACACGATTCGGCTGGGGCAGCCTGCAAGAACTTGCCGACATCACCGAAAACCAGACAGTCGCCCTTGTGACCTTTCCCGAGGCGCGTGGGCTGGGTTTGGTTGATCGCATTCAAGACCTGCTGGGCGAACGCCTGGTGTATGTGATCGAAGACGTCCAGCCTAATCCTGACGTGGCCCAACTACGTGAAACCTATGAACGATTCTGGCAGCAAGCCGGCGACTGCCAAGCAGTCATCGCCGTCGGTGGCGGCAGCGCGATCGATACCGCCAAGGCCTTGATCGTGGGTACTGAGTCGGGGCAATTTGATGAATTGCTCGCGTTGCTGGCGACCGGCAAACCCTTCGTCCCTGCGCGCAGCAAACAACTGATCGCGGCGCCCACTACGGCGGGTACCGGGAGCGAAGTGACACCTTGGGCAACGATCTGGGATTCGGCCAGCCACAAAAAATACTCGCTGCACCTTGAATGCACCTGGCCCAAGGTCGCCATTGTCGACCCGGAGCTGATGCTGACCGTTCCGGGCGGCGTTACCGTTTCTACAGGGCTGGATGCCTTGTCGCATGCTCTGGAGTCGGTCTGGAACATCAATGCCAATCCGGTTTCGGACACCTTCGCCATCTCCGCTATTGCTGACATCCTGGAATGTCTACCTCTACTGCGTCGTGATCTCTCCAACAAGGAACTGCGTTCTCGCATGGCATTGGCCGCCCTCAAGGCAGGATTGGCGTTTTCCAACACCAAAACCGCCCTCGCCCACTCCATCTCCTACGAGATGACGCTGCACTATGGCCTGCCGCATGGCATCGCCTGCTCCTTCACATTGCCGCTGGTGCTGGGCTTGGCCTGGGGTCACGACGCAACGCGCGACCGTACCCTGCAACGAATTTTCGGCAACGACCTGGATAAAGCCCAGGCTCAGCTGCGTGAATTCCTGCATAGCCTGGGCGTGAAAACCGAGTTTTCCGACTATGGCGTAACGGCGGAGCAAGCCGAGCAAATGATTCAGTTCGCCATGCAGGGCGCACGGGGCAAAAACTTTATCGGCTCTCAAGCTGCGTAGACCCTGCCAACACCCAACAAGCACTGTCAGCGGCATGATCAGCCGCGACGATTTCCTGCTGCCCTCACAAAAAGAGGGCACCGCCCGACGCCAACTGGCGTAAGCGAACAATAATAAGGAAAAGATCATGAATCGTGCCCAAACCATGCCTGCCCTGGCCACACACGCAGCCTCATTCCGAGTCGCTCAATGGCGCATGTTGCTGGCGGCAATGTTCTGTTATTTGTTTTTCTACACCGGTCGGCAAACCTTCGGTTTCGCCATCCCGGGCATCCAGGCCGAATTCGGTTTTACCAAGGAGCACCTCGGATGGGCATCGGCCGCCATGCTTTGGGCGTATGCCATCGGCCAGGCCATCAACGGTAACCTTGCCGATAAATTCGGCGGCCGCCGCATCATGACCGCCGGTGCTGTGTTGTCCTGCGCCGCCAACTGGGTGACCAGTTTCGCAGGCAACTTTGCCGCGCTGATCCTGCCTTGGGGCATCAACGGTTACTTCCAGGCTTTGGGCTGGGCGCCGGGCAGTCGGCTGATCTCCAACTGGTGGAGTGCCGGCGAGCGCGGCAAGGTGTATGGCCTGTACGTGTTTGCCGCCGGTTGCGCCTCGGTCCTGTCGTACGTGACCTCCATCGTGGTGCTGGAGGTGATGCATCTGGAGTGGCGCTGGATCTTTCGCTTGCCCGTGCTGCTGATGTTGGCGGGCGGAATCATCTTCTATCTGGTGGCGCGCGAACGGCCGCAGGATTTGGGCTTCGAGCCACTCGCCGACACCGGGGTCGCCAACGCAGATGACAAAAATCACGAAGTGGCCCACGGCGAAGTCGAGACCTCTGCGCAACGCTACAAAGCCGTCCTGAAAAACTTTCGCCTGATCATTGCCGCAGTGTCCCTGGGTTTCCAGAACGCCGCTCGCTATGGCCTGATCGTCTGGGTACCGGTGCACTTTCTTGGTGCCGACTGGAAGAGCGGCGACAGCATGATCGATCCAAAGTGGATCACGGTTGCCCTGCCGGTAGGCATGGCCATCGGCGCGCTGAGTAATGGATGGATATCGGACAAGCTGTTCGGCTCCAAACGTTACCTGGCGATCATGCTCTACATGGTGCTTGGTGCCGCCACCAGCCTGTGGATGTGGACCCTTGCGCCCCACAGTGCCACCGGGCTTATCGCGCTGTTCCTCTGCGGGTTCTTTGTCTACGGCCCTGCGTCGTGTTTCTGGGCGCTCTGCCCTGACCTGGTCGGCGCAAAGCGTGCGGGCACGGCAACCGGCGTGATGAACTTTTCGTCCTATCTGTTTGCGGGCCTGGCGGAACCATTGATCGGCGGTATGCTCGACAGTACCGGCAATACCTCGTTGATCTTCATCGTGGTCACGACGGCGTGCCTTTGCAGCGCGGTGGTTGCGCTGTTCATCCGGCGTTGAGTACAAGGTTCAGAGGCTTGAATCACAGGCTTCGGCTCAGGAACAGGATCTTTTATGTACCAGTACCACAAGTGGCTACGTTCTTTTCATGCAGTCGCGAAGACCGGCAGTTTCACCCTTGCTGCCGAGTACCTGAGCGTCGGCCAACCGACGGTCAGCGAGCAGGTCAACGCACTGGAAAAGAAGTTTTCCGTGGAACTGTTCCACCGTCGCGGCCGCTTTATCGAAATGAGTTCGGCGGGACACAAGCTCTATTCGATCACCCAGGGCCTGTTCGGCCAAGAGGATGAAGCCGTGCAACTTTTACAAAGTTTCAAGCAACGCAAGACCGGCATGTTGCGCTTGGGCGCGGTGTCCCCGCCCATAGCGATGAACCTGACGTACGAATTGATGCAGCGCCACCCGGACATCGAACTCGAAACCTCGTTTTCTCCAGAAAAGGAGACACTGGACCGGCTCTTCAACTTCGACATTGATGTGGCGATTCTGGCGCTGTCCGAATTCGACCAGCGCTTTGATACACAACTGTACCGGCGCTATCCGATCATTGCCGTCGTGCGCGAAGACCACCCCTGGGCAAGTCAAAAAGAGGTCCACGTCGAGCAGATCAGCAACGAGCGGTGGGTGCTTAGGGAAAAAAGCTCACGCACTCGACAGTTGGTGGAGGAAAGTTGCAAGCGCCTCGACGTCTCGCTGAACTGTGTGATGCAGTTGAACAGCCGCGAAGCCATCGTGCATGCCATCGCCAAGGGCATCGGCATAGGTTTTGTCTCTGCCGTCGAGTACGCCGAAACCCCAGGCACAAAACCGATCACCTTTGTAAATCATCCGTTTTCCATCGACTACCACTTGTGCTGCCTCGGTATTCGCAGAAACCGTCCAATGATCGCGGAGTTGTTCGAGGCCAGTTCAACGCCGGTTATCTGATTCTGTAACGCACTTTAACTATCGATAAGCCTACTTCTCACGGGTGAGAGGGACGGCCTTCCCCTACCAAAAAAGTGGAGATTCACCATGCATTACAAACAACCTTCCCAACTGCAAGCCGTGGTCCTGGACTGGGCAGGCACCGTCGTTGATTTCGGTTCCTTCGCCCCTACGCAAATTTTCGTCGAAGCCTTCGCCGAGTTTGGCGTGGCGGTTTCTCTGGAGGAAGCACGCGGTCCCATGGGCATGGGCAAGTGGGACCACATCCGCACGTTATGCAACCAGCCACAGATCGCAGAACGTTACCGTACGGTGTTTGATCGCTTACCGACCGATGAAGACGTCACAGCGCTTTATGAGCGCTTCATGCCACTACAAATCGAGAAGATCGCGCTGCACTCGGCGCTGATTCCTGGCGCCTTGAACGCCATCGATGCGCTGCGTGACCAAGGTTTGAAAATAGGGTCCTGTTCAGGCTATCCGGCTGTCGTCATGGAAAAAGTGGTGGAACTGGCGCGCCACAATGGCTACGTCGCCGACCACGTGGTAGCGACCGACGAAGTGCCCAATGGCCGCCCACATCCAGCCCAGGCTCTGGCTAACGTGATCGCCTTGGGCATCAGCGACGTCGCCGCTTGCGTCAAGGTCGACGACACCTGGCCCGGCATCCTCGAGGGCCGCAGTGCCGGCATGTGGACAGTTGCGCTGACGTGCTCCGGCAACGCCCTGGGTTTGACTTACGAACAGTACAAGGCGTTGCCCTCCGACAAACTGGCAGAAGAACGCGCCCGCATCATCAAGATGTTCGAAGGCTCTCGCCCGCACTACCTGATCGACACCATCGTCGAGTTGCCGGCCGTCATCGAAGACATCAATGCCCGCTTGGCACGCGGTGAAACCCCTCAAGGCTCCTGACCCCACCCGGCTACTGAAGCGACAGTGGTCGTCCCGCGGACGACCACAACCAACAACAACAACAAGAGAGACTCGCCATGATCTACGCCCCTCCTGGCACCCCCGGTGCCCTCGTATCCTTCAAGCACCGCTACGGTAACTACATCGGCGGCGAGTTCGTCGCGCCTGTCAAAGGTCAGTACTTCACCAATACCTCGCCAGTGAATGGCCAACCGATTGCCGAATT